>NZ_CP126145.1:327222-649444 GCF_030126985.1 Sagittula sp. MA-2 | reverse complement strand
CGATACCCGGCCGCCCTCAAAAAGCACGCCGCCAGCGTCTCGCGCAGCGGGGCCTTGCCGACCGCCTCCTTGTAGCCGCGCCGATGCAGCAGTTCGCCGGAGGTGTCGAGCGACACGGTCACGAGGTCGTCCTCGATCCGCACCATCACACGGAAGGTCCCTTCGGCCCCGGCCTTCAGCCCGGCCGCCTCCATCGCGCCGGCCACGCGCGAACGCGCCGCGCGGTCGTGATAGATCTTCGACGCGCGGCAGGTCACGTCGACCCGCACGTCGGCGCCCTTGGGGAGATAGGCGGCCCAATCCACCTTCTTCGCGCGCTTGTCGAGTTGGGCCAGGTGAAAGGCGCGGAACTCGGCGATGCGGATCAGCACGCGCGACGCCCCGCGCAGGCAGAGGTTGGCCCGCCAGACTTCGGGCCAGCCGCCGCTTGTCACGACGCCGCCCGCAACGGCCTCA
Source organism: Sagittula sp. MA-2 (assembly GCF_030126985.1). Classification (GTDB taxonomy): domain Bacteria; phylum Pseudomonadota; class Alphaproteobacteria; order Rhodobacterales; family Rhodobacteraceae; genus Sagittula. The sequence continues at coordinate 648,988 of NZ_CP126145.1, read as the reverse complement.
GGCGCGGCGAATCCCTGCTCCGCGGCCTCCTCTGCCAGCAGGGTTTCCAGCCCGGGAGGGGCGCTCAGGAATATCTCGAAAGGCGTGTCCATGTCCCCGCTCTTACCGGTTCCGGCCCGCCTGTCCACAGGGTTTCGCAGAACAGGCCCGGGATCGGAGGGGTCGCACGGGTCTCCGGTCGCCGCGTCCCCGCGCGCCGACCGGCGGGCAGGCCGCAACCCTTGCAATCCGCGGCGCGAACCCCTAAATGAGCGGTCGAGAGGTTGTGCGGGCAGGCGCCTCGCCAACCCGGTCAGGTCCGGAAGGAAGCAGCCGTAACGAGCCCCGCTTGGGTCGTTGCAATCTCTCACCAGAAAGCCCCGGCCCCGAGCCGGGGCTTTTGCTTTTCCGGATCGTGACTCCAATGTCGTGCGGTCCCGGATCAACGCTCCGGATGACGGACAAACTTAGCCGCGCCGCGCGTTGCGGCCTTCGCCCAATCCATCTGATCGGGCGTCCCCTCTGCCTCCGGACAAACGCTCTTCAACCGTTCCTCGGCCTCGTCGGGGGCTTCGCCCGCCTCGATCATCAGGCGCAGCACGGCCATGCCGCAGCGCCCGCCGCCGTTCCGGCTGTTCACAAGGACCCGCCCGCCGCCCAGCAGCGCACGCCGCGCCTGTTCCGACACGAAAGGCCAGGTCTCCATCTGGCTGTCGCTCGGCCTGTCCCCCGGCCCGATCGCGAGGTGCACCCAGCGCGTGCCCTTGTCCTGGATGTTCTGGCCAAGGTTCATGGCGCCTGCGTCCACCAGTTCCCCGGGGGTCACGAGCGACAGCACAATGGCCGGGCGCCAGCTTGCCAGGTGCTCGAGGTCGCCGCGATAGTCGCCGCCCGCACCCGGCAGCGGCGAGATCGCAACGATCCCGCCACCGACGGGCCACGCATGCATCACGACCGCCGATTTCTCTCCGATCCCCGTCACTTACCCCGTTCTTTCCGTTCCCTTGTTCACCCGACTGGGGAAAATCCGTTCCCGGCGATGATACACACTTGACGCCCCGGTCCTAGCGATTCGGTCGGCATGACGGCCGTGGAAGGTGAACGGGGGAACTCTCAGACCACCTGCCCGGGCCGGGCCTCTGCCCAATCCGACAGGAACTGGCGCAGGTCGGAGCTCCCCGTCGCGGTGATGACGTGCCGGGGCAAGGCGACCCCGGCCTCCAGCGCCAGCCGCAGACATGCTTCGTGGTCGCGGTCGGCACGCGCGGGGTTGTTCTCCGACCCATGCAGGATCGTCGACAGGAGCGTGCCCCCGTAGCCGTTGACGTGGCTCAGGTCGGGCCTCAGCGACAAAAGCCAGCCCATGATCTCCGGCAGCCCCTCCCAGCCCGCGATCTGCACCGGCGTGACCCCATGCGCATCCGCTGCGTCGAAGGGCAAACCGACGGCGACGAGGCGCTGCAGATGGTCCAGGCGGTCCGGCAGATGCAGGATCTCGCGGACGATGTTGCGGTAGGGTCCGGCGAGCCGGTTGGGAACGACGCAGTCTCCCGGGCTGTCCAGCCCCTCTGCCGCGCACACCAGAAGCGCCTCCTCCCGGCTCAGGTCGCACGTGACACCACGCGCCTCGAGCGCCGCCGCGACCTGCGCGTTGCCGTAGACCTTCGCGAAGGCCAGGGGATGCGTGTCCTGCCAGCACCATTCCGGGTCCGCGCCCGCGTCCAGTAGCATCTCCGCCATCCGCCTGTCGGAGCCACGCCGCGCTGCGTGATGCAAGGCCGGGATGGTGCCACCGTTCATCTCCCCGGTGTCGGAGTACGCCTCCAACAGCATCCCGACCGCGACGTGGTCGTTGAAATCCATGGCCCGGAACAGCGCGTTCGTTCCCTCCGGCGTCGCCCCCGCAGCCAGCAGCAGACGCAGGCCGCCGTGATGGCCAAGCTCCGTCGCGTGGTAGAGCGATTCGCCGTCGTTCGGATCGGCGCCGTGATCCAGCAGCCATTCGCCCAAGGCCATGTTGTCGGCGTGGCCGATGGCCCCATAGAGCGCCGACAGCCGGTGGCCGTCCGGTCCGGGCAGACCGTCATTCACGTCCGCCCCATGCTCCACCAGCAGATCGGCAATGGCCAGCATGTCGCCTTCCAGTTCCGGGCACTTGTGTATCCAGCGCGAAAAGCTGAGGTGCAGGATCGGCGTTCGCGGCCCCAGCTGCTGTACCGCCAGTTCCGGCCGGGCGGCCAGCGCCTGCTCCACCGCCGCGCGGCGGTAGAGCGCGCATTCCAGTCCAAAAAGGCCATCCGGCAGGTCGGGTGTGTCGGCCAGCAGGGTTTCGGCCAGATCGACCTGCCCGTGGGCCAGCGCCACCTTCAGGCGTTGCAACCGGGCGGCCCGGTCGAGGCCGGTCCTCTCCGCCTCCGCCTTCAGCCGCGGCCAGCTTGCGAAGCCGTTCTCCTGCGCGATGATGAACAGGAAATCGGCCCGGACAAGGTCGGTCAGGTCCTTGCGCGGCGGGTGCTGGCGCACACGTTCGACGGCCCACGGTTCGCGCGCGATCCACGCGCGGTGCAGAAGTTTGGCGTCGAGACGCAGCTTGTCGAGGGATGTTTCGGACATCGGCTTCCTCCGTCATCGCCCGCAATCCGCTGCTCGGGCCAGAGAAATCCGAAGATGTGGGTCTTCGACGTCAGATGCAGGTGCGAAGGCTTTCCGCGGATCAGGCGGCCCCCTGCCGATGGGCCATGCCCGATCCTAGCGTCAAGCGTCCCCGGCGCGCAAGCGTCAGAGACGTTCGGCGCCGAAAGTATCACAGGCCGCGGGGCTGCCCGACTCGTACCCGTTGCTGAACCAGCGCTGCCGCTGTTCGGAGGTGCCATGTGTGAAAGTATGCGGGTTCGGGACCCGTCCCGCCTTCCGCTGGAGGTAGTCGTCACCGATCCGTTGCGCGGCGTTCAGCGCCTCGTCGATGTCGCCCGGCTCAAGCAGGTCGTCGACGTAGGAGGCCCACACGCCCGACAGGCAATCCGCCTGCAGTTCCAGCCGCACGGTCAGGGCATTGGCCTCGCGCTCGGAGGCGCGCTGCCGCATGGCGTTGACCTCTGCGAGGATGCCGATCTCGTCCTGGACGTGGTGCGCGACCTCATGCGCGATGACGTAGGCCTGCGCAAAGTCGCCGCCCGCCCCAAGTTCCTGCTTCATGTAGGCGAAAAAGGCGGTGTCGAGATAGGCCTTCTCGTCGGCCGGGCAGTAAAACGGTCCCGTGGCGCCCGACGCACCGCCGCAGGGCGACTGCGTGACCTGGCTGAACAGAACCAGTGTCGGGGGATCGTAGGGCTTGCCGAAGGCGTTCGGGAAGACGTTGGTCCAGACCTGCTCGGTCGTGGCGAGGACCTGCGCGCTGAACTCGCCCGCCTGCTCTTCCTGTTCCGTCAGGGGGCGCGTCTGCTGCGACTGGCCGGAGCCGTTTCCGGTCAGGATCGGCGACACGTCAATGCCGGTGAAATAGCCGATGGCCAGTACCAGGAGCACGCCGCCGAGGCCCAGTCCGCCGCCGACGGCAATGCCGCCGCCACGGCCCCGCCTGTCCTCGACGTTGGAACTGCTCCGAATTCCCCTAAGTCGCATGGTCACCCTCCGTACACCCAGTCGTGATCGAACGTCTTAAGTGCGAAGGCGGTTCCCGCAAGGCTTGCGATCCCCTGCCCCGGACAATAGCTTGGCCCCGTCCGATCCAGGGAACCCGCATGTCAGATCAGCCCGCCTACCAGGTGCTCGCCCGCAAGTACCGGCCAGAGACCTTTGCCGATCTCGTCGGCCAGGATGCCATGGTCCGCACCCTCAAGAACGCCTTCGCCGCGGACCGCATCGCGCAGGCCTTCATCATGACGGGGATTCGCGGGACCGGGAAGACGACGACGGCGCGGATCATCGCGAAGGGCATGAACTGCATCGGACCGGACGGCAACGGCGGCCCGACCACCGACCCTTGCGGCAAGTGCGAACATTGCGTGGCGATCATGGAAGGCCGCCACGTCGACGTGATGGAGATGGACGCGGCCTCGCGTACCGGTGTCGGCGACATCCGCGAGATCATCGAGAGCGTGCACTACCGGGCGGCCTCGGCGCGCTACAAGATCTACATCATCGACGAGGTTCACATGCTGTCCAAGAGCGCGTTCAACGCGCTCCTGAAGACGCTGGAGGAACCGCCCGCCCATGTGAAATTCATCTTCGCCACGACCGAGATCCGGCAGGTCCCCGTCACGGTCCTGTCGCGCTGCCAGCGCTTCGACCTGCGCCGGATCGAGCCCGAGATCATGATCGCCCTGCTGCGCAAGATCGCGGCCAGCGAGGGCGCGGAGATCACCGACGAGGCACTGGCGCTTGTCACCCGCGCCGCCGAAGGCTCCGCCCGCGACGCGACCTCGCTGCTGGATCAGGCAATCTCGCACGGCGCCGGAGAGACGACCGCCGACCAGGTCCGCGCGATGCTGGGCCTGGCCGACCGGGGCCGCACCATGGATCTTTTCGAACGCATCATGCGCGGCGACGCAGCCGGTGCGCTCGAGGAACTGGCCGCGCAATATGCCGACGGTGCCGATCCGCTGGCCGTGCTGCGCGACCTTGCGGAGCTGACTCACTGGATTTCCGTGGTCAAGATCACCCCGGATGCAGCCGAGGACCCCACGATCTCGCCGGACGAACGGGCGCGCGGGCAGGCCTTTGCCGACGGTCTCGGCCAGCGCAGCCTCGGCCGGGCGTGGCAGATGCTGCTGAAGGCGATCGAGGAAGTCTCGACCGCGCCGTCCGCCATCATGGCCGCCGAAATGGCGGTGATCCGTCTGACCCACGTGGCCGACCTGCCGACGCCCGAGGACCTGATCCGCAAGCTGCAGGACACGCCCCCGCCCCCCATGCCCACCGGCCCCGGTGGTGGTGGCGGGCATGCGCATCATGGCGGGCAGACCCAGGCCACGGGCGTGCCGGCCCCCACGCATCGCGGCCCCTCCGGCCCCGTCGCCTCCCGCTCGGGCAGCGCGGCGCCTGCGCTGGCCACCGACGCGCTGGCCCATTACGCGACGTTCGAACACGTGCTGGACCTGATCCGCGCCAACCGCGACGTGAAGCTGCTGGTGGAGGTCGAGGGCGGCCTGCGCCTTGCCGCCTATCAGCCCGGCCGGATCGAGTTCACGCCGACCGATACTGCCGATCCGCAGCTTGCGTCGAAACTCGGCGCGGCCCTGCAACGCTGGACCGGCAACCGCTGGGCGGTGACGGTTGTGAACGGCTGCGAAGAACCGACGGTGACCGAGCGGCGCGACGCCGCCGACCGCGCCCTGAAAGCCGAAGCCGCGCAGCACCCCCTCGTGCAGGCCGCCCTCGCGGCCTTCCCCAAGGCCACGATCACCTCGATCCGCACCCAGGCCGAGGCCGAGGCGGAAGCCCAGTCGGAAGGGCTTCAGGAGGTCGAGGACGAATGGGATCCGTTCGACGAGGATTGATTACGGAAGCGCGCCGCCGGGTCGATGGCGCACGGCATGGCCGCAAACGCTGCGGGATACAGCCAATGCGGGCAATGCCGCCGGGCCACCCAGCCGCCTGAAGGCTTGTCGATCGGGGCTGCGCTTGCGATAAGCCTCTGAACCTTCCGGGCGGCGATCATGCAGGCGCGCGCCCCGAACACAGGAGTACAGACGATGTTCAAGGGCCTCGGAAATCTTGGCGACATGGCCAAGATGATGCAGACCGCCAAGGAAATGCAGGGCAAGGTCACGCAACTGCAGGACGACCTGAAGACCATGACCGTGACCGGGGAATCCGGTGCGGGCCTGGTGAAGGCGACGGCCACGGCCAAGGGCGAACTGACCGGGCTGGAGATCGACCCGTCGATTTTCGTGGCCTCGGAAAAGGAAGTGGTGGAAGACCTGATCCTCGCCGCGATCAAGGACGCACAGGCCAAGGCCCAGAGCCGCGCAGAACAGGAAATGCGCAAGCTGACCGAGGAAATGGGGCTGCCTGCCGACATGAAACTGCCGTTCTGAGACGGGACGGTGGGCGCGGCGGAGCAGACCGGACGCCACTACCACACCCCCCGGGCATGGGTATTGGCCGGGGGCATCGCCGTCGGACTGACGACGGTCAGCGGCATCGCCTACCTGGCCACCGAAGCCGCCTTTACCTGCGACATCCGCGACGCGGCCCTGATCCTGCTGGTCACGCTGAACGCCTGGATCGTCTACGCCACCGGCTGGCTGCTGACGCCGCGGCTGGGCCAGATGTACGCCAACATGCCCCTGCCCGCGCACGACCCGCAACGCTGGATCGACCGGACGCTGTTCACCCCGGCCTCGCTGGTGCTGGCGGCAGCCTGGGGTGGCCTGCTGGCGGGCGGGATCTGGATCTATGATCCGTGGAACCGCGAGGTCCTGTCGCTGTCGGAACTCGTGCCGCTGATCGCCGAAGCGGCGGAGAACCCGCTGGGCACCGTACTCGGCGCGCCCGACCATTGCCCGAACCCGGTGCCGAAGCTGCTACTGACCCGGATGCTCTCACTCTTCATCTTCTGCGGAAACCTGATCATCGGCGCCGCCGTCGCGGTGATCTTCCGCTTCTGGTGGGCCGTGCTGGTGAGGATCGACGACATCGACCTGCGCATCCTGAACCTTTCGCGCGAACCGCTGCCCGCGCTCCTGCGCGCCAACAGCCTGCTGGTCACAACCTCGGCGCTGGTGGCATCGCTGTCGATCCTGTCGCTGATCCTGTCCGGCTTCGAGGTCGACCAGACCGTGGCGCTGTTTTCGCTCCTGACCCTGTCGCTGGTCGTGGCCACCTACGCAGTGCCGATCCTGCCCCTGTCGAACAGGCTGCGGGAGGTGAAGTCCGAGGCGATGAACGAGGTGGAGCGCCTGATCGAGGCGCATCACAGGCAGCGCTCCGGCCTGCCGCCGCGCCCCGACGGCCCGCTGAAGGACCCGGAGGGCGACGGCTATCTGGACATCGCGACGCTGGAACCGCTGGACAAGCTGATGGAGACGCGCGACACCCTGCACGGCATCCAGACCCTGCCGCCGGGCGGACAGGTTTCGGTCTCTGCGGCGGGCATCGTCGCCTTCCTGTCCTTCCTGCCGACGATCATCGACTTTCTCCTCAAATGACGTGTACCTATCCGCACTGAACCGAACGCCGCAGGTCCATGAAAGACACCGACCCCATCGACACGCTCATCGGCCTCATGGCGCGCCTGCCGGGCCTTGGCCCCCGGTCCGCCCGGCGCGCCGTGCTGCACCTGATCCGCAAGCGCGGGCCGCTGCTGCAACCGCTGTCCGAAGCGATGACCGAGGTTGCCCGCACCGCGCGTGAATGCCTGAACTGCGGCAACGTCTCGACCGCCGACATCTGCCCGATCTGCAGCGACGAAAGGCGCGGCAACGGGCTCCTGTGCGTGGTCGAGGATGTGGCAGACCTTTGGGCCATGGAACGCGCGCAGGTCTTCAAGGGCCGCTACCACGTACTGGGTGGGACCCTGTCGGCGCTGGATGGCGTGGGGCCGGACGAACTGCGCATTCCCCGGCTGATGGACCGGCTTGGCGCCGAGAACGTGACGGAGGTCATCCTCGCGCTCAACGCCACAATCGACGGGCAGACCACCGCCCATTACATCGCCGACCAGCTCGAGGGGCGGGTGTCCGTTTCCTCGCTGGCGCAGGGTGTGCCGATCGGGGGGGAGCTCGACTATCTCGACGACGGGACCATCACCGCTGCCCTGAACGCACGCAAACGCTTCTGAACCGATCAGAAACTGCGCCCGAAAGGACGCACCTGCCGCCTCTCGTGGCCCGGGGCTATTGCGCGCTTGCGGGCTATTCGCAATAGCTGCGGCCAACTGCTTGCCCGCTGCCCCGGAGCCCTCCATGTCCTGCCTCGCGCGCCTTGCGCTTGCCGTCGCCCTGACTGCCGCTTCCCTTGTTCCGGCCCATGCCGCCGACAAGACCGCGATGTCGCAGACCGACCTGCTCGGGCGCGAGATCGGCTTTGGCATCGGGCAGACCGCGCTCGATACGGCCGCTGCAGGTGTTTGGCTTGGGGCGAGCACCGGGCGCAGCACGGTCGATCCGTCCGGCGGTCAAGAGACCGACACCGACCGGCGCAACGTGGTCCTTGGCTACGGCTTCGGCGAAACGGGTTTCTCGGCTTTCGCGGGCTATGGGCAGGGCGCCTCTGAACTGGCGGATGACATCCACAAGGCGCGCATCCGCTCCTATTTCCTGGGCCTGACCTACGGCCGCACGGTTGGCCGGCTCGCCTTCGACGGTGCCGCCTACGTGGGCCGCAGCCACAACGTGATCGACAGCCCCGACACCGCCACAGGCGCCGCCGACCGGGACGGGCGCCTGCTGGGTCTGACGCTGCGCGGATCGGGCATGTTGATGGACGATGGCGCGGGCCACGGGATCGACTTCGTCGTCCAGGGTGACGCGCTGCACCACACGACGAAGGCCTACCCCGTCTCCGGCCTGCCCGGTGCGACGGTGGACGAGCGTGACAGCACCGCCACCGCCCTGAGGCTGGAAGTGGGGGCGCCGATGACCGCCGCCGGGGCGAGCCTGCGTCCCTTCCTCGGGCTGACGGCCTTCGGCGGCCAACAGGACGAGATCGCGGTGTCCGGTAAGGCGCCGTTCGATGCCGTGGACGTGCTGTCGAAGACACAGATGTCGCTGGGCATGAGCTTCAAGGCGCAGGCGCTGAACGGCCTCGGCGGCCGGGTAGAGCTGACGTCCGACGACAAGGGCCACACCGGGTTCAATGCCGGGTTCTCCCTGAACTTCTGAACCGCTCTGTCACGTGGCCATCCGGGCGCCGCGCCCGACCCTGCCCATTCACCCACCCTGCAAACGAAAACCGCGGGCCAGTGACGGCCCGCGGTTTCGAAGTGCTTGCGGCGTCAGAGGAAGAGGCCCGCCTCAGCGGTCCTCGTCCTCCTTGTCTTCAGGCAGGTTGAAGAAGCTGTCGGCGTCCAGGTAGTTCTGGTTGTCGTCCTCTTCCTCGTCGTCGTCGCCACGGGGATCGGACAGCGAGAAGCTCTCCAGCCCTTCCATGTTCGACGGCAGGCGCGGTTCGGCGCTGTCCATCTCGAGGCTCTGCTCCGTCGACACCAGCTTGCGGCGCTCGTCGTCGGTCATCACCTTTTCCAGATCCTTCGCGGCCTTGGCCACGGCAGCGTCGAGCTCCGTCTGCTTGCAGAGGCCAAGCGCCACCGGGTCGATGGGCTGCATGTTCTGGATGTTCCAGTGCGTGCGCTCGCGGATCGACTGGATCGTGGGCTTCGTGGTGCCGACCAGCTTGGCGATCTGGCCATCGGTCAGTTCAGGGTGGAACTTCACCAGCCACAGGATCGCATTCGGACGGTCCTGACGCTTCGACAGCGGGGTGTAGCGCGGGCCGCGGCGCTTTTCCTCGTCGCGGGCGGCCGGGTTGAACTTCACCTTCAGCCGGTACAGCGGATCCTTCTCCGCCTTGTCGATCTCGGCCTGCTCAAGCTGGTTGTTCGCGATGGGGTCGAAGCCCTTGACGCCCACGGCCACGTCGCCGTCGGCGATGCCCTGGATCTCTAGCTCGTGAAAGCCGGTGAAATCGGCGATCTGCTTGAAGGTCATCGTGGTGTTGTCCACCAGCCAGACGGCGGTCGCCTTGGGGTGCAGCAGCTTGGACATCTCGTCTACTCCTATTCACGTCTTAACGGCCAAACCTTTTCCGTGCCCCGGACCGCCTTTCGGGGCCGCGGGAGACCCCGGATCAACTCCGGGGCGGGTTACCGTTGTGGGGAAACTTGCGCCGTATATAGTGCCGCGAAAATCAAAAGGAAACGGAAAAATGCGCGCCCTTCTTGCCGCCTTGGCCCTGTTCGCCGCCACCCCCGCACTGGCCGACGGCGAACCCGCCGGGGAATTCGACTATTACGTCATGTCGCTGTCGTGGTCGCCGAACTGGTGCCGGATGGAGGGCGATGCCCGAAACTCCGAACAATGCGACGCGGATTTCGGCTGGGTCCTCCACGGTTTGTGGCCGCAGTACCACCGCGGCTGGCCCGCCTATTGCCCGACGACGGAACGTCAGCCCTCCCGCCAGCAGACCGCCGAGATCGCCGACATCATGGGGACCTCCGGCCTTGCGTGGCACCAGTGGAAGAAGCACGGCGTCTGCTCCGGCCTGTCGGCCAGCGCCTACTACGCCCTCTCCCGCGAGGCCTATGGCACCGTCACCCGGCCGGCGGTCTTCCGCAAGCTCGACAAGCCGGTGAAGTTGCCCGCTTCGGTGGTCGAAGAGGCCTTCCTGAAGGCCAACCCGGGACTTGAGAAGGACATGGTCACCGTGACCTGCCGGGACGCCTACATCCAGGAGGTCCGCGTCTGCCTGTCGCGCGACCTGACGCCGGTGCCCTGTGGCCGCGACGTGGTGAAGGATTGCAGCATGAAAGACGCGCTGTTCGAACCGATCCGGTAACGGCCGTTCGGCGCACGCCCGCCGGACCCGCGCCGCGCGTCCCTCAGAACCTGTAACCGAACCGCATGATGTCCTGACGGCAGATGTTGCCCACGACCTCCGCCGTTTCGTCGGTGTAATAGGTTCGGTAATCCGGATGGCGGGGAGAGCGGTTGAGGTGCCCGATCCCCGGCATGAAACCAAGGTGCTGCGCCAGCATGTCCATGTCCGGCCGCCACGTCTCCAGCCGGATGTAGTGGTTGCAGCGGTTCCTGCCCTGCGAATCCGTGGTGTAGGCGGTGTAGGGCCACTGTTCCATCTGCTTGCGGGTGAACATGTGCTTCACGAAGTCCGAAAAGGTCATCATCTTGGACAGGTGCACCATCCGGTGATCGAAGCTTTGCGTTCTCAGCCAGTGGTAATAGCTCACCATCCGGTCCCACGGGTTGCGCACCATGGTGAAAACAAAGAAATCCTCCACCTCCTGCGGGGTCACGACGCCCTCGATGTCGATCAGGTTGGAGTGTTTCCAGAGCCGCCCGCGCGCGGTTTCCTGCAGCTTCTTCACCCGGCGCTTGCGTCGCTTGGCCTTTTCCGTGTCGCCGATCAGGATGTCGCCGCGCATCGCGCGATCCTCCAGAGCCGCCGCCAGGGACGTGCCGCCGGTCTTCGGAATGTGCACGAAAATGTATTTGCGCCCGCGGGAAATGATCATCTGAAAACTCCTTTGTCCGGAATACGAAAACCCCCTTTTCCTTCCCCGTCAACTGGCGCAACATTCTTGCTTGACCATCAGGGAGGGTACGACATGGGCTGGCTGAAGGATGAAACCGGACTGGAACGCAACGCGGCGAATTACGTGCCGCTCACGCCCCTGTCCTTCCTCAACCGGGCCGTCCAGATCTGGCCCGATCACCTGGCCGTGGTCTACGGCGCGCACCGCAAGACCTACGTGGAATATGCCGAACGGGTCAGCAGGCTGGCGTCCGGACTGGCCGGCCTGGGTGTGGAGCCGGGCGACGTGGTCGCGACGATCCTGCCGAACATCCCCGCGCAGGTGGAGGCGCACTTCGGCGTGCCCGCCTGCGGGGCCGTGCTGAACGCGATCAACACGCGGTTGGACCCGGACACGGTCTCCTACATCCTCGATCATGGCGAGGCGAAGGTCGTGCTCTGCGACACGCAGTTCCTGCCGGTGCTGGCCGAGGCGCTCGACCGGATGGAGAACGAACCGCCGCAGGTCGTCGAAGTGCCCGACGACCATGCCGGGGTGCACCGCCATTCCGACTACCTGCAGTACGAGGACCTGCTGACGAAAGGCGATCCCGGCTTTGCATGGATCATGCCGGAGGACGAGTGGGAGAGCATCGCGCTCAACTACACCTCGGGCACCACGGGCCGTCCCAAGGGCGTGGTCTACCACCACCGCGGCGCCTACCTGAACGCCATGGGACAGGTCCTGTCGTGGCGCATCGTGCTTCACCCGGTCTACCTGACCATCGTGCCGCTGTTCCACTGCAACGGCTGGTGCCACACGTGGATGATGCCGGCCGTCGGCGGCACCATCGTCTGCTGCCGCGACGTGCGGGCCGACTCGATATTCAACGCCATCGCCGACGAGGGGGTGACCCACTTCGGCGGCGCGCCCATCGTGCTCAACACGCTGATCAACGCACCCGAGAACCAGCGGCGGGCGTTCGACCATGTGGTCGAGGTCTTCACCGCCGGCGCGCCGCCCGCACCCGCCACGCTCGCCGCGATCGAACCCATGGGCTTCAACGTCACGCAGGTCTACGGCCTGACCGAGACCTATGGCCCCGGCACCGAATGCACCTGGCAGTCCAAGTGGGACCACATGGAGGGCGAGGCCCGCGCCGCCCAGAAGTCGCGTCAGGGCGTGGCGATGCCCTTCCTCGAACCGATGGACGTGCTTGACGATGACGGTGCGCCGATCGCGCGCGACGGCCAGGCGCGCGGAGAGATCGTGTTTCGTGGCAACGGCGTCATGAAGGGCTACCTGAAGAACCCGCGCGCCACGAGAGAGGCCTTCAAGGACGGGCTCTTCCACTCCGGCGACATCGCCGTGATGCATCCGGACAACTACCTGCAGATCGCCGACCGCGCGAAGGACATCATCATTTCCGGCGGCGAGAACATCTCCTCGGTGGAGGTGGAGGGGGTGCTGATGGCGCACCCGGCGGTGCTGCTGTGCGCGGTGGTGGCGAAGCCGGACGAGAAATGGGGTGAGGTGCCCTGCGCCTTCGTCGAGCTGAAGGACGGGCGGGAGGCGACGGAGGCCGACCTGATCGCCTTTGCCCGAGAGCGGCTGGCCGGGTTCAAGACCCCCAAGAAGGTGGTGTTCCAGGAACTGCCGAAGACCTCGACCGGCAAGATCCAGAAGTTCGAGCTGCGCGCACTGGCGAAGGAGATGTGATTTCGCCGTGCTGCGCACGCCGACCCGCGCGCTCCTTGCTGTTGCCGAAGGCGTGAGGACTGACGTTGCAGCAGGTATTTGGACCAAGATGAAGGGGCGGCGTCGTGCTTTCGGTGCTGGGGGCGCTGCGGGACGTAGGGTGGGCGTTCCCGGGCACGGGCCGGGGTTGGCCACCATGGCGTGCCTCAGGTCTCGAGGACGCTGTCTACCTCGGCCCATCCGCCGCCACGCCGGGCCAGATCGACCACCTTCACGACCTGCGTCTCCCGGGTTTCCCAGTACCACGGATCGTTGAGGACGTGTTCCGGCAGCTTGTCCTTCACGAAGGCCGGGCGGCGCTGCCGGACGATTTCGACCCGGTGGCGGTTGCTGATCGGCGGGGCGTTTCCCGACAGGAACTGCGCCCGCAGTTCCGCCTCGCGCGCCTTCAGGCGCCGCATTTGTGCGCGCAGCTGCGCCAGCTCGTCCACAGGGTGCATGGCCTGACCTCCGTTTCGGTCAGCTTGGCGCCGGCGCGGTTAAACCCGGGTTAAGCGCGGCCTTTCTCTCCAGATTGCACCTCTTGTGTGCACCGTGCTATCGTCCGCCGAAGCGAGAGGCAGAGCAGCGCCCGCATGACAGCACTGAAGCAATTCCAGAGGCTCGAGGCCACCGGGCTGTGGCGCCCGGACCCGGACGCACAGCGGCGCGAGGTGATCGTTTCGCTTGGCGATGCGACCCTCACCATGAGTTCGACCTCCGGCGACATTCTCGCCCATTGGTCGCTTGGCGCCGTGACGCGGGCCAACGGCACGCAGGTGCCCGCCATCTACCATCCCGACAGCGACCCGGACGAGACACTCGAACTGCCGGCGGACGAGACCGACATGATCGCCGGACTGGACCGCGTACTGCGTGCCATCGACCGGCGACGTCCGCGCCCCGGAAAGCTGCGCTTCTACCTGACCGGCGCCTTCTTCGTGGCGCTGGCCGCCGGGGCGATCTTCTGGCTGCCCGATGCCCTCGAACGCTATGCCACGACGGTTGTCCCCCCGGTGAAACGGGCGGAAATCGGCGCCAACCTTCTGACCCATATCACCCGCCTGACGGGACAGCCGTGCAACACGCCCGACGCGCGCGAACCGCTCAAGAGGTTCTCGCAGCGCATCCAGTCGTCGGGCAGCGTGGTGATCGTGCCGGGCGGCGGGTTCACCAGCACGCACCTGCCGGGCGGCATCGTGCTCCTGCACCGCCGCGTGGTGGAAGATCACGAGGATCCGGACGTGGCTGCGGGCTTTGCGCTGGTGGAGGCCGCCCGCGCCCGTGCCAGCGACCCGCTGGCAGAATTGCTCGACTGGGCGGGGCTGGCGGCATCGCTGAAATTGCTGACCACCGGCAGCCTGCCGGACTCAGCCCTTTCGGACTACGCCGAGTACATCATGACCCGCCCCGTAAGGGCCCCGGATGCCGCGCGATTGCTGCCCGCCTTCGCCGAAGCCGAACTGCGCAGCACGCCCTATGCCTACGCCATCGACATCACCGGCGAGTCCACGCTGGCCCTGATCGAGGCGGACCCGATGCGCGCCACCGGCAGCCGCACCGTCCTGTCGGATGCAGACTGGGTGCGATTGCAGGGCATCTGCGGGTCCTGATTTTCAACCCCTGAAAAGCGAGAGGCCCGGGCACCCCCATGCCCGGGCCTCTCTGAAGCCGTCCGTTCCGAACGGGCTTGTGTCTCAGGTCCGGCTCAGCGGACGTAGGCCTGTGTGTAGCCGCTGCGGTGCACCGCGGCGAGCGCTGCGTTCACGGCAACATCGGTGCCGTAGGGACCGACGCGCAGCCGCTGCACGGACTGGCCGCGGTGCGTGACGTTGGCCGCCTGCACCGGGAACCCTGCCGCCGCCAGCCGGGCAGAGGCCGCAGCCGCCTTGTCGCTGGTGGTGAAGACGCCGATCTCCACGAAGCCGCCGCCGGATGCGCCCGCGTTGCCGCGCGTGGACAGGACATCGGTGCGGTACGGTGCCTGCGCCGCGTAGGCGATCTGCACGTCGACCGGCGGATAGGTCTGGTTCGCGACGTAGGCGATGTCCGGTGCCTTCACCTCATGCCGGTAGCGCGCTGTCCAGAGGTTCTTCGGGAACGGCTGGCGCTTGTTCGCCTGAGAGATAAGGCGGCGCGGCACCTGGTTGGACCAGATCTGCTGGGTCGCCTGATGACCCGCCACCGTCTGGATCGCCCGGTAGGGGTTCAGCCGGTCGTCTTCCCAGGCAGGCTTGTACCCCGCCGGGATCGAGGCGATCTGCGTGTCGCGGCTTTCATACACGTGGCGCGGGACGATACGCGTATCGGGCGCCAGCGAAGACCCCTGCCACGAATTGCGGTTGTAGTAGACGTTCTTGCCAGCGGTCGGCGCTTCGCCGCGGCGGATCTCGGTCACATGCGGCGCGCTCTGGGGCCCGCAACGGACGGAGACCGTCCGGTTGCCGACACGGCGCGTCGTCTTGCCGGCGAGGCAGGCTTCGCGCGCCGGAACCACGACCCGCGTGCTGGCCGGCGCGACGGTGCGGACCGTCGTCGTCGGCACGGGGCGCACGATGCGCGGCGGCTCCGCCGTCACCGGCTTCGACGCGGGTGCCATGACCACGCGCGGTGCAGGTGCGTAATTCGGCACGGTCGCCGTCGTGCTGCGCACCACCCTGCGCGGTGCTGTCGCGGCCGGCGCAGGCGCTGCCGCCACGGGTGCGGCCGCCGGCGGGGTGTCCACCGTGATCTGCACCGGAGGCGGTGCGCCCGGCGTGCGGACCGTTGCCGCAGCCGTCACGTTGCCGCCCATGGTCGGTGTCTGTCCGCAGATCGGTTTGCGCTGCCGCGTGACGCGCGGCACCCATGTGACGTTGCCGTCAAATCCCGCGCGTACGAACACGCAGCCGTCATTGTCCACGAATTGCTTGCCCGTGTAGCTGGCAGGCGGAAAGTTCGCCGGAATCTGGCCCTGCGCGCTGGCAGTCTGCGCAAAGCCCGCAAAATTGGACACAATAATGGCGTAGACCGCCAGTTTCTTTAACGTCATGTCTGCCCCCACAGATGTGACTCGCACAATGCAATCTCAGCTTTGACCTGTAAAGCTTTGAGAACATTGCTTTCGCTAAATTTCCACTGGACTCCTGTGGATAAACAAGCGGTTGTGGCCGCTTGTCGCAGAATCGCCTTATTTTGGGGGCTGTAACAAGGTTCAGCTTGGAAACGGACTATTTCGTCCCGAACATCCGATCGCCCGCGTCGCCCAGTCCGGGAACGATATAGCCCTTCTCGTTCAACCTCTGATCGAGCGCGGCGGTCACGACAGGCACGTCAGGGTGCGCTTCCTGCATCCGCGCCACACCTTCGGGCGCCGCCAGAAGGCACAGGAACCGAATCTCCTTCGCGCCCGCGGCCTTCACCAGGTCGACCGCAGCGGCAGAGGAATTGCCCGTCGCCAGCATCGGGTCCACGAGGATGGTCACCCGATCCTCCATGTTGGCGGGCAGCTTGTTGTAATACTGGACCGGCTGCAGCGTTTCCTCGTCGCGGTAGAGGCCGATGAAGCCCACCCGTGCGGCCGGGATCAGCTCCAGAATACCGTCGAGCAGACCGTTGCCCGCCCGCAGGATCGACACCAGCGCCAGCTTCTTGCCCTCGATCATCGGCGCGTCCATCTCGCACAGCGGCGTCTCGATACGGACGTTGGTGAGGGGCAGATCGCGCGTGACCTCGTAGGCCAGGAGGTGACTGATTTCCCGCAGGAGCTGGCGGAAGGACGCGGTGGAGGTGTCCTTGTTGCGCATGATCGACAGCTTGTGCTGCACCAGCGGGTGATCGACGACGGTCAGGTGTTGGGTCATTTCGGCTCCAGTCTTTTCAGGACCGCGTCGCGCGTGGCCGCATCGCAGAAAGCGGCGTCGAGCGCGGTCCGGTTCAGCTCCTCGAACACCTCTTCGTCCCAATGGAAGGTCTTCGCAAGGTCTTCGAACTCCCGGCGCATCGTGGTGTGGAAGAATGGCGGATCATCGGTCGAAACCGTGACCTTCACGCCCGCATCGCGCAGTTTGGCGATGGGATGCGCGGCGAGCGAGGGGAACACCCCGAGGAAGACGTTGGAGCCCGGGCAGACCTCCAGCACGATCTCGCGCTCGGCCAGCATGTCCACCAAGGCGCGGTCGCCCCAGGCGCGGACGCCGTGGCCGATGCGTTCGACGCCTAGGTCCTCGACCGCCTCGCGCACCTCCTGCGGGCCGTTCCATTCGCCGGCGTGGCTGGTCAGCCGCAGCCCCGCCTCCCGCGCGCAGTCGAAGGCCCAGGCGAAGTCGCGCTGCTTGCCCTTCTTCTCGTCCCCGGCAAGACCGAAGCCGGTCAGCCAGTCGCCCGCCGTCTCGGCCGCGCAAAGCGCCGTCTGCCGGGCCTTGTCTGGGCCGAAATGACGGATCGCCGTGACGATGCCGCGCAGGGTGATGCCCAGGTCGCGCTCCGCCGCCTCCGCGGTTTCACGGATCGCCAACAGATAGTCCTTCCACGCCGACACGTCGCCGCCACCGCAGAAGTCGGGGCTGAGGAAGGTCTCTGAATAGACCACGCCCTTGGCGGCGCTTTCCTCCAGCACCGCGCGGCAGAGGCGGGCGAAGTCCTCGGGCGTCTTCAGGACCGAGGTCGCGGCCTCGTAGACCTCGAGGAAGTGCCAGAAGTCGCGGTAGTCGTAGGAGCCGTCCGGCCGGAAGACCCGGCTCAGGTCGACCTTCTTTTCCTTCGCAAGCCCGCGGATGAACGACGGCGGCGCAGCGCCCTCGAAATGCAGGTGCAGCTCGACCTTCGGCATCTTCCCGATGCGGTCGAGGGTCTCCTCGTCCGCGCGCCAATCCGGATCTTTCACAGGAAACTCCTTCCCGGTCCCTGCGAGGGGACCCCAAGATGTGCCGCGATGCTGGCCGCGACATCGGCAAAGCCCACCTGTCCGATCTCGCCCGCGCCGCGCCCGGCGATCAGAACCGGCACCCGCTCTCGCGTGTGGTCGGTGCCGGTCCAGGTCGGATCGTTGCCGTGGTCGGCGGTGATGACCAGCAGGTCGCCGTCCTTCAGCTTCGGCAGGAGCCGCCCAATGCCCGCATCGAACCATTCGAGGTGCCGCGCATAACCCGACACGTTGCGGCGGTGGCCGTAGAGCGAGTCGAACTCGACAAAGTTGGCGAAGGTGAACGACCCTTCGGGCATCGTCTCGACCGCGTCGTGCAGGTGCTCCATCAGCGTGTCGTCCGCCCCCTTGGCCACGGTGTCGATCCCGGTCATGGAGAAGATGTCGCCGATCTTGCCGATGGCATGGACCGCACGGCCCGCGTCCTGCGCCCAGTTGGTCAGCACCGGGCTGGGCGGCAGGATGGCATAGTCGTGGCGGTTGGTCGTCCGCGTGTAGTTCCCCGCCTCGCCCACGAAGGGCCGCGCGATCACCCGCCCCACCTTCATATCGTGCAGGATGGGGGCCAGCCGTTCGCAAAGGTCGTACAGCCGGTCGAGGCCGAAGTGCGCCTCGTGCGCGGCGATCTGGAACACGCTGTCAGCGGAGGTGTAGCAGATGGGCCGTCCCGTGCGGACGTGCTCTTCCCCGAAGCGCTCGATCATCACCGTGCCGGAGCCGTGGCAGTTCGCGAGGATGCCGTCGGTCCCGGCGATCTCGCAGACCTTCGCGGTCAGGTCGTCGGGGAAGGCCGGCACGGTGTCGGGGAAGTAGTTCCAATCCCACGGCACCGGCAGACCGGCCAACTCCCAGTGGCCGGAGGGCGTGTCCTTGCCCTGCGAGACCTCGGTCGCCGCGCCCCATGTCCCGACAGGCGGGGTGGCCCGAAGGCCCACCCTACCCCCGCCGCTTGCAAGATCGGCGGCATGGAACAGACCGAGCCCCGCAAGCACGGGCAGCGAGAGCGGGCCGCTTCGCCCGTCTTCGGCCTCCCCGCGCGCGCAGGCGTCGAAGATGTGGCCGAGCGTGTCGGCGCCGGTGTCGGGCACACCGTTGTTGAAGAACTCCGCCGCGTCCGGCGCGCCGCCGATGCCCACGGAATCCATCACCACGAGGAAGGCGCGGGTCATGCCACACGCTCCAGCACCGCGTCGCGCGGCTTGGGCGCGTCGCCGTAAACGATGGCCGAGCGCACGGCTGCCGCCGCGCGGTCGGCCTGCCCTTCGCGGGCGGCGTGCACGCGGGCCAGCGGTTGCCCCTTCTCGACCCGCTGCCCCAAGCGGACAACCTCGGTCAGGCCCACCGCCGGGTTGACCTCATCCGTCTCCACCCGCCGTCCGCCACCGAGGTCGACCACAGTCAGGCCGAGCGCCTCGCCGTCGATGGCGGCAACGACCCCGCTTTCGCGCGCCGTGACCTCCTGGATCACCGGGGCCTCCGGCAGGAAGCGGCGCCAGTCCTCGACGAAACTGAGCGGCCCGCCGAGCGCATAGACCATCTGGCCGAACCGCTCTGCCGCGGCACCGCTGTCGAGCGATGCCTCCAGCCGTGTCGTGCCGTCCTGCACACCCGCCGTCGCCAGCAGCTCTGCCCCGAGCGCCACGGACAGCTCGCGCAGCGGCCCCTTCCGGGCGCCGGTCAGCACCTCCATGCTGATATCGACCTCCAGCGCGTTGCCGAGCGAGGGCACGAGCGGCTGCGACATGTCGGTGAGGAGCGCCGTGGTGGGGCACCCGGCAGCGTTCGCCGTGCCGACCAGCGCCTGCGCCAGCGCGCGCGCCTCCTCCGGCGTCTTCATGAACGCGCCGGAGCCGCACTTCACGTCCAGCACCAGCGCCTGCAACCCCGCCGCCAGCTTCTTCGACAGGATCGAGGCGGTGATGAGGTCGAGGCTCTCGACCGTGCCCGACACGTCGCGGATGGCGTAAAGGCGCTTGTCGGCCGGTGCGATGTCCGCGCTGGCCGAGACGATGGCGCAGCCTACCTCGGCCACGATGGCGCGCAGGCGGTCCTCATCAGGTGACACCGAATAGCCGGGGATCGCCTCCAGCTTGTCGAGCGTGCCGCCCGTGTGGCCCAGCCCCCGGCCCGAGATCATCGGCACGTAGACGCCGCAGCACGCCAGCATCGGCGCCAGCACCAGCGACACGCAATCGCCCACGCCGCCGGTCGAATGCTTGTCGACCACCGGACCCGGCAGGTCCCAGTCCAGCACGCGCCCCGAATCCCGCATGGCCAGCGTCAGCGCGACCCGGCCCGCCTCCGAAAGGCCGCGCAGGCAGATACCCATGGCAAAGGCCCCGCCCTGTGCCGCGCTCACCGTGCCATCGGCCAGCCCCTGCGCGAACCACGCGAGGTCGCGGGCAGAGGGCTCCTCTCCCCGCCTCAAATGGGCGATGACGGCGCGCGCGTCGCTCATGCCTCCCCGCCTGCCTTGTCCATGTGCGTGTTGGTGAAGGCGCCCGGCAGCAGGTCGGCCACCGTGGTCACGAACTCCTGCCCGTCGACCGTCGCCAGCGTGACCTTCACCCCGCCCTTCGCGAATTCCATCAACTTCTGGCGGCAGCCGCCGCAGGGCGGCACCGGGTGCGGGCTGTCGGCGATCACGTAGGCCTCGACGATCTCGGTCTCGCCCGCGGCGACCATCGCGGCAATCGCCCCGGCCTCGGCGCAGGTGCCTTCGGGATAGGCCACGTTCTCCACGTTGCAGCCGACGTGCACGGCGCCGGAGGGCGTCTTCAGCGCGGCACCCACCTTGAAATGCGAATAGGGCACATAGGCATTTTCACGCACGCTGCGCGCGGCATCGGCCAGAGACATGACGGTCCTCTCATTGGTCAGGTCCGGCCATGTTTCCCCTGTGCCCCGCCATTTGCAACCCTTCTCTGCGCGTCACCCGGGGACCGTGAAAAGCCTTGTCGGAAAGGGTCCGAGGCTGTATCGCCCTGCCACAAGACCCATCGCGCGAGACATTGGTTTAACGCTGAACCAATATTGAGAGGAGGCCGTCCGATGAGCGATTCAAAGCACGACACCGCCAAGGAGACCCTGCGCGACGCGGCTCTGTTCTACCATGAGAACCCCAAACCCGGGAAACTCGAGATCCGTGCGACGAAACCGCTGGCCAACGGGCGCGACCTCTCCCGCGCGTATTCGCCCGGCGTCGCCGAGGCCTGCCTCGAGATCAAGGCCGATCCGGCCAACGCCGCCCGCTACACCACGCGCGGCAACCTCGTGGCGGTGGTATCGAACGGAACGGCGGTCCTGGGTCTGGGCAACATCGGTGCGCTGGCGTCAAAGCCGGTGATGGAAGGCAAGGCCGTCCTCTTCAAGAAGTTCGCCAACATCGACTGCTTCGACATCGAGGTGAACGAACCCGACCCCGAGAAGCTGGCCGACATCGTCTGCGCGCTCGAACCGACCTTCGGCGCCATCAACCTCGAAGACATCAAGGCGCCGGACTGCTTCATCGTCGAGAGGATCTGCCGCGAGCGGATGAACATCCCCGTCTTCCATGACGACCAGCACGGCACGGCCATCGTCGTCGGCGCGGCGGCCACCAACGCGCTGCACGTCGCGGGCAAGGCCTTCGAGGACATCAAGGTCGTTTCCACCGGCGGCGGCGCGGCGGGCATCGCCTGCCTGAACATGCTGCTGAAGCTGGGCGTCAAGCGCGAGAATGTCTGGCTCTGCGACATTCACGGGCTGGTCTACGAGGGCCGGGCCGAGGACATGAACCCGCAGAAGGCGGAGTTCGCCCAACCCTCCGACCTGCGCGCGCTTGACGACGTGATCGACGGCGCGGACCTGTTCCTCGGGCTCTCCGGCCCCGGCGTTCTGATGCCGGAACACGTGGCACGGATGTCGGACAAGCCGATCATCTTCGCACTTGCCAACCCGACGCCCGAGATCATGCCCGACCTCGCCCGCGAGGCAAAACCCGACGCGATCATCGCCACCGGCCGCAGCGACTTCCCCAACCAGGTGAACAACGTGCTGTGCTTCCCGTTCATCTTCCGGGGGGCGCTGGACGTTGGCGCCACGACGATCAACGACGAGATGGAGATCGCCTGCGTCGAGGGTATCGCCGCCCTCGCCCGCGCCACCACCAGCGCCGAGGCCGCCGCCGCCTATCGGGGCGAGCAGCTGACCTTCGGCGCCGACTACCTTATCCCCAAACCCTTCGACCCGCGCCTGTCCGGCGTCGTGTCGACCGCGGTGGCCAAGGCCGCGATGGAATCCGGCGTGGCGACGCGCCCGATGGACGACATCCACGCCTACAAGCGGCGCCTCGATGCGTCGGTCTACAAGTCGGCCCTGCTGATGCGCCCGGTGTTCGAGGCCGCGCTGACCGCCTCCCGCCGGATCGTCTTTGCCGAGGGCGAGGACGAGCGCGTGCTGCGCGCCGCGCAGGCGATCATGGAAGAGACGACCGAGACGCCGATCCTCATCGGGCGGCCCGAGGTCATGCAGGCCCGCTGCGAACGCTACGGCCTGAAGATCCGGCCCGATCAGGACTTCCACGTCGTGAACCCGGAAAACGATCCGCGCTACCGCGACTACTGGGAGACCTATCACCAGATCATGTCGCGGCGAGGCGTGACGCCCGACCTCGCCCGCGCGATCATGCGCACCAACACCACCGCCATCGCGGCGATCATGGTGCACCGCGACGAGGCGGACTCGATGATCTGCGGCACCTTCGGCGAATACAGCTGGCACCTGAACTACATCCGGCAGGTCCTGGGCAACAAGCACCTGCATCCGCAGGGCGCGCTCTCGCTGATGATTCTCGAGGACGGGCCGCTGTTCATCGCCGACACCCACGTCCATCCGATACCGACCCCGGATCAGCTTGCCCTCTCGGCCATCGGGGCCGCGCGCCACGTCCGCCGCTTTGGCCTGAAGCCGAACATCGCGCTTTGCTCGCAGTCGTCCTTCGGCAACCAGACCGAGGGCTCCGGCCCCCGCCTGCGCGAGGCGCTGGAGATCCTCGACGCCCGCGAATGCGACTTCTGCTACGAGGGCGAAATGAACGTCGACGCCGCGCTCGACCCCGAGTTGCGCGACCGCCTGCTGCCCGGGAACCGGATGCAGGGCAGCGCCAACGTGCTGGTCTTCGGACAGGCCGACGCCGCCTCTGCCGTGCGCAACATCCTCAAGATGAAAGCCGGCGCGCTCGAGGTCGGGCCGATCCTGATGGGCATGGGCAACCGCGCGCATATCGTGACGCCCGCGATCACGCCCCGCGGCCTTCTGAACATGGCCGCGATTGCCGGAACCCCGGTGCAGCACTACAGCTAAAGACCCCCTGCGGGAACACGCAACGGTTGACCCCAAGACAGCCCGGAGTATGCTGTCGTCGTTTCTTTTCGTGTTTCCACAGGGCCGTCTTGCCATGTACGACCTGCTGAAGTTACTTCCCGCGGTGGTTGACGCCGTGACTGACAATTGGAAGCTGTCCGCTCTGATCGTCGCCTGCATGTTCGTCCTGATTTACCTGCTGTTCCGGGACAACACGCCCATCGTTCAGGTCGGTGTCTTTCTGGTCTTCGTGGCGGCCTCGCTCACCGTCCTGATCATCGTCGCCGCCCCCGAGCAAAGCAAGGCGACGACCGGCGACCGGGTGGACCTGACCCGCGGCGCTTTCATCTGCGGCACGGTGAACGTCGCCCGAACGCAGGACAAATGGCTGGCCGTGCGCCACTCGCACACCACCGACAGCGCCATGAAGGAAAAGCTCTTCGACGGGCAACTGGTCTATGCATACGACCTCGACGGCAACTGGCTGAAGGTCAGGGCGGACAAGGCAGGCATCCTGATCGACGGCTGGATCTACGCCGCCTACGTCACCCAGCACCCCTGTTCCTGACCCGGCAGCGTCCCGGGATCACTCCGCGGGCGCCATCTCTCCGTCCAGCAGCGACCAGACCTGTTCACAGGGTCCCGCGCCGACGCGCCCGCACAGCGACCCCGAGAAGGTGAAGCGCAGGCTGCCCGGTGCCTCCGCGGTAATGCCCTGCGCGGTGTTCAGGAAGACACGCAGGAACTGACCGTCCTCCTGCGCCTGCCAGACCGACCGCAGACACCCCGCCGGTCCGCAGACCAGATCCTCGGCCGCGGAACAGGACAGCGCGCCATGGTTCAACGCCAGGTCTTCCGCCCCTGCCCCGTCGAGGTCGATGGGCGTGGCATAGCCCGCGCCGACCGTGACCTCTCCGCCAAGGACGGCGCAGGCTTCGCGCATGTCGGCCAGCACCTGTGCGCCCGGATCGGCCTCGGTGCGGGCCGCCCTTTCCTGCGCGGCGAAATCGGGCATCGGGCAGACCTGTTCCAGCGTCTCGATTGTGGTGCGCGACCCGGTCAGCGGAAAGCGCCAGACCGCCGGCGGCGCGTCGTAGGCCTCCCAGTAGCGCAGCTCCATCCGGGTGCCCGCCTTCAGCCGTTCGAGCCCGGGCAGATGCGCCTCTTCCAGCGGCGCTTCGAAGGTGCCCAACCCGATGGTGTGGAAGCTCAGGGGCGCCAGCACGCGCGGCCCGGCAAAGATCTGCACGTCGACCTCCGAGCGCGCCAGCAGGTCGGCGGCGCCCTCGGCGCTCATCCCGAAGGCCAGTGCGCTGCCCGCGTTGCACGACAGGCCGAAGCACAGCCGTTCACCCGACCGCTCCCCCGTGCCCTCCGCACAGACAAAACCCGCGTGCCGTCCCTCTTCCGGTCCCGCCTGGTACGTCCAGTCCGCCCGCGCCCCACCCGCCGCATGGGCCAGCACCAGAGCCCCCACCGCCACGCGCGTGGCCAAACCTGTCTTCGCCGCTCTCATGACCGGAGGAGGCCACGGGCCGCGCGCCCGGTCAAGCGTCCGGCCAACCGACTCAGCAACTTTGCACCGACGCACCCCGAAGTTTGCAAATTCAGGAAATCTTCGCAGAAAACCTGTCTGTTTTCCGCGGATTTGCAAATATTTGCAGGGTCAAACACGCGAGAATCGCAAAGTCTCTGCGGTAATCTGTCCTGACCGACGCCAACAGTCTTGCCTGAAAGGCCGCCTCCCGCCTAAGCCGCTATGCAAGAGGGAGACCCGAGAGGAGGACACCATGGGCTACAACGAGGTTTACCAGGGTTGGAAAGCCGACCCGGAGGCATTCTGGATGGAGGCCGCAGAGGCCATCGACTGGACGCAGAAGCCCTCCAAGGCCCTCTTCGACAAGGGCAACAACCTGTACGAATGGTTCGCGGACGGCATGGTCAACACCTGCTGGAACGCGGTCGACCGGCACGTCGAACAGGGCCGCGGCGAACAGACCGCGATCATCTACGACAGCCCGATCACCCACACCAAGCGGGAGATCTCCTACGTCGAGCTGCGCAACCGCGTCGCCATGCTGGCCGGCGCGCTGCGCGCCAAGGGGATCGAGAAGGGCGACCGCGTCATCATCTACATGCCGATGATCCCCGAGGCGCTGGAGGCAATGCTGGCCTGTGCGCGGCTCGGCGCGATCCACTCCGTGGTGTTCGGCGGCTTCGCGGCGCACGAACTGGCCGTCCGCATCGACGACGCTCAGCCAAAGGCGATCATTGCAGCCTCCTGCGGAATGGAACCGGGCCGCGTCGTGCACTACAAACCGCTGCTGGATTCCGCCATCGACCAGGCGAAGCACAAGCCCGACTTCTGCGTGATCTTCCAGCGCGAACAGGAAGTGGCGGCGCTGGTCGAAGGACGCGACTACAACTGGCACGGCTTCCAGTACGGCGTGCAGCCCGCCGAATGCGTCCCGGTGGAGGGCAACCACCCAGCCTATATCCTCTACACCTCCGGCACCACCGGCCAGCCGAAGGGTGTCGTGCGCCACACCGGCGGCCACCTCGTGGCGCTGAACTGGTCGATGAAGAACCTCTACAACGTCGATCCCGGCGACGTGTTCTGGGCTGCCTCGGACGTGGGCTGGGTCGTGGGCCACAGCTACATCTGCTACGGCCCCCTGATCCACGGCAACACCACCATCGTCTTCGAGGGCAAGCCGGTAGGTACCCCCGACGCGGGCACCTTCTGGCGCGTCATCTCCGAGCACAAGGTCAAGAGCTTCTTCACCGCGCCCACCGCTTTCCGCGCGGTGAAGCGCGAGGATCCGAAGGGCGAATACGTCGGCAAATACGACCTCTCCGGCCTGCGCGCCGTGTACCTTGCGGGCGAACGTGCCGATCCGGCGACCATCGAATGGGCGCAGGAGCAGCTAAAGGTGCCGGTGATCGACCACTGGTGGCAGACCGAAACCGGCTGGTGCATCGCGGGCAACCCGCTGGGCATCGAGGAACTGCCGACGAAGCTCGGCTCTCCCGCCGTGCCGATGCCGGGGTACGAGATCCACATCCTCGACGAGGCCGGCCACCCGATGCCCAATGGCGAACTGGGCGCCATCGCGGTGAAGCTGCCGCTGCCCCCGGGCACGCTGCCGACGCTCTGGAACGCCGAACCGCGGTTCCGCAAGGCCTATCTCGACCACTTCCCGGGATATTACGAGACCGGCGACGCGGGCATGATCGACGACGACGGCTATGTCTACATCATGGCGCGCACCGATGACGTCATCAACGTCGCGGGCCACCGCCTGTCCACCGGCGGCATGGAAGAGGTCCTCGCCAGCCATCCGGACGTGGCCGAATGCGCGGTGATCGGCGTGACCGACGATCTCAAGGGGCAGTTGCCGCTGGGCTTCCTGTGCCTGTCGTCCGGTGTGAACCGCCCGCACGAGGAAATCGTGAAGGAATGCGTGAAGCTGGTGCGCGACCAGATCGGCCCGGTGGCGGCGTTCAAACTGGCCTGCGTGGTCGACCGCCTGCCCAAGACCCGCTCCGGCAAGATCCTCCGCGCGACGATGGTCAAGATCGCCGACAACGAAGAGTTCAAGACGCCCGCCACCATCGACGATCCCGCCATCCTCGACGAGATCAGGGAAGCGCTGCAGACCCTCGGCTACGCGAAGTAACGCGGCGCATCCACAGCGTTCCCCAAAGGCCCGGCCGCGCGCCGGGCCTTTGTCATTCCGCCTTGCCGCCGATCTTTGGGGCGAACCACAGGATCAGCGACCCGGTGATCGCCGCCGCGGTCGAGGTGATCAGCACAGCCAGCTTTACGCTTTCCAGCTGCCCGCCCTCGAAGGCGGCAGAGCTGATGAAGATCGACATGGTGAACCCGACCCCCGCCAGGAAGCCCGCCCCGACCATCTGTGTCCAGCTGATCTCCGACGACAGGCGGGCGATGCCCAGCTTCGTCGCCAGCCAGACGATGCCCACGATCCCCAGCGGTTTGCCGATGTAGAGCCCCAGCATCACCCCCAGGCTTTCCGGCGCAAAGGGCGAGAAGCTCGACCCGATGATGAGCAGCCCGGTGTTGAAGAAGGCGAAGAGCGGCAGGATGATGAAGTTCGAATAGGCCTCCAGCGCCTCCTGCAGGTGAAAGCCCGGTTCGCGCAGCCGGTCGACCGCGTTCTGCAGCCGCCGCACGGCAGAGTCGTTCATGTTCTCCGTGTCCTCCTCGCCGTCGACGATAGCCACGGCCTGCATGGCGACGCTGCGCCCGTCCGCCGGCCGACGCGACGGCAGGACCGCCGCGGTGATCACGCCCGCCAGCGTCGCGTGCAGCCCGCTTTCGTGGATGAAGTACCACAGCACCACGCCCAGCAGCATGTAGGGCATCCGGTTGTAGACCCGCCCCACCGCAAGCACCGCCATCACGCCCGTAACGCCACAGGCGAAAAGGAACTGCGTCAGGTGGAACCCCTCGCCATAGAAAACCGCGATGACGAGGATCGCGCCCAGGTCGTCGGCAATCGCCAGCGCCGAGACGAACACCTTCAGCGAGGTCGGCACCTTGTTCCCCAGAAGCGCCATGATCCCCAGCGTGAAGGCGATGTCGGTCGCCATGGGCACGCCCCAGCCATGCGCCGCATCGCCGCCGAAGTTGACCGCCGTATACAGCAGCGCAGGCACGATCATCCCGCCGAGCGCGCCGATGATCGGCATGATCGCCCTGTCGCGGTCGCTGAGTTCGCCAAAGACGAACTCCCGCTTGATCTCGATGCCCACAAGCAGGAAGAACAGCGCCATCAGACCGTCGTTGACCCACATCTCCAGCGGCAGGGCAAAACTCCGCTCGCCGAACATCAGGGTGAAGTCTGTCTCGCGCAGTTCCTCGTAGGCGTCGTGCCAGCCGATGTTGGCCACCACCAGCGCCGCCAGCGTGGCGAGGATCAGCACCAGGCCCGCCGAAGCCGCCCAGTGGAAGAAGTCGTTGCCCGCCAGCGACAGGCGCACGCCCAGCGGCTGCTCGATGGCCTCGATCAGCGCGGTCTCGTCCCACGCCCCTTCGTAGAAGCGTCCGTCGATGAAGATCAGCGGCATGTGCAGGTCGGAAGTGTCGCCAAGCGAGTCGCGGTCGGCCTCCAGCTTGGCGTCGGCCTCCGCCATGTCCTCCCGGAACTGTTTCATGTCGAGGTCGAGGTCGCGCGCCAATTCCTCCACCGTTTCGACGGAGTAGTCCGGCGGCGCATCGAACAGTGCGCGGTGCATGTCGGAGAACCGGTCCTGCCGGTGCGCGGCGACGGCGGCCCGCGCGGCGATGGCTGCACCGTCCTCGTCGTTGTGCGGAATGATGAACCTGACGGCGACCGAAGCCCCGTCGCGTCCGAACCGGGCGGGCGACCGTCTCAGGATGTCGCGTATCCGGCGGGTGTGCGGACAGGTGTAATCGACGTACCAGGTGATCTCGACACGGCCACCGGCCTCGCCCAGAAGAATGTCGTTCTCCGCATCGAACGGGCGGGAGAGTTGGTGCACCATGCGCAGCCCTCAAGTAGTCCCGGGCCACGCGGCCCCATCGCTGCGCAACATGGCACCATTTCCGCGACGAGCAAGCCCCGTTCCCCTGCGACACAGATACCTGCGAAAAGGTGCGCGCCTTTGCCTTGGCTGTGGGCAAAGGCGGGTCAGCGCCATGCAGGCAAGGGCGCGCGGTGCAACGCCCCTGCCCGCCGCGCAGGTGTCAGCCGGACGCCTTGTGGCGAAGGTCCGTACCGCGTTCCGCGACGACAAGTGGAGCGCCGCGGGCCATCGACCGCGCCACCACACGCTCCGCCTTGCGCATGCTCAGCACGGGCCACCCCGGTTCCGCCTGCCCTACCGCCGACACCAGCGCCTCGCGCAGCGCGGGGCTCATCTCCTGCAAGGCCAGCGGTTCGGGCAGCGCCGTCTCCACCGCGACCCCCTCTGCCAGCAGCAGGACATGGCGCGCGCAGGCAATGTGGACATAGTCGAGACCGGGCAGCGAGGGCATCTGCCGCACCGCGGGCAACGCGGTGAGCGACAGTGCGGGCACCAACGCCTCCCCCCCTCTGGCCGCCCGGGCGACCAGCGGCGACCGCACCAGCACCCTGTGCTGCGGAGAGACCATGACGGCCCGCTCCGGCACGCCGGGGCCCAATGCGTCCTTGCCGATCCGCACCGGGCGTTTGCGCGCATTGCCCATCTGCTCGGCCCATGTGACCCGCGTCAGGCCGACCCAGAGCACCGGCTCCGCCCGCCCGTCATGGGTCAGCACCAGGTCGCCCTGAACGATCGTCTCAACCGGCCGCACGCCGCCCGGCGTCGCGACGCCGCATCCTGCCACGAAACACATGTTGCCCCCTATGTGTATCCGTCCGCCGCAGGGCACACCGATCCGGCCGCCGCGCAGGGGAGTCGCAGGCACTATCCATGCTCCGGGTAAATCAGGGGTTCATGGCCGGGCAGCTTTTTCGCGGCCCGGCCTCCGACCGTGCGCCGGTCAGTCCGTGAAGGTGACGGAGACCTGCGGATCGCCCGGCAGGCCGGCGTAGCTGACCGTCGCCTTCCCCAGCGCCTTGGCCGGCGGCAGAAGCGGCCCGATGGAGCCCACGGATACGAGGTCGCCCGCGTTCATCGCGTAGCCCTTGGAGATCAGCCACAGCACCGAGTTCACCGGGTTGCCCAGTACCGACGCACCCGGCGCCTCCGCCATCACGGTGCCCTCCGCGTCCGTGACGGTCACCTGCATCGCAGCCAGCGCCTCCAGCATCGCGGCGGGGTCCTCGACCGGGATCGGGGTCCCCAGCACACCCAGTCTCGGCGCCACACCGTTGGCGGTCAGGGTGATCCCGTTGATCGGCTCCCCTTCCTTGAACACGAGGTCGGGCAGTTCGATGAAGGGCTGCACCGCCGAGATATGGGCCATCGCCTCTTCCGGCGTGGTGGCATCGTTGATCGCGTCGTCGCCGATGACGAGGATCAGGTCCGCCTCGAACAGCGGCCGCGCGCCGAAGGACAGCGGCACGGAGGCGCCGTCCTCCAGCAGCATGTCGGCATAAAGCACGCCCGCCACCGGCTCCGTCACGCCGAACCGCTCCTGCGCGGGTCCCGAGGTCAAGCCGGCCTTGTAACCCACGATCTCGCCCATCTGCGGCACCAGCGCCTCGATCAGCTTGTCCTGCGTGCAGCGGGCGTCCTCCATCGATCCGTCCGGGACGAGGGCCTTTGCCGGCACCTTCGCCATGTAATCCCTGACGTAGGCCGCAATCGCCTCGTCCGTGGCGCAGTCCGCGCCCGCCTGCCCCGCGACCACGGCCAATCCCAGCGCCAGCGCATGTGTTCTCTTCATCGACATACCTCCCGTTCGGCCCGCGCCCCGACTCGGCAGGGTATGCGGGCTGGCGGCAGGCTATCAGCTTTCA
This sequence comes from Sagittula sp. MA-2, assembly GCF_030126985.1. Taxonomy (GTDB): domain Bacteria; phylum Pseudomonadota; class Alphaproteobacteria; order Rhodobacterales; family Rhodobacteraceae; genus Sagittula. The sequence continues at coordinate 618,399 of NZ_CP126145.1, read as the reverse complement.
CGGGATTGCGAGAAATTTCGCTCACGCATTGGGCAGGGCCATGGGCCCCGGCGCGGACCGATCCATCCTGCCCGCCCCTTCCGACCGAGGGTCAGAGCGTCGCTCACCGAAAGGCGCGGCCGTCGGGTCGGCGGGCGGGCGCCTTTGCGTCAGCAAACAGTGCCGCCCGACGGCCCGCGCCCAGCACCAACCTCAGACGAACTGCTCCTGGATCAGCCGTTCCTCCAGCCCGTGACCCGGATCGAACAGCACCCGGTGAACCACGCCCGGCTCCGACCGGATGTGCACCTGCACCACGTTGCGCACCGCGACGCTGTCGGCCTCCGCCATGACCGGGCGCTTCTCCGCCTCCAGCACGTCGAAGGTCACCTCCGCCGCCTTCGGCAGCAGCGCCCCGCGCCAGCGCCTCGGCCGGAAGGCCGCCACGGCCGTCAGCGCCAGCACGTCCGCGCCGATGGGCAGGATCGGCCCGTGGGCGGAATAGTTGTAGGCCGTCGACCCCGCGGGCGTCGCCAGCAGCGCGCCGTCGCAGACCAGTTCAGGCAGGCGCACCTTGCCGTCCACGCTGATCTTCAGCTTTGCCGCCTGCGGCCCGGCGCGCAGCAGCGACACCTCGTTGATCGCCAGCCCCATGTGCCGCGTGCCGTCGGCGCAATGGGCGCGCATGCCCAGCGGGTTGATGACCGCCTCTTCCGCCGCGGTCAGCCGTTCGACCAGCCCGTGCTCGGAATACTCGTTCATCAGGAAACCCACGGTGCCGCGGTTCATCCCGTAGACCGGCGCGGCGATTTCCTGCGTGCGGTGCATGGTGTGCAGCATGAACCCGTCGCCGCCAAGCGCCACGATCACGTCCGCCCCCTGCTCTGCGTGGCAGCCATAGCGCCGCGTCAGCGCGGCCAGGGCCGCCTGCGCGATGGGCGCGCGGGATGCGCAGAAGGCGATGCGTAGCGTCATGTGGCGTCCGGTCTCCGTTCCGGGACGACGTTTCCGGAACGCCCCCCTTGGCGCGGATGGAAGCACAAGTTGCCGTGGGGGACCAGAGATGCCGCAAGAATATTACACTAAGTCGTTTTGCCGTATTTGACCCGGTCCGGCTTTCCTTTAAGACGCCCGCAACGCACGCCCACCCCTCAACAGGAGACACGGCCATGAACGCCCCCCACCGCGACGACGGTTTCTTCACCGAAGACCTCTCCTCCCGCGATCCCGAGCTCTTTGCCTCGATCACCGGCGAACTCGGCCGCCAGCGCGACGAGATCGAGCTGATCGCGTCCGAGAACATCGTGTCCCGTGCCGTCATGCAGGCGCAGGGCTCGGTGATGACCAACAAGTACGCCGAGGGCTACCCGGGCCGCCGCTACTACGGCGGGTGCCAGTGGGTCGACGTGGCCGAGGAACTGGCCATCGAGCGCGCCAAGCAACTGTTCTCCTGCGAATTCGCCAACGTCCAGCCGAACTCCGGTTCGCAGGCCAACCAGGGCGTATTCCAGGCGCTGATCAAGCCGGGCGACACCATCCTCGGCATGTCGCTCGACGCGGGCGGCCACCTGACCCACGGCGCAAAGCCCAACCAGTCGGGCAAGTGGTTCAACGCCATCCAGTACGGCGTGCGCCAGCAGGACAACCGTCTCGACTACGACCAGGTGGAGGCGCTTGCCAAGGAACACCAGCCGAAGATCATCGTGGCCGGCGGCTCTGCCATCCCGCGCCAGATCGACTTCGCGAAGATGCGTGAGATCGCCGACATGGTCGGCGCCTACCTGCACGTGGACATGGCGCACTTCGCGGGCCTCGTGGCCGCGGGCGAGCACCCGAGCCCGTTCCCGCACGCCCATGTCGCGACGACCACCACGCACAAGACCCTGCGCGGCCCGCGGGGCGGCATGATCCTGACGAATGACGAGGACATCGCCAAGAAGGTCAACTCCGCGATCTTCCCGGGCATCCAGGGCGGTCCGCTGATGCATGTCATCGCCGCCAAGGCCGTGGCCTTCGGCGAGGCGCTGCGCCCCGAGTTCAAGACCTACGCGAAGAACGTCATCGCCAACGCGCAGGCGCTGTCGGACCAGCTCATCAAGGGCGGCCTCGACACCGTGACCCACGGCACCGACACCCACGTCGTGCTGGTGGACCTGCGTCCCAAGGGCGTGAAGGGCAACGCGACCGAGAAGGCGCTCGGCCGGGCCCACATCACCTGCAACAAGAACGGTGTGCCGTTCGATCCGGAAAAGCCGACGATCACCTCCGGCATCCGTCTGGGCTCCCCGGCGGGCACCACGCGCGGCTTCATGGAGGCCGAGTTCCGCCAGATCGCCGACTGGATCATCGAGGTGGTCGACGGGCTGGCCGCCAACGGTGAGGACGGCAACGGCGAGGTCGAGGACAAGGTGAAGGCCGAGGTCGCGGCCCTCTGCGCCAAGTTCCCGATCTACCCGACGCTCTGACGCCGGATCGTCACGACATGCGGAAAGGGCCGGTCGACAGCGACCGGCCCTTCTTCTTTTTCTGCTGCCCGTCTGCCCGACAGGATCCTGCCCGCCCCTGCGCCTTACAGGCCTCGGACGAAATAATCCGGCCTCGTCCGGTCCTGGTTGTCGTGGCCAAAGCCTTCGCCGTTTGGCGACCCTTGCAAAAATGTGCCCCTGTCGATCCGATTCCAAGCGGGGAGGGAACCTCGCCGGCGCGTCGACAGGGGCGCCTGTCAAAGCCCCGCGTGAGGAGGGGCTTCGACAAGATCGGCGCGGGCGGCGCCATTGCCGCCCGCGAACAGTCCGCAGTCATCGGCCAGCACTGCCAGCGCGCGCAGGAAACCGGAGTGATCGTTTCCTTCGCACAACAGCATCGCATGTCCCGCCGCCGCGACCTCGTTGCCGCGCACCACGGCCCTCATGGTGGTCAGGAACATCCGCTCATGATCGCTGACGAAGGCCGAACAGCGTGGACAGCGCGCCGAGTTGAAGCGGAACACCGATACGCGTGCCTGCCGCATCGACTGAACCGCGGACAACACCGCCATCGCGGCGCGCGGCCCCCGCTCGGGACCGAAACACGCCAAGGCGTCGGAAGCGGCCTGCAACCAGCCGTGCTCCGCCGGGTCCGAGAACGCCCCGAAGTAATGACGCGCGATGTTGAGGACGATGAATTCCGCGGGCTTCAGCCCCAGCGCCCCGATGGGCGTACCGCGCTTTGCATCGAAGCATCGCTGACTTCCGGTTTCCATGACCGCACCTCCAGACCTGAACACGGAGCCTGTTGCGGCTCCTTTCCGGACCTGGCGGACAGCGTCGTCTGGCTGGGTCGATCAATTCCTACAAAAACACTCGGATATGTGCAAGCCCGAAAATCAGCCCTCGTGTGCGGCGCGGCCCGGACGCGGATCGGAGGTGTCTGCCGCGCCCGGCAAGCCCCATACGACGCGCGAGGTCCGGACCACCGGCATTGCGCTCAACGGGGTCATCACCCGGCCGGGCACGGCGATTTGACACGATGCCCGCAGCCCGGCCTCCGGCTGGAACCTGGATCAGATGGGCGCGCTGCACACCGCCCTGGGCGGCACTCATGTCCAGGATTACAAATAGATGGGTGACGCAAATCTCAAGCATTCGGGGTCCGGATGGGGGCGCATTGTACCGGCTTGGGTGCGCGTGGGACGCGGCCGGGGCTCTGCCCCGGACCCCGAGGTATTGTTGCCAAGATGAAGGAGGGGCGCCGGTCAGGCGACCAGCGCGAGCGTGACGACCGAGACGGTGAGGACGGCGATGCCCAGCAGTTCGCGGGTGCTGACCTTTTCGCGGAACCACAGCACGCTGGCGGCGAGGCTCAGGATCAGTTCCACCTGCCCCACCGCATAGACGTAGGCGGCGGTCTGCAGGGTGAAGGCGGTGAACCAGCTGAGCGATCCCGCCGCCGAGGTCACCCCCAGCCAGGCGGCGGTCCCGCGCGCCTGCCAGACGCGGCCGATTTCACCCGGTTCGCGCCAGGCCAGCCAGGCGGCCATGATCAGCGCCTGCCCGGTGGTGACCCAGACCAGCGCCACGGCGGCGCGCAGGATCGGGTCGTCGCTGGCTACCGACAGCGTCGCGGCGCGGTAGCCGACCCCCGCCACGGCAAAGAACAGCCCCGATCCCAGACCGTAGAGCACCGCCGGGCTGCGGAGTTGCCGCAGGAGGTTGCCCTCGATCTCCGGCGTACCCGACAGCATCAGCACGCCCGCGAGCCCCACGCAGATTCCCAGCCAGCCCGCGAGGGACAGCGCCTCGCCCAGTACGACCAGACCGAGGAGCGCGGTCAGGATGACCTCCGTCTTCTTCAGGGTGATGCCGACCGCGAAGTTGCGGGTCCGGAAGGTCATCACCACGAAGACGGTGGCGAGGATCTGTCCCAGCCCGCCGAACAGCGCCCATCCCCAGAAGGCGGGCATGATCTGCGGCAGCGCCTGCCCGCGTGTCCAGGGCACCAGCCCCAGCACCACCAGCCCGGCGGGGCTTGCGTAGGCGAAACGGGCGAAGGTGCTGCCGACGGCGCTCAGCCGTCCGCCGGCCAGCACCTTCTGCAGCATGAATCGCACGGTCTGAAAGGTTGCCGCGGAAAGGGTGGCGAGGATCCACAAGTCCATGTGCGACCAATGCCCCGTCCACAGGGCGCCGTCCAGAGCCTCAGCGCGGCCAGAGCGGGTGCGGCACCGGATCCTTGGCGCGCCAGAAGTAGCGGCGGAAGACCTCGGCGTAGGAGGCATAGCGGTAGCCGGCGTTCCGGCTCAGGTAGCGCTGGCGGTTCTCGCGGTAGAGGCGCGGCAGCCGGTACCACGGGACCATGGCGTGCATGTGGTGCACGACATGCAGGTTGTTGTTGAGGAACAGCAGTGCGAGCGGGCCCCTGTCCTCGATCACCACGGTGCGGCCGCGCGCGTCCTCGTGGGCGCGATGTTCGAGGAAGGTCCGGATCTTCAGGATCGCCAGCGCGCCGTAGACCGACAGCCCGAAGGCCCACCACGGCATCTGGCCGGCCACGCCCATCCAGATCAGGACGACCGCGACGGCCGGCACATGCAGCAGCCAGCCCAGCCAGACGCGCCGGTCGCCGCGCCGCAACGCCGCAAGGTCGGAGGCGAAGAAGGCCACCGTGCCCAGAAGCGGCCCGATCGCCAGCCGTCCCGCAAGGGTGTTGTTCCAGCGCAGCACCCGGCGGACCACGGCAGGCAGTCGCGCCCAGACCTTCGGGTCGAGGTAATTGCTTTCGGGATCGTCGTAGGGATCGGTCAGGATCGAATCGCGATGATGCGCCAGGTGGGTGTCCTTGAAGCGCAGGTAGGGCACGACCAGCGTCAGCGCCGGAAAGACCAGCGCGCCGTTCAGGACGCGGGACCGGAAAGGATGTCCGTGCAGCATCTCATGCGTCAGCGAGGAATGCAGCGCCGCGGTCGCCGTGACCAGCGCCATGCCCAGCGGCAGCCAGACCTCGGCAGCGGCCGTGGTGCCGAGCGCCCAAAGCCCGTAGCAGACCGCAAGGAGGCCGAGCGTCGGCCATTCGACACCGCGAAACCGGTCCGCGAGGCGCGGAATGAGGCCCTCAGGCATGAGACCTCCGGCAGGTATGGTTAGATTGGTGGACAGGGCACGCCGGACATGCCGCGGCGGAGGCAGGGGCCAGTGCCTGCCATGACCGGGCAGTGGAAACGCCCCCGCGCACCGCTCTCAACGACTCCCGGACATTCAACCGATCCATGTATCTCGCCCGCTTGCCCATCCTGCCCCCGACTGTTTCTGTCAGCAGCGGTAGCGCGGCCGCGCGCATCCGGCCATTCAGTGTATGGTTCACAAATTTCCCGTTCCGTGATATTTGTCACGCCATGCAGCAGATTCTCGACAAGCGCGCCCGTGCCGCCCTGCTCCGCTCCCGGCTGATGCGCGCCATGGAAAGGGCGGAAACCAACCAGACCGCGCTGGCCCGCGCGATCGGCGTCGACCGCTCGACGATTTCACAACTCCTGAAGGACGAAGGCGCCCGCCTGCCCAACGCCCACCTCGTCGGTAGCTGCGCGCAGGCGCTCGGGGTCTCGGCGGACTGGCTCCTTGGGCTGTCGGAACGGCCCGAACGCGCCGCCGACCTGCTCGCCACCTCGCTGACGATGACCGAGGCCCCCCGCGCGCTGGTCGACGAACAGATCTTCGCATGGCACCGCGAGGCGGAGGGCTACAAGATCCGCTACGTGCCCCCGGCCCTGCCCGACATGCTCAAGACCCGGGCGCTGCTCAACTGGGAATACACGCCGCATCTGGGACGTACGACCGAACAGGCGATCAACGCCTCCACCGACCGGCTGAACTGGATGCGGGCCTCGCACTCCGACTACGAGATCGCTCTTCCCATGTCGGAGATCGAGGCCTTCGCCGGGGCCACGGGGTATTACGCCGGGCTGGCGCCAGGCCTGAGACGGGCACAACTCGACCTGATGATCGACCTGACGGAGGCGCTCTACCCGCGGCTGCGGATGACGCTCTACGATGCCCGGCGCCTCTATTCCGCGCCGCTGACGGTGTTCGGCCCGCTGCTGGCCGTCCTCTACCTTGGCCGCAACTACCTCGCCTTCCGCGACAGCGACCGGATCGCGGTCTTCACCGCGCATTTCGACCACCTCGTGAAGGAGGCGGAAATCACGGCGCGGGACATCCCGGACCACCTCCGCCGCCTGCGCGACGGGATCGCTGGCTGACCATCACCGCACGCTCGCCAGACCAGATGTCCAGCCGGTCAAATCCAACTTGCAGGCAAGACCTCAGGCGCTCCGCTGGCCCGACACGACGGCCGTTCAGGTATTTTTGCCAAGATGAAGGCAAAGTCGCGCGCAGGCCTTCATCTTGGTCCAAATACCTGACCGGGACCTCTTCACCGTTTCCGCGCGCGGAGGTCCGCGCCGGTGGTGGCGGGGCGGGGTGGGCGGGCGGGAGCGCCGCCACCACCGGTGCGTCAGAAAGGCATCGGATGGGCCCGGTGGGTCTCGTCGAGCGCTTGCAGCACATCTTCGTCCAGGTCGAGGTCCGCCGCGGGCAGAAGGCTTTCCAGTTGCGCCAGTGTCGTGGCGCCGAAGATCGAGGAGGTCACGAAGGGCCGCCGCGCCGACCAGGCCAGCGCCATGCGCGCCGGATCGAGCCCGAAGCGCCGCGCGACCTCGAGGTAGGCGGCCACCGCCGTGAAGACCCGGTCGCCGGTGCGGCCGCCCATCGTCTCGTTGAGCGACATGCGCGATCCCTCGGGGACCCGGCCCTCCTGGTACTTGCCGGTCAGGAACCCCGCACCCAGGGGCGAGAAGGGCAGCAGGCCCACGTCCTCGTAGGCCATCAGTTCCGCCAGGTCCGTGTCCGCCAGCCGGCAGAGCAGCGAATATTCGTTCTGGACAGAGACCACCTTCGGCCCGCCGGTCCGCGCCGCCGTCTCCAGCCACATCTGCGTGCCCCAGGCGCTTTCGTTCGACAGCCCGAAGGCGCGGATGGTGCCGCGGTCCACCTCGGCCTGCAGCGCGCCCAGGCAGTCCTCCATGTCCTGCACGACCTGCTCCCTCGTCCAGCCGGACTGCGACGGGTCGTACTGCCAGTTCTTGCGGAACATGTAGCTGCCGCGGTTGGGCCAGTGGAACTGGTAGAGGTCGACGTAATCCGTCTTCAGCCGTTTCAGCGAGCCTTCCAGCGTCTGCCGGATCGACTCCGACGAGATCGGCGCCCCGTCGCGCGCGAGGCTGCCCTCGCCCGAGTGCTTGGTGGCGAGGATCCAGTCGCCGCGCCGCCCGGTCTTTTCGAACCACTCGCCGATCACCGCCTCCGTCAGGCCCACGGTCTCCTTGCGGACCGGGTTCACCGGGTACATTTCCGCCGTGTCCATGAAGTTGATGCCGGCATCCAGCGCGCAGTCGATCTGGGCGTGGGCATCCTCCTTCGGGGTCTGGTTGCCGTAGGTCATCGTGCCGAGGCAAAGCTCGCTCACCATCAGGCCGGAACGGCCCAGCGGGTTCATCTTCATCGCGTCTGTCCTGCAATCGTCGTGGTTGCGCGCAGGATGCCCGCCCCGCCGGGGGAAGACAAGGCGGCCGCGAGGGCCCGAGAACGGCTTGAGAACAAAGTGCGAACATTGTAGACTGACGGCATGATGGCCAGCGCCCTCCTCTCCCGCCGCCCGCACCGGCCGCCCCCCGCCCTGACCCTGTGGGAGGAGGTGGCACTGCCGCTGAACCGCGTGCACGAGATCTGCGGCCCGGCCCGGCGCACGCTGGCGCTCCGGCTTGCGGCCCGGGCCGGGGCACCGCTGATCTGGATCGCGCCCGGCCGCGGCGCGGACATGCCGGACGCCTGCGGCATGGCGGCCCTCATGGATCCCGGCGAGGTGCTGTTCGTCACCGCCGCACGGCCCGCCGACCTGCTCTGGACGATGGAGGAGGCGCTGAAGAGCGGCGCGGCCCCCGTCGTGGTGGCGGAACTGGCCGAGCCGCCGGGCATGACCCCCGTGCGCCGCCTGCACCTCGCGGCGGAGGCCGGGGCGGAGACCGGGCTGTCGATGCCGCTCGGGTTGCTGCTGACGCCGGGCACGGGCGGCGCCCCGGGGATCGAGACACGCTGGCATTGCGCCCCGGCCCATGCCCCCGGCCGCGACGCCTGGCGGCTGGAGCGGCTGCGCGCCCGGATGCTGCCGCCGAAGGTCTGGCGGCTGGAGAACGACCGCCTGATGCCCGAGGGTATGGCGGCGCAAAGCCCCGCCCTACAGGAGGTCGCGCCCCCGGTGCCCGCCCGAGACGTCCCGACGCCGGGAGCATAGGACACGGGACCGCCGGGAGAGGCTGCACCGCCGCGTGGCCCATGCCGCCCGCCTGACCAGCCAGACGAGAGGACCCGACCGGCGGCACGCGACACGAACGCGCATCTGTCGAAGCTCCCGCCCGCAAGCGCCGCGACCGGGCCGCCGCCTAGCCTGTCGCCCTGCCCGGAACAGAAGGGCCTGAAACCGGACCGGCCTGCGCCGCCTGCCGTGCCTCCGCCCGCGCAAAGCTGCTGTAGGGCCAGTCGCCGGCCCGTGACACAAGCCCTTCCCGCACAGGCGCGTTCCGGCAGAAGGCCATATGCGCCGACAGGTCCTGCGGGCCGGTGATGTGATGTTCCCAAAAGCGCCGCTGCCAGACACCGCTCTCGCCGCCCCGCAACCGCGCACCGCTCCGTAGGGCGGGGCTTTGCGCCGCCTGCCCCCGCGCCTCCTTCAGCGCGACGGAAAACCGCCCCTTGATCGCGCCCCACCGGCGGGAATAGCCACAATCGCCCTCCGGCATCCGCCAGATCGCGTGCATGTGGTCCGGCAGGACGACCCAGGCCAGCACCTCCACCGGCCAGTCGCGCAGCGTGGCGCCCACCGCCCACCGCAAAAGGTCCACCTCCCGCACCAAGAGGTCCGAGCCCCGCTCCGCGAGGCAGACGGTGAAAAAGGCGGTGCCCCCGGGCACCCGAAGGCGGCGATAGCGCGACATGGGGCCCACTCTGCGGCAGGAGCAGGTAACCGCCGGTGAACGGATCTTGTCCCAAAACGACATCCAAGGTCGATTCCCGACGCGCACCCCCGCGCCCCGCATGGTCTGCCGGGCCGCATGAAACTCGCCTTGTCCTTCACCGCCCTCTTCTTCTCGGTCATCCTGCTGCAGCTCTCCTCCGGTGGCATCGGCCCGCTCGATGCGCTTTCGGGCATCGCACTGGAGTTCACCACCACCCAGATCGGCCTTCTGGGCTCCGCGCATTTCGCCGGGTTCTTCATCGGATGCTGGTGGGCGCCGCGCCTGATGGGAGAGGTCGGCCACGCCCGCGCCTTCGCCGCCTTCACCGCGCTCGGCACCCTGGGCATCCTCGGCCACGTCCTGACCGACAGCGCATGGGCATGGAGCGCGCTGCGCGTGGCGCAGGGTTTGTGCGTGGCGGGCGCCTACACGGTGATCGAGGCATGGCTGCAGGCCAAGGTCACCAACGCCAACCGGGGGCGCGCCATGGGGGCCTACCGCCTCGCGGACCTGGGCGCGGCGCTGGGGGCGCAGCTGGTGATCTCCGTCCTGCCGCCGGCGCATTACGTCTCCTACACGCTGCTGGCGATGGTCTGCTGTGCGGCGCTGCTGCCGCTGGCCCTGACCCGCATCCCGCAGCCCGTGGTGGCCGCGGCCCCACGCCTGACGCCGTCGCTTGCCTGGCACAACTCGCCGCTCGCTGTCGCAGGCGTGCTGGTGGCGGCGCTGTCGGGCGCGTCCTTCCGGATGGTCGGACCGCTCTACGGCGCCGCGGTGGGCCTTGCGCCCTCGCAGATCGCCTTCTTCCTTGCCGCCTTCGTCGCCGGGGGCGCGCTGGCGCAGCTTCCGGTGGGCTGGCTGGCCGACCGTTTCGACCGGCGCACCGTGCTGGTCTGGCTCTCGGTCGCGGCAATCCTCTCCTGCGTGTTCACCGCCACCGTCACCGACCTGCCCGCCTGGGGCATCATGCTGTCGGCGGCGGTCTTTGGGCTGACCACCTACCCGATCTATTCCATCGCCGCCGCCCACGCGCACGACTTTGCCGAGGACGACAAGCGGGTGGAGCTCTCGGCCGCGCTGATGTTCTGGTACGCGACCGGCGCCATCGCCGCGCCCTACGTCGCTTCCGCCCTGATCGAGGGTTTCGGGCCGCCCGCGCTTTTTGCCCTGATCGCGATCGGGCACGCCGCGCTGGTGATCTTCGGTTTCGTCCGGATGCGGGCCCGCCCGGCTGCCCCGACCCGCACCCGCTACGTCTATGCCCCGCGCACGACCTTCTCCGTCGGCCGCCTCCTGAAGCAGTTCCGCGACCCGCGCAACGGCGACTGAAGGCGCCCGCCCGGCCACGCCCCGTTCCCGCGCCGCCCAAAAAAGAGACGGTCGGGTATGCCGGGAAACAGTGGGGCGTTTGTCCGCAACGCCCCCTGCCGTACCCTCATTCGGCTGCCGGAGCCCCCGGCACGCAGGCGTTGGGGCGACAACAATAATACGGACGCCTGCCGATTTTTACGGGAGGATACTCATGAAGAAGGCATTCACGGCCTCCGTTTCGGCGCTGGCACTCTGGCTTCCGGCCATGGCCATGGCGCAGGACGGCACGGTCAAGTTCGGCATCCTTGTCGCCACCGAGGGCGCCTTCGCCGAAGGCGGCGCGGACGGCATCCGCAACGTCGAGCTGGCGATCCAGCAGGCGGGCGGCACCGCGGGCGGTCTGACCATCGAAACGGTCGTGGCCCCCACCGACACCACGCCCGACACCACCGTCCGGCAGGCGCGCAAGCTGATCGAGCAGGACGGCGTCGACATCATCCTCGGCCCGCTTTCCGGCTCCGAGGGGATCGCCATGCGCGACTACGCCAAGACCATCCCCGACAAGACCGTCATCAACGGCATCTCGGGCGCGCTGGAAACCACATGGGTCGACCCGGCCGAGAACTTCTTCCGCTTCAACCTCGACGGCGCACAGTGGGGCGCGGGGCTCGGCTCCTACGTGGTGAACGAGAAGGGCTGGACCAGGGTCGCCACCGTGGCCGCCGATTATTCCTTCGGCTACACGAACTTCCTGGGCTTCGCGGTGGACTTCTGCAGTGCCGGCGGCGACATCGTCGAACGCTTCTGGGTGCCGCTGGGGTCGTCGGACTTCGGCGGGGTGATCGCCTCGCTGCCCGATGACGTGGACGCCATCTACCTCGGCGTCGGCGGCACGGACGCGATCAACTTCCTCAACCAGTACAGCCAGGCCGGGGCCGACACCAACCTGATCGGCGGCACGATCATGGCGGACCAGACCGTCCTGACCTCGCGCGGCCGCGCCAAGGAGGCCCTCGTCGGCACGCCCACCTCCGGTCCGCTGGCGGACGACAACCCCGATCCGGCATGGCAGGAATACGTCAAGGCCTACCAGGACGCCTTCCCGGAAGGTGAACGCTTCCCCTCGCCCTCGCTCTTCGGCGTCGGCTACTACGTCGCGGCGCTCGCGGCCATCGAGGGGCTGAACCAGGTCGACGGCGATCTCTCGGACGGGCAGGCCGCCTTCAAGGAGGCGCTGTCCAGCATGACCCTCGAGACGCCGCTCGGTCCGGTCACCCTGAACGAGAACCGCCAGGCCACCGGCTCGGTGTTCATCAACGAAGTCGTGGATGACGGTCAGGGTGGTCTGCGTAACGAGTTCAAGTCGCGTACCGACAACGTCAACCAGACGCTGGGCCTGTCCGAGGAGGAATTCCGCGCGATGGGTCTGCCGTCCCGCGACACGCCCGATTGCGCAGCGCTGCGCGACGGTTGACGAAGACACGGATGCGCAATCGCGCGCGGGGCCGCTTGCTGGCCCCGCGCTGCGCCCGAGGGGGCCGGTGCCCCCGCGGCGCGCGTGGCTTCGGAGCGGGCTCGCCGTGTCTCTCATCACCTATCTCACCCGCATCCATTTCGCCGACCGCGTGCTCGAGGACGCGCTGTCTGCCGAGATGGAGCGTCACGGCCTGCGCCATCTGCTGGTGATCTCTGACCGGGATGCGGCGCATGGCGACGGGCTTGACCGGCTTTTCGCCGCCCTGCCCTGCCAGACACGCACCGCGAGCCACTTCGCCGGGGACATCGCACCGGATCTGGACCTGGCCCGCGCGCTCGAACTCCTCGAACAGGAGGGCTGCGACGGGATCATCGGGTTCGGCGGGCTGGCGGCCCTGAACCTTGCCCGGACCGCAGCGTCGGACCGGGTGCCTGTCATCACCATTCCCACCTGCACGGACACCGTGGGCCTCGGCCCCATCGACCCGGGCCTTTCGGCGCGACCGGGACGCAAGGCGGCGCTGCCGGTGGCGATCCTCTGCGACGCGACGCTGACCACCTCCGCCGACCCGGAGGCCACGGCGGCAGCCGGGATGGACACGCTCTGCCAGTGTCTCGAGTGCTTTCTCGGCACCGCCTTCAATCCCCCGGCGGACGGCATGGCGCTGGACGGGCTGCGGCGCGCGGCGCTCTCGCTCGAAACCGCCGTGCAGGACGGCAGGGACCTGTCCGCGCGGCGTGAGCTGCTGGCCGCCGCCCTGAACGCGGGGCTGGCGTCGGAGAAGGGGCACGGCGGCATCGCCGCGGCGGCCCACGGGCTGGAGGCCATCGCCCGCTCCCGCCGGGGTATCCTGCACGGCGCGCTCCTGCCGGAGGTGCTCGCCTTCAACGCGCCGGCGGTGCACGACCGCCTCGGGCTGGTGCGGATGGTACTGGGCCTGCCCGCCGACGCCGATCCCGGCGAGCGGCTGGTCGCGCTTGCGCAGCGCATCGGCCTGCCGCGCCGCCTGTCGGACATCGGGATCGAGGAACACATGCTGTCGCGCGCGGCCCAGGGCGCCGCCGCCGATCCGGCCAACCGGACCAACCCGCGCCATGCCACCGGGCGCGACTACGAAAGGATCATGCGTGCCGTCCTGTGATCCCGAATTGCCCCGCCGTGCCCCCCGCGGCCCGCGCGCCAACCAATATTTGTCGAAAACGGGAATCGGAGTAGCATGCCCGTGTCCTGACATGCCCGGAGAGCGCATGCAGTGCCAACATTAAGGGACGAAACGTCCCGGGAGGAGTAAATGAGTGACTCGCTGGCCGTGTTCCACGGCCGTTTCGGTCGCGTCTGCCTTTACAACATGGACCGCAGCATGGTGCCGCACGGGCACCGCGAGGGCCACCTGATCTTTCATCTTCAGGGGCCGCCGGGCCAGATCAACGTGAACGGCCGGAAATGGCCGCTCGCCCCGGGTCAGGGCGTCGCCGTCAGCCCGTGGCTGTCGCACTTCTACCAGCCGGTGCACCTGTCCGAACCGACGCTGGCGCTGGTGCTCTACATCCGGCCATCGTGGTTCCTCGACGTGTCGCGGCGGGCCTCGGCCTCGCTCTCGTTTGGGCGCGTGGGCATCGAGGTGACCGACCACCTCGCCCGGCTGATCTACGGCACGGCGCAGGCCATGCTCGAGGAGGACAGCGAGGACGTGATGATCGAGGACCGCCTCTGCGACCTCACCCGCGTCGCCTACGAACAGTCATGGCAGTGGACGCCGCGCGGCGCCGACTTCACCGGGCCGGACATGCCGCGCCGCGACTACCGCATCCGCAAGGCGCTGAAGTACCTGCAGGAAGGTCTGGGCGAGGCGCTGGAGATGGACCGCGTCGCGCGCGAGGTCGGCCTGTCGCGTCCGCATTTCTACAAGCTCTTCCGGGCGCAGGTCGGGCTGACACCGAACCTCTACCTCAATGCGCTGCGGATGGAGCAGGCGATCGACATGCTGGCCACCTCCGAGGACGGCGTGGCCGACATCGGCTTCGACCTCGGGTTCTCCAGCCAGGCCAGCTTCTCGCGGTTCTTCATCGGCAACGGAGTGGTACCGCCCTCGGCCTACCGCCGCTCGGTGCACGTCGCCTGACGTAGCGGCCCCTTTGCCCCGGTGGCCTGCCGCCAGCCGGCCGGGCGCCTGTTCTTATGCCTGCATCCGTGCACCGGGCAGGCCACTCCCGCCGACCTATGGCTCCCACCAGTCCATGCGCCGCTGCTCCCAGATCTTCTCGCCGATCTCGCAGTCGTAGGGCGGTTTCGCCGGGGCGAACTGCACGTCCTGAATGCCCTCGAGGCCCACCCCCCCGCTGCCGGAGGCGATCTCAAGCACCAGCTTGCGCCGCACCGCCTCGCCGAAGTCCGTCCAGTCCAGCACCGGGATCACGAAGGAGCCGGGACCGCCGGTCACGCAGGATTCGTAATAGACGTCGAGATCGTCGAGGTGCCACCGGCCGCCCATCCCCTCCTGCGTCATCAGCGGCAGGCCGTTTATCACGATCCGCCGGGCCAGCACGTCGTCGCGCGCATCGGTCACGATCCGCCCCTGGTTGTTCGGCCCGTCGCCCGAGATGTCGATGACCCGGCGCAACCCTTCGTACGCGTTGGCCTCGATCATCTCTGCCCCGAACGCCAGCGCCCCGGAAATGGAGGTCCGCCGCATCCCGATGGTGGAGGTCATCTCCACCGCCCGTGCAAAGGCGTCCAGATCCTCCCGCCCCTCCAGCACGGTCCAGTCGACGATCACGTTCTGCCCGCCCGCCCACTCCACGTAGGTCAGCGCGATGCGTTGCAGCAGCCCGGCCTGCACCGCGGCATAGACTTCGTCGGACCGCAGGGCAGAGGCATAGCCCTGCCGCTGGATCTCCAGCTCACCCATGGTCATCGACCGCGAGACGTCCACCAGCAGCACAAGCTCCAGGTCGACCTCCTCGGCCCGGGCCGCGGTGGACGTGGCAAGGACGAGGGCGGCACAGGCGGCAAGAACACGTTTCATGGAGGAAAGGCTTCGGGTTCACGGCCCTCACGTCAAATCACAAAGGGGACAACAGCGCCGCTTCGCCCCGCAAACCGGCCCCGCGCGCCGCAAACTGCGCATTTCCGGCGCAGCTCTCCTGCCGTTCGAAGGCGAGGATGTTTTCAAACGGAGGGTTGAAGGATCAGACCCTCGGGTATCAGCGCGGCCGCGTTTGGGCGCTAACCTCTGCAAGCCCCTGCAACGGGGCGTCGTGGACGGGAGACCATGCAAAGGTTCATTCAGCGCCATCCGGTCTGGTCATTCATCATCGCGCTCGGCGCGGCGATCCTGCTGTGGCTGATCTTCGCGCCGTGGTCCGCTGGCATGGAGGAGACCCTCGGCAAGAAGCGCGTCTTCCTGAACGGCATCTTCGGGGGCATCACGCTGGGCGCGCTCTATTTCCTCGTGGCCTCCGGCTTTACCCTGATCTTCGGCCTGATGCGCAACGTGAACCTCGCGCACGGATCGCTCTACCTGCTGGGCGGCTACCTCGGCTTCGAGATCTCGGAACGGACGGGATCGTGGTTCCTCGCCTTCCCGGTGGTCTTCGTCGTGGTCGGCATCGTGGGCATCGTCCTGCAGAACCAGGTCTTCCGCCGGATGGAGGGCGAGGAACTGCGCCAGACCATGGTCACCATCGGCCTGTCGGTGGTCATCGCCGACCTCCTGCTGTGGCAATGGGGCGGGCAGTCCTACACGATCTACGCGCCTGACCTGCTGTTCGGCCCGATGACCCTGCCCATCGTCTCGGACGTGCGCGACAGCGGAGAGGTCGTCTACCTCAACTATCCCGCGGTCCGCATGGCGATCCTGTTCGCCGCCATCGTCATCGGCGTCGGCATGTGGCTGGTGCTGAACAAGACCCGGCTGGGGATGCTGGTCCGCGCCGGCGTCGACGACCGCGAGATGCTGGCCGCCTCCGGTGTGCGCATCCAGTACGTGTTCCTCGCCGTCTTCGCCTTCGGCGCGGGGCTTGCCGGCATGGCGGGCATCGTCGGCGGCACCTTCCAGTCGCTGTCGCCGGGCGAGGACACGCGCTTCCTGCTGGCCAGCCTCGTCGTCGTGATCGTCGGCGGCATGGGGTCGATCCCCGGCGCCGCCATCGGGGCGCTGATCATCGGGCTCAGCGAGCAGCTCGGCCTGATCTACGCGCCCACCTATTCGGTGGTCTTCACCTTCCTCATCATGGCCGTCGTGCTGGCCTTCCGGCCGCAGGGCCTTCTGGGACGGGGGTAGCGCATGGCACTGGCCGAAGACCAACCGAAAGACGATGCCGAACCGCTCTGGGTCGAACGCGTGCCGCCCGCGTGGTGGGTGCTGGGCGTGATCCTCCTGACGATGCCCGCCTGGGCCAACGACTTCATCCTGTTCCAGGTTATGGGCTGGACCTTCATCCTCGGGATCATCGCCCTGTCGCTGATGTTCCTCGCGGGTTACGGCGGCATGGTCAGCCTGATCCAGATGTCGGTCGCGGCCACCGGCGGCTACATGGTGGCGATCTTCGGCAGCTCAGGGGCCGAGCTGAGCATGGGGCTGTCGTGGTGGATCTACCTGCCGCTGGCCATCCTGATCGCGGCGATCTTCGGCACCATCGTCGGCGCGCTCGCCGTGCGGACGGAGGGGATCTACACCATCATGATCACCCTCGCCATCGCGGCGGCCTTCTTCTACTTCACCCGGCAGAACTACACGATCTTCAACGGCTATTCCGGCTTCAACCTCGTGGTGCCGCCGGAGCTTTTCGGCATCGACTGGCGGCAGCCGACACCGTTCTACTACCTGACGCTCGGCTGCGCGCTGGCCTGCTATGCCGCCGTGTCCTACGTCTCGCGCGCGCCCTTCGGGCTGGCGCTGCAGGGCGTGCGCGACAACCCGCGCCGCATGGCCGCACTGGGGTTCAATGTGACGGCGCACCGCGTGGCGGCCTACACCTTTGCCAGCGTCATTGCGGCCATCGGCGGCATTCTCCTCGTCTGGCAGAACGCCCAGATCGCGCCCGGCACGGCGGGCATTCCGGCGGTCATCGACATCCTCGTGATCGCCGTGGTTGGCGGCATCTCAAGGCCCATCGGCGCCTTCATCGGCGCGCTGATCTACGTGCTGCTGCGGACCTTCTCGCCCGACGTGCTGCTGGCCTTCGGGCTGTCGGGCGAACGCTTCAAGCTGCTGATCGGCCTGGGCTTCCTGGCGGTGGTCTTCTTCTCGCCCGACGGGGTGCTGGGCCTGTGGGAGCGCTGGCGCGCCCGCCGCGCCCGCCGGGGCGACCCGCTGACCGGAGAGAGCGAATGACCATGGTCGAGGACAGGCGCACCGCCGACTCGCTCGGCTCCGTCAGCTCCGGCAACGCGCTGGAACTGCGCGGCGTGTCGAAGCTCTTCGGTGCGCTCGCCGCGATCTCGGACGTGACGCTGACCGTCCGCTCCGGCGAACGCCGCGCGGTGCTGGGATCGAACGGCGCGGGCAAGACGACGCTCTTCAACTGCGTGACCGGGGACTTCCTGCCGACCTCCGGCACGATCCGGCTGTTCGGCGAGGACGTGACCCGCTTCCCGGCCTACGAACGCATCCGGCGCGGCCTCAGGCGCACCTACCAGATCAGCCTGCTGTTCAACGGGCTGACCGTGGCCGACAACGTCTACCTCGCGTGCCGGGGCGTGTCGCGCGGGCGGTTCTCCTTCCTCAGGGCGCGCGCCAACGACGCGCTCCTGACGCGCTCGGACGAACTGATCGCCGCCGTGCACCTGACCGAATGGCGCGACACCTCCGTCGCCAACCTCAGCTACGGCCAGCAGCGGCAGCTGGAGATCGCGCTGGCGCTGGCGGGCGCGCCGCGGATCATCCTCTTCGACGAACCGGCGGCGGGCCTGTCGCCGACCGAGCGGGCGGAACTGGTGGCGATCCTCAACGGCCTGCCCGGCCACATCGGCTATATCATCATCGAGCACGACATGGACGTGGCCCTGCGCGTAGCGGAAAGCGTGACGATGATGCACAACGGGCGGATCTTTAAGGAAGGCACTCCCGAAGAGATCGAGAACGACGCGGAAGTCCAGGAACTCTACCTCGGAGGCGGCGATGAGTGAGCGCCCCGACACCCGCACCGGCCCCGCCGCGCTCGAGGTCAGGGGCCTCAACGTCTACTACGGCGCCTCGCACGCGCTGCAGGGCGTGGACCTGAGGCTGGAAAGCGGCGTGCTCTCGGTCGTTGGTCGCAACGGCATGGGCAAGACGACCCTCTGCAAGGCGATCATGGGGCTTGTCCCCGCCGCGTCGGGCGCCGTCAGTTTTGGCGGACAGTCCCTGCTGGGCCGCTCCCCCGCCGAGATCGCGCGCATGGGCATCGGTTACGTGCCGCAGGGCCGCCGACTGTGGCGGTCGCTCACCGTCGACGAACACCTGAAGATGGTGGAGAAGAAGGGCGGTGCCTGGAGCTCTGAGCGCATCTATTCCACCTTCCCCCGGCTGGCCGAACGGCGGCGCAACGGCGGCGCGCAACTGTCCGGCGGCGAACAGCAGATGCTGGCCATCGCCCGCGCACTTCTGGCCAACCCGCGCCTCCTCATTATGGACGAACCGACCGAGGGCCTCGCCCCGGTCATCGTCTCGCAGGTCGAGTCGATGCTGCTGCAACTCGCCTCCGAGGGCGAGATGGATGTGCTGGTGATCGAGCAGAACATCGGCGTCGCCTGCGCCGTGGCCGACCGCGTGGCGATCATGGTCAACGGGCGCATCAACCGGATGGTGCCCGCCCGCGAACTGGCCGCCGACCGCGACCTGCAGCAGCGGATGCTGGGCGTCGGGCGCCACGCCCATGACGACACGCCCGAACCGCAGCCCGACGCCAGCTCCGAGGCGACACCGAAGGGCCAGCCGACAGGCCCCCGCTCCGTCAGGATCTACCTGTCGAACCCCAAGACGCCGACCCGCTGGTCGCAGCCCGTCCCGGTGCCGCAGATCGAACGCGCCGCCCGGGTCGTCACCACCGGCCAGCCCACCACCAGCGGGGTGGAGACGGCGCTGCGGCCGCTCTCCCCCTCGGGCGAGCAAGTGGTGCTGGTGGCGGGCACGCTCGACACCAAGGGGGCGGAACTGCGCTACATGCGCGACCAGATCCGCGCCGCCGGGCTGCCGGTGCGCATGGTCGACCTCTCCACCAGCGGCAGGCACTCCGGGGCAGAGATCCCCGCCCACCAGGTCGCCGCCTTCCATCCGCGCGGCGCGGCGGGCGTCTTCACCGACGACCGCGGACAGTCCGTCGCAGGCATGACAGAGGCCTTCCGCCGCTGGATGTCCCGGCAGGACGGCGTCCTCGGCATCCTCTCGGCGGGCGGCTCCGGCGGCACGGCCATCGTCGCCCCGGCGATGCGCGCCCTGCCCGTCGGCGTGCCGAAGCTGATCGTCTCCACCGTGGCCTCGGGCGAGGTGGCGAAGTACGTGGGCCCCTCCGACATCACCATGATGCACTCCGTCGCCGACGTGCAGGGCCTGAACGCCATCACCGAAGAGGTTCTGTCGAACGCTGCGCAGGCGATGGTCTGCATGGTGAAGGCCCGCAAGGCCGCGCCCGCCCGCACCTCGGCCAAACCCGCCATCGGCCTGACGATGTTCGGCGTGACCACCCCCGCGGTGCAGCAGATCGCGAAGGCGCTGGCCGAGACCTTCGACTGCCTCGTCTTCCACGCCACCGGCATCGGCGGGCAGGCCATGGAAAAGCTGATCGACTCCGGCAAGATCGAAGGTGTCATCGACCTGACCACGACCGAGGTCTGCGACATGATGTTCGGCGGCGTCTTCCCCGCGACGGAGGATCGCTTCGGCGCGATGATCCGGCGGCGGATGCCCTACGTCGGCTCGGTCGGCGCGCTCGACATGGTGAACTTCGGCGCGCCCGAAACGGTCCCCGAGAAGTACCGGGCCCGCACCTTCTACGAACACAACCCGCAGGTCACGCTGATGCGGACCACGCCGGAGGAAAACGCCAGGATGGGCCGCTGGATCGGCGCCCGCCTGAACGAGATGGAGGCGCCGGTGCGCTTCTTCCTGCCCGAAGGCGGCGTCTCGGCGCTCGATGCGCGCGGCCAGCCCTTCGACGATCCGGCGGCGCGGCACGCGCTGTTCACCGCGCTGGAGGACACGGTCCGCCAGACCTCCACCCGCCGCGTAATCCGGCGGCCCGAGAACATCAACGACCCCGGGTTCGCCGCAGCCGTCGTCACCGCCTTCCGCGAGTTCCACGACGGCCGGCCCCCGACCCGCAAGGAGGCGCGCAGATGATCGACCGACAGACCATCCTCTCGAAGTTCCGCGACATGGTCGCGCGCGGCGAACCCATCGTCGGCGGCGGCGCGGGCACCGGGCTTTCGGCCAAGTGCGAGGAAGCGGGCGGCATCGACCTGATCGTGATCTACAACTCCGGCCGCTACCGCATGGCCGGGCGCGGCAGCCTCGCCGGGCTGATGCCCTACGGCGACGCAAACGCCATCGTGGTCGAGATGGCCTCCGAGGTGTTGCCGGTGGTGAAGCACACCCCGGTCCTGGCAGGCGTCTGCGCCACCGACCCCTTCCGGCTGATGGACAGGTTCCTGGACGAACTGAAGCGGATCGGCTTTGCCGGGGTGCAGAACTTCCCCACCGTGGGGCTGATCGACGGCACCTTCCGCGCCAACCTCGAAGAGACGGGCATGGGCTACGGGCTGGAGGTCGACATGATCGCGAAGGCCCGTGAAAAGGACCTGCTGACAACGCCTTACGTCTTCGACGAGGACAGCGCCGCCGCCATGGCCGGGGCCGGTGCGGACATCGTCGTCTGCCACCTCGGCCTGACCACCGGCGGCTCCATCGGGGCAGAGACGGCGCTGACGCTGAACGACTGCCCGGCGCTGGTGGACGCATGGGCCGAGGCCGCGCTGAAGGTCAATCCGGACGCCATCGTCCTGGTCCACGGCGGCCCGGTGGCGATGCCGGACGATGCCGAATTCATTCTGAAGAACACGTCGAACTGCCACGGGTTCTACGGCGCCTCCTCGATGGAGCGCCTGCCGACCGAAGTGGCGCTGACGGATCAAACGCGCGCTTTCAAGGCCATCAAGGGCCGGTAACGCGCAACGGGGAGGGTTGAGAAGTGAGTGGCCAGATAATCGGACAACTGATCCTGTGGCTGATCATCGCCGTCGTGGTGATCGCGATCATCTACTGGGTGATGCAGTGGCTCTACCGGCGGTCGACCAAGGAAATCGCCTTCGTGCGCACGGGTTTCCTCGGCGAGAAGGTGGTGATCGACGGCGGCGCCTTCGTCTGGCCGATCGTGCACGACATCACCCCCGTGAACATGAACACCCTGCCGCTCGCGGTGGCGCGCACCCGGGAACAGGCGCTCATCACCAAGGACCGGATGCGCGTCGACGTCGAGGCCGAATTCTACGTCCGCGTCCGCTCCGACAAGAGCTCCGTCTCGAAGGCCGCCGCAACCCTCGGCCGTCGCACGCTGGAGACGGAGCGCCTGAACGGCCTTCTGGCAGGCAAGTTCGAAAGCGCCCTGCGCGCCGTCGCCGCCGAGATGTCGATGGGCGAGATGCACGAGAACCGCGGCGCCTACGTCACCCGCGTCCGCGAGCAGGCGCAGGAGGATCTGGAGAAGAACGGGCTGGAACTGGAAAGCGTCGCGATCATCGACATCGACCAGACCGGGCTGGAATACTTCAACCCGTCCAACCGCTTCGACGCGGAGGGCCTGACCGTCCTGATCCGCGACATCGAGGACCGCCGCAAGCTGCGCAACGACATCGAGCAGGACTCGATGATCCTGATCCGCACCCGCAACCTGGAGGCCGAGAAGCAGGTGCTGGAGATCGAGCGCGCCAGCGAGGAGGCCCGCCTGAGCCAGGAGCGCGACGTGGAGACCCGCCGCGCCCAGCAGCGCGCCCAGATCGCCCGCGAACGCGCCGAACGCGAGACGGAGGCCGAAAGCGCACAGATCACCGCGCAGGAGACCATCGAACGCGCCCGCATCGCCAACCAGCGCGCCGTGGCAGAGGCCCGCATCGCCTCCGAACGCGAAATCCGCGCCCGCGAGATCGCCCGCAAGAAGGAGGACGACGCCGACGAGATCGCCGCGCAGGAAGCCACCGAAACCGCGCGCATCCTGCAAGAACGCGCCGTCCGTCAGGCCCGCATCCAGAACGAGCAGGAAACCCAGGCCCGCGAGATCGAACGCCAGCGCGCCATCGACGAGGCCGAGATCTCGGCCCGCGAGGTCATCGAACGCGCCCGCATCGAACAGGAAAAGGCCCTGTCGGAGGCCCGCATCGCCAAGGAGCGCGAGACCCAGTCGCTCGAGATCGAGCGGCAGAAGTCCGTCCGCGACGCGGAGATCGCCGCCAACGAGGCCAACGAGAAGCGGCGCATGGCGCAGGACCTCCTGCTGGCCCAGACCCGCATCAAGGGCGAAGAGGACATCCGCCAGCGCGAGATCGCCCGCCAGCAGGCGCTGGACGAGGCAGAGATCGCCGCGCGCGAGACCGTCGAACGGCTGCGCATCCTGCAGGACGCCCAGATCAGCGAGGCCCGCATCGCCGAGGACCGCCGTATCCGCGAACTGGAGATCGCGCGCAGGCAGGCCGTCGAGGCCGCCGAGATCGCGGCGGACGAGGCCGTCGAAGCCGCCCGCATCGCCCGCGAAAAGCAGATCGCCGCCACCCGGATCGAGGCCGACGGCGACACCACCACGCGCGAGATCGCCCGCAACCGCACCATCGACGAGGCCCGCGTTGCCGCCGACGAGGCGGTGGAACAGGCCCGCATCGCGCAGCGCCGCGCGCTCGAAGCCGAACGCATCGCCGCCGACCAGGAGGTCCGCGCCCGCGAGATCGACAAGGAACGCGAGCTGGAGAACGCCGAGATCGCCCGCCGCGAGGCCGTCGAGAAGGCCCGCGTCGCCTCGGAACTGGCGCTGGAGCAGGAGCGCATCGCCAGCCAGAAATCGCGCGAGGTGGCCGACATCGAACGCCGCCGCAACGTCGAGCAGGCCGAGGAACGCCGCGTGATCCAGCTGGCCGACACCAAGGCGGAGCGCGCCGCCGCCGAGGCCAACGTGCGCGAGGCGGAGGTCATCGCCCGCCGTGCCGTCGAGAAGGCCGAGATCGAGCGCGAGCGCGCGCTCGAGACCGCCCGCCTCGAACGCCGCCGCGCGCTGGAACAGCTCGAGGTCGCCCGCGTCCAGACCCTGCGCGAGGCCGAGATCGCCAGCCAGGAAGAGGTGGAGCGCGCCCGCATCGCCTCCGAACGCGGGCTGGACGAGATCCGCATCGACCACGAGACCGTCCGCCGCCGGCTGGAGGTCGGGCGCGAGCGCGAGGTCGAGACCGCGCAGATGGAAAAGGCCATCGCCCTCTACCAGAAGTCGCTGGAAGAAAGCGCCGCGCGGGCCGAGGCCGACGCCGCCCGCGCCCGTGCCGCCGAAGCCGAGGAAAAGGTCAAGACGGTGCGCGAGACGGAGGCCGCCAACCGCCGCAAGTCCATCGATGTGACCATGGCGGAAAAGGCCGCCGCCGAGGCGAAGCTGATCGCCGAGGGCGAGAAGGTCCGCAAGGCCGTGGAGGCCGAGGCGCAGAAGCTCATCAACGAGGCCGAGAACGTGCTCACCGACCCGGCGCGCGCCTCGCTCTTCCGCCGCAAGCTGCTGGAACACGTGGAAGGCATCGTCTCCGCCTCCGTCAAGCCGCTGGAGAAGATCCAGGACATCCGGATCATGCAGCTCGACGGGGTCACGGGCGGGGGCGGCAACCGCTCCGGCAGCCCCACGGACGAGGTCATCAACTCCGCGCTCCGCTACCGCGTGCAGGCGCCGCTGATCGACTCACTCCTTGCCGACATCGGGATCGAGGGCGGCGGGCTGGCCAAGCAGGGCGGCCTGATCCGCGAGGCCTCCGACATGAAACGCATCTCGGACGCGGTGGAGAAATCCGCCGGCTCAGGTTCAGGTTCGGGCTCGGGCGGCAGCGACGCGCCCGAGGGTGGCAAATCCGACACCGGGGGCAAGAAGTAGATGCCACGCGTATATATCTCATCGGTCATCGACGCCCCCGCCGCGAAGGTCTGGGACAAGGTGCGCGACTTCAACGCCCTGCCCCGCTGGCACCCGCGCATCCGCGACAGCCGGATCGAGAACGGCGAACCTTCGGACAAGGTGGGCTGCGTGCGCGACTTCCACCTCCAGAACGGCGACCGCATCCGCGAGAAGCTTCTTGGCCTCAGCGACTACGACCTGTTCTGCACCTACGCGATCCTCGAAAGCCCGATGCCGCTGACCGACTACGTGGCGACCCTGCGGCTCACGCCGATCACCGACGGCGACCGGACCTTTGCCGAGTGGACGGCAGAGTTCGACTGCGCCGAGGCGGACGCCGAGGACCTCGTCGACGGCATCGGCACCAACGTCTTCATGGCGGGCTTTGCCGCCCTGCAGCGCAACATGGCGACCTGACCATGGTACACGTCGTCAAAAGCACCGTCCTCAACGCGCCGGTCGAAGCGGTCTGGGAGGTCCTGCGCGACTTCAACGGGCACGACGAATGGCATCCGGCGGTGGCCGACAGCGTGATCGACCGGGGATATCCTTCGGACAAGGTCGGCTGCGTGCGGCGCTTCCACCTCGCCGACGGATCGGAACTGCGCGAACAGCTCCTGACACTCTCGGACGCGGACATGGCCTTCAGCTACTGCCTCTTGGAAACGCCTGTGCCGCTGCTGAACTACGTGGCGCATGTCCGGCTGGCGCCGGTCACCGACCGCGACATGACCTTCTGGCACTGGGAAAGCCGCTTCGACACGCCCGCCGGGCGCGAGGCCGAGCTGAAGACCATGGTGGCCGAGAACATCTACCAGGGCGGCTTCGACGCGGTCCGGGACTTCATGGGACTGGAGGCAGCATGACGACGGTCGAAACCTACCGCACGATGGAGGAGGCCTCCCACGCCATGGGCGGCGACGCGGCCTACCTCGGCGGCGGCACGCTGGTCATGCGCGCCGTGAACGAGGGCACCGCCCCCGCCCGGCTGATCCGCGTCACGGATCCCGGGCTGACGCAGATCCGCGCATCCGGCGACCGCATCACCATAGGCGCGGGCGTGACCATGGCCGACGTGCTGGCCAGCCGCGACCTCGACTTCCTGCACCCCGTGGCCCGGCTGATCGGCGGCCCGCAGGTGCGCAACATGGCCACCGTTGCCGGCAACCTCTTTGCCGACCACCCCTACGGCGACTTCGCCACCGCCCTTCTCGCGCTCGATGCGCAGGTGACGGGCGCGGGGCAGTCCGGCGCCCGCCCGGTGGCCGAGGTGCTGCGCAACCGCGACCGCGCCGGGCTGATCGCCGCGGTGGAGGTCACCCGCCCCCGCGACCGCCGCGCCTTCGGCTTCCTGAAGGTCAGCCGCGTGAAGCCCAAGGGCGTCTCCGTCCTGTCCATCGCCGCGCACCTGCCGCGCGAAGGCGGACGCATCCGCAACGCCCGCGTGGTCTTCGGCGCCATGGGACCGGCCCCGCTGCGCTCCGCCGGGGCAGAGCGCGCGCTCGAAGGCCACGCCATCGACGCGCGCAGCATCGCCGATGCCGCAGCCGCCGCGACCGAGGGGCTGGAGCCGCCGACCGACCAGATCGCTTCCGGCTGGTACCGCCGCGAGGTCGCCGGCGTGCATCTCAAACGCCTCCTGACAGAGATGGAGCAGCGCTGATGGCCAGGACACCCGTCACCTTCACCCTGAACGGCATCTCCCGCTCGGCCTTTGCCGGAGAGGGCCAGAACCTTCTGGACTTCCTGCGCCGCGACGTGGGCGACATGACGCCCAAGTTCGGCTGCGGTCAGGGCACCTGCGGCGCCTGTACCGTGACGATAGACGGCAAGACGCAGCTTTCCTGCCTCGTGCTGGCCGAGGCCGTCGACGGGCGCGAGGTCAGGACCGCCGCGGGGCTGGCCGATGGCGTGACGCTCGACCCGCTGCAGCAGGCCTTCATGGACCATTTCGCGGCGCAATGCGGCTACTGCACGCCGGGAATGCTGGTCTCGGCCCGTGCGCTGCTGGACCGCAACCCGCGCCCCAGCCGCGACGAGGTGATCGAGGCCATCTCGGGCAACCTCTGCCGCTGCACCGGGTACGAACCGATCATCACCGCGATCCTCGCCGTCGCCGAAGGGAGGGCCCGGGCATGAAGGACATGACCACCAGCGGACCGATGGTCGAGTTCCGCAAGGACCTCTTTGCCGACGAACGGGACGACAACCTGAACGAAGTGGGCAAGCCCACCCGGCGGCAGGACATCGTGGGCCACGTCACCGGGCGCTCGCCGTTCTTCGACGACCACCGCTTCGACGGGCTCCTGCACATGCGCTGCGCCCGCTCGCCGCACCACCACGCCCGCATCCGGCGGATCGACACCTCGGCGGCCGAACGGATGCCCGGCGTCGTGCGCGTGCTGACCGGGCGCGACGTGCCTGTGAACCTCAACACCCTGCTGTCGCTCCTGGACTTCGGGCTGGACGACGAACCGATCCTCTCGGACAAGAAGGTCGCCTACATGGGCGAACCCGTGGCCGCCGTCATCGCCGCGACAGAGGCCGAGGCCCGCGCCGCCGCCGCCGCCATCCGCGTCGATTGGGAAGTCCTGCCCCACGTGCTCGACGTCGAGGAGGCGATCAAGCCCGGCGCGCCCGCCGTGCTCGACATCTACCCGGACAACAAGTTCGTCTATCACGGCAAGTACGACCACCAGAAGCTGCGCTACGGCGACGTCGAAACCGCGCTGAGGCAGGCCGATCACGTCATCGAGGGCCGCTACCAGATGTCGCCGATCGAGCAGGCGCCGATCGAGACCTGCGGCGCCATCGCCGCCCCCGAACAGAACGACCGCTACGTCTGCTACACCTCCACGCAGGCGCTGTTCTTCTCGCTGGGGACGGCGGCAAAGGTGCTGTCCATGCCCTCCTCGCGGCTGCACTTCATCGGCGGCACGGTGGGCGGCGGCTTTGGCGGCAAGGTGGATTCGATCCACGAACCGCTCGCCATCCTCGGCGCGATGATGACCGGGCGCCCGGTGAAATACGCCTGGGACCGGGCCGAAGAAATGCAGGTCGGCGCACCGCGCGGCGCCGAACGCTGGTACGTCACCGACGGCGTGATGAACGACGGCCGCATCGTGGCGCGCAAGTTCACCGGCTATTTCGACGCGGGCGCCTACACCCGGCTCAGCTCCTACGCGATCATCAAGGGCGTCGGCCACCTGCCCGGCCCCTACACGATCCCCAACGTCTCGGCCAACGTGTACTGCGTGTATACCAACCGCACACCGGCCACCGCCATGCGCGGCTTCGGCATCACCGGCGTCGATTTCGCCATCGAGGCGCATATGGACAAGGTGGCGGAGGCCGTGGGCATGAACCCCGTCGAGCTGCGCATCCTCAACGCCTACCGCGACGGAGACATGAAGGCGCACAGGCGGCTGGCCAAGAACTGCGCGCTGATCGAATGCGCGCAGGTGGTGGCGGAGAAGGCGGGCATCAACCTGTCGCCAGCGCTGAAGGCCGCCTCCTCGCTGAAGGACGGCGGCGGCGCGCGGGCGGAACTGCCGCGCCACACCGTCACCGACGAGGACGGCCGCGTGCAGGGCTTCGCCGCCACCAGCTATGCCCGCAAGGGGGGCGCGGACAGCGCGCCGCTGGCCCCGCCCACGCCCCGCGCGCCCGCCGCGCCGCCGCCCGCACGACCCTCGGCGCAGCAGCCGCAGACCTCGTCCTACACCCCGCCGCAACCGCCCTCGCAGCCCGCCACACCGGACCGGCCCGAAAGGCCCGCGCCAAAACCGTCCCGTTCGGGCGCGATGCGGTTCTCCTCCCTCTCCGGTTTCAGGAGGCGCTGATGACCGTCCACCGTGGCCGCGGCTTCGCGGCGATCAACTATCCCATCGGCATGAACCTCGGCGGCGACCCAAGCCAGGCGCTGGTGCATTCCAACCCCGACGGCAAGTTCACCGTCGCCCTCTCGGCCATCGACCTCGGGCAGGGGATGAAATCCGTCACCCGCCAGATCGCCGCCGAAACCCTGGGCGTCCCGGTCGAGGACGTCTATGTCGACACCGCGGACAGCGACACCGGCCCGCACGACATGGGCAGCTTTGCCAGCCGCGGGACGCACCGCATGGGCAACGCCGTGATCCGCGCCTCCGAAGAGGCCCGGCAGGTCATGCTGGAGGCCGCCGCCGAAGAGCTGGAGGTCGACGCGGGCGACCTCGTGACCGACGGCAAGGGCAACATCCACGTGAAGGGCGCGCCCTCGCGGTCGATCACCACCATGGCCGCCAGCCAGGCGGCACAGTTTAAGCAGGGCCGCACCATCGCCGGGCGCGGCATCTTCCTGATCCCGCTGTCCGAGGTCGACCCTGAAACCGGCGAAATGTCCCCCGTGACGACCTTTGCCCATGCCGCCATGCTGGTCACGGTGGAGGTCGACGACGAAACCGGCGAAGTCACCGTCACCGACATGCAGTCCGCCTACGAGGTGGGACGCGCGCTCAACCCCAAGCTGGTGGAACAGCAACTGCGCGGCGGCGCGTGGATGGGGATGAGCCACGCCGCATGGGAGACGACCGAACCCTACTACCCCACCCGCGACAACCGGCCCGAGGACTTCAACACCTACCTCATGCCGGGGCCGGGTGATCTGGCGCCGCATCACATCTCGATCCTCGAACGGCCGGCCGAGGACGGCCCCTACGGCGGCAAGGGCCCGGGCGAGATGTGCGCCAACCCGGTGCTGCCGGCGGTGGTCAACGCGGTCTACGACGCGGTGGGCGTGCGCATCGACGACCTGCCCGTGACCCCGGAAAAGGTGCTGCGCGGCATCCGCGCGCTCGGCGGCGCGAAACCCCGGCAGGCGCTCTGATGGTGGTGCGGCGCGCGATACAGGGCATCGACGGTCCCGAACCGCTGACGCAATTGCTGGGCGACGCCCAGTACATTGCCGACGACGGGCTCGCCACCGCCGCCTACCTGTCGCTCGCCCTCGGCAAGCCGCTGCTGCTGGAAGGCGCCCCCGGCGTCGGCAAGACCGAGGCGGCCAAGGCGCTGGCCTCCGTGCTCGGGCGCGAACTGGTGCGCCTGCAGTGCTACGAGGGCATCGACGCCGCCGCCTCCATGTACGAATGGAACTTCCCCCGGCAGATGCTGGCGATCCGGCAGGCGGGCGACGAGTACGTCAACCTCTACGACGACCGCTTCCTGATCGCGCGGCCGATCCTGCAGGCGCTGGAGGCCCCGCGCGACCGAGTCCTCCTGATCGACGAGATCGACCGCGCCGACCACGAGTTCGAGGCCTTCCTGCTGGAATTCCTGTCCGACTTCACCCTCTCGATCCCCGAACGCGGCACCGTCCGGGCAGAGGAGCCGCCGGTGGTGATCCTCACCTCCAACCGCACCCGCGAACTGCACGAGGCGCTCCGGCGGCGCTGCATCTACCACTGGATCGGCTATCCCTCGCCGGAGCTCGAGCAGCGCATCGTCATGATGCGCGCCTCCACCGTGGCGGAGGACACCGCGCGCCGCGTCGTGGCCGCCGTCAATGCGCTCCGGGCCGAACCGCTGGCCAAGCCGCCGGGCGTTGCCGAAACCGTGGAATGGGCCGAGGCCGCGACGCTCCTGAACCGGGGCGGCGGGCCGTGGCCCCGCGCCTTCGCACGCGCCATCGGGGTGGTGCTGAAGGATCAGGACGACCTCGACTACATCGCGCCCCGCATCGACGCCATCCTGTCGGAGAGCGCCGCATGACCCCGCGCGCGCTCGCCCCCTTCCTCGCCTTCCCGCAGGCGCTCCGGGCCGCCGGTTTCCCGGCCACGCCCGACCGGACAGAGACCTTCATCACCGCCGTGGGCCTCCTTGGTCCGCGCGACATGGCCGCCATCCGCCGCGCCGCCCACGCGGTCTATGGGCCGGGGCCTGACCGGCAACTGATGTTCGACACCGTCTTCGACCACGTCTTCCTCGGCCGCAGCCTCGCCGCGCCCGCCCCGGGCGACCCCGAAGACCTGCCGCGCAGCTACGACGCCGGCGACTTCGAGGAACTGCCCGTCCCCGACGAGGAAGACCCCTCCGGCGGAGAGGCCACCGCGGCGGAACGGCTCTTTGCCCGCGAACTGGCCGCCGGGGACGAGGACGCCCTGCTGCGCGCCTTCACCCGCGCGCTGCCGAACCGCCTGCCCCATCGCCGCGCGCGGCGCATGAGCAAGGGCAAGGGCCGCCACCCCGACCCGCGCCGCGCCTTCCGCCAGATGATGCGCCGCGACGGCGAGATCACCCGCCTGCCCACCCGCCGCCGCATCACCCGCCAGCGCCGCGTGCTGCTGCTGGTCGATGTCTCCGGCAGCATGAAGTCCAGCACCGAGGGCGCCCTGCGGCTGGCCCACGCCCTGCAACAGGGCGGCGAACGGGTCGAATGCTTCACCCTCGGCACAAGGCTGACCCGCGTGACCCGCGCGCTCCGCCACCGCAACCGCGAACAGGCTCTGACGCTGGCCTCCGGCCTCGTGGCGGACTGGGACGGCGGCACCCGGCTGGGCGAGGCGCTGCAGGTCTTCCTGTCGATCCCGCGCTTTGCCGCCCATGCCCGGGGCGCGCTGGTCATCCTGCTCTCGGACGGGCTGGAACGCGGCGGGCCGGAGGCGCTGACCGGCGCCATGGAACGGCTGAGCGCGCTGGCGTGGTCGGTGCTCTGGCTCTCTCCGCTGGCCGCCGACCCCGCCTACCGGCCACAGACGGAGGCGATGCGCGCCATCCATCCCCTGCTCGACCGGCTGGGCGCAGGCGACACACCCGCATCCATCGCCGCCGAGATCCTCGACTTCCGGAAAGGAGCGCGCGCATGACCATCGTCGATGCACATTTCCACGTCTGGCGGCAGGACGACCTGCCTTGGCTCAAGGGCCCCATGCAGCCGCGCATCTTCGGCCCCTACGAACCGATCCGCCGCGACTACCCGATGAGCGAATACCTCGACGACATCGCGGGCACCGGCGTCACCAAATCGGTCTACGTGCAGGCCAACTGGCCCACCGACCGGGCGGAGGACGAAGCCGCCTGGATCGAGAGCCTGATCGCCGAAACCGGCTGGCCCCACGGCCTCGTCGCCTATGCCGACATGGGCGCAGAGGACGTGCGCCCCGCCCTCGACCGGCTGGCCCGCTTCCCGCACCTGCGCGGCATCCGCCAGCAGTTCCACTGGCACCAGAACCCCACCTACCGCTTCGCGCCCCATGCCGACCTCTGCCGCGATGCGACCGTGCAGAAGAACGTCGCGCGGCTGGCAGACTACGGCCTCGTCTTCGACCTGCAGGTCTTCGACGACCAGATGGACGGCGCCTGCGCGCTTGCCCGCGCCTGCCCGGACGTGACCTTCGTCCTGCAGCACGCGGGCATGCTGGAAGATACCTCCGACACGGGCCGCGCAAAGTGGCGCACCGCGATGGAGGGTCTGGCCAAGTGTCCCAACGTGGTCTCCAAGCTCTCGGGCTTCGGCACCTTCCAGCACCGGCTCGACCCCGACCTCATCGCCTGGCTGACCACGGAAACCGTGGGGATGTTCGGCGCCGACCGCTGCCTCTGGGGATCGAACTTCCCCATCGAGAAGCTCTGGACCGACTACACCGCCCTGATCGAGGCGCACCGCCGCGCCGCGGGCGGGCTCAGCGCCGCCGAACAGCAGGCGATTTTCCATGACACGGCCACCCGGGTCTACCGGCTGGCGTGACGCAAGAGACGATAAACGGGAGGACACGATGGGGCTGGAAATCAAGATACTCGACTACGGGGACATCGAACTGGAATCGAGCTTCCTCGTGCTCGGCCGCGATTGCGGGCGCGTGCGGCGGGTGCCGGTCTACGGCTTCCTGATCCTCGGCGGGATGTACCCGATCGTGGTGGACACCGGCTACCGCGACAACGCGATCATGGAGACGCTGGGCATGCGCGGCCTCCAGTTCCACGAGAACATGATCGAGCGGCAGCTGGCCAACCACGGGGTCAAACCCGGCGACGTGCGCTACGTGCTGCACACCCATCTGCACATCGACCACGCGGGCAAGGACGACCATTTCCCGATGAACACCACCGTGGTCATCAACAGGCGCGAACTGGAATACTCCGTCTCCGGCCTGATGCACCCGCAGTACCCCAAGCCCGACATCATCCACCTCGTCGAACGGCTGCACCACCCGGGCGCGCTGAGGCTCGAGGATCTCGACATCTCCGGCCCGGTCGAACTGATCCCCGGCGTCTTCGTCGAGGCGGCGGGCGCCCATACCGAAGGGTCGATGAACGTGCATGTCGACACCGACGAGGGCCGCGCCACGATCTGCGGCGACGTGATCTACGACTTCAACGACCAGATCATCCAGCCCATGCGCACCTTCGGCCCCGAGGAATACCAGGTCACCGGCAACCACGGGAACACCAAGCGGCAGGAAAAGGGCGCGATCCGCAAGCTGATGTATTCCGGCGCGAAGTTCCTCCTGCCGATCCACGACAAACCGGCCAAGGTCGAACACGGGCGGGTCGTCGGGCGGATGGACATGTCGGTGCCCGGCCCCGTCAGCCAGACCGTGCCGCGCCGCGACTGGTTCCCCGCCTGATCCCGGCCAGAGGAGGACACCATGGCCCACGAAGCGCTCGACCCCGCCTTCCGCAAGCTGATCGACGAACACGCGCCGGTCCGGCAGCCCGGCTCGGGCTTCATCTTCACCGAAGGGCCGATCTGGCACCCGGTGGACCACTACCTGCTGTTCTCCGACATGCCGGGCGACGTGCGCCGCCGCATGGACCGCGCCGGCGTGCGCGAGGTCATGACCCCCTCCAACAAGGGCAATGGCATGACCTACGACGCGGACCTCAACCTGCTGGTCTGCGAACACAGCACCTCTTCCGTCGCGCGCTTCCGGCCCGACGGCACGCGAGAGGTGCTGGCCTCCCACTTCGAGGGGCGGGAACTGAATTCCCCCAACGACATCGTGGTGAAGTCCGACGGCTCCGTCTGGTTCACCGATCCGTGGTACGGCCGGATGCCCGGCTTCGGGGTGGAGCGTCCGCGCGATCTGGGCTGGCAGGGGGTCTTCCGCCTGCCGCCGAACCACCGCCCCGGCGACGACCCGCAGCTGGTGGTGGACCGCTACCTCTTCACCATGCCCAACGGGCTCTGCTTCTCGCCCGACGAGACGCGGCTTTACATCAACGACACCGAACAGGCGAACATACGCGTGTTCGACGTGGGGCCGGGCGGCACGCTGACCAACGGCCGCGTCTTCGCCAGCGGCATCCGCGACAGCCTGAAGGAGGGCGTGCCGGACGGCATGAAGTGCGATGCCTCCGGCAACGTCTGGGTGACGGCACCCGGCGGGCTCTGGGTCTACGAACCGGGCGGCAAGCTGATCGGCAAGGTCGCCATCCCCGAGAAACCCGCCAACCTGCACTGGGGCGGAGAGGACTGGCGCACGCTGTACGTCGCGGCCTCCACCAGCGTCTATGCCATCCCGGTCAAGGTCGGCCCGCGCAACGAACCCTTCATGCGGGCGCGGGGATCGTCCCGCCCCCCGGCCGCGCCCCAGGGGGATGACGCGCTCCGCCTCGACGCCTCGCGCTGTGCGCTGATCATCCAGGACATGCAGAACGACGTGGTGATCGAGGGCGGCGCCTTCGCCGCCTCCGGCAGCCCGCAGCACTGCCGCGACCAGAACGCCATCGCCAATATCGCCCGCCTCGCCGCGCGCTGCCGCGAGCTGGGCGTGCCGGTGATCCACGTGCATTTCCTCGTCCACCCCGGCGCGCCCGGCTTCACCCTGAACGCGCCGCTCTTCGAGGGGCTGCTGGACGAATCCGCCATGGTCCGGGGCACATGGGGCGCCCGCGCCGTGGACGGTCTGGAACCCCAGCCCGGCGATCACGTGGTGGAGAAGATGCGCATGAGCGCGTGGGAGGGCACCTCGCTCGAAACCGTGCTCAAGGCCGAGGGCCGCGACATCCTGATCGAGACCGGCGCCTGGACCAACATGTCGATCGAGCACACTGCCCGCACCGGCGCCGACAAGGGCTATGTCATGGTGATCCCTGAGGACGGCTGTTCCACCATGAACGCCGACTGGCACCGCGCCAGCATCGACTACGCGATGCAGAACGTGGCACTGGTGACGAAGATCGACGAGGTCATCGGCGCGCTGGCCTGACGGTCCGGGGCCGGCGGTCCGCATCGCCACCCCGGCCCCACGCACCGCCCGACAGACCGGGCGCCCCGATCCGCATGGCCCGCCCGAGGCGGACCTTCCACCGACATCCCGTCGGTCCCGGCCCCATGCGCCACCGGACCGGCCCGCCGCCCTCTGCCGCGTGCACCGCCCGAGGCAACCGACCCGCCCGCCGAAACCGCCCACACGCGTCCCGCCGAACAAACCCGAGCAACAGCCACACCGCCCGACATGCGCTCCGAAAGCCCGCGTCCCCGCCCGCGCGACGCCCCGTAGGGTGCAGATTCTGCACCCCCCGATGGGTGACCACTGGCCACTGCCCCGCCACTCCGCTAAACCCGCGCTGACGTTCGCGAAGGAAGACGCATATGGCCCGCCATCTCATCACATCTGCCATTCCGTACATCAACGGCATCAAGCACCTGGGCAACCTCGTCGGCTCCCAGCTGCCCGCCGACCTCTATGCCCGCTACCTGCGCGCCCGTGGCCACGAAGTGCTGTATCTCTGCGCCACCGACGAACACGGCACCCCCGCCGAACTCGCCGCCGCCAAGGCGGGCAAGCCCGTAGCCGAATACTGTGCCGAGATGCACGAGGTGCAGTCGAAGATCGCCGAGGGCTTCCGCCTCTCCTTCGACCATTTCGGCCGCTCCTCCTCCGACGCGAACAAGCGGCTCACCCAGCATTTCGCCAAGGTGCTAGACGAACAGGGCCTGATCCGCGAAGTCTCCGAAACCCAGATGTATTCGAAGGCCGACGGCCGCTTCCTGCCCGACCGCTACATCGAGGGCACCTGCCCGAACTGCGGCTTCGACAGCGCGCGCGGCGACCAGTGCGACAACTGCACCAAGCAGCTCGACCCCGTCGACCTGATCAACCCCCATTCCACCATCTCCGGCTCCACCGACCTCGAGATGCGCGAGACCAAGCACCTCTACCTCCGCCAGTCCGCCATGAAGGACGAGCTGGAGAAATGGATCGACACCCGCGAGGGCTGGCCGGTGCTGACCACCTCCATCGCCAAGAAATGGCTCAACGACGGCGACGGCCTGCAGGACCGCGGCATCACCCGCGACCTCGACTGGGGCGTGCCGGTGCAGCGCGGCGACGAGCCCTGGCCGGGCATGGAGGGCAAGGTCTTCTACGTCTGGTTCGACGCGCCCATCGAATACATCGCCTGCGGGCAGGAATGGGTCGACGCGGGCAAGGGGACGGACTGGGAACGCTGGTGGCGCACCGACAAGGGCGCGGACGACGTGCGCTACACGCAGTTCATGGGCAAGGACAACGTGCCCTTCCACACGCTCTCCTTCCCGGTCACGATCCTCGGTTCGGGCGAGCCTTGGAAGCTCGTCGATTACATCAAGTCCTTCAACTACCTGAACTATGACGGCGGACAGTTCTCCACCTCGCGCGGGCGCGGCGTCTTCATGGACCAGGCGCTGGAACTCCTGCCCGCCGACTACTGGCGCTGGTGGCTGCTGTCGCACGTGCCGGAAACCTCCGACGCCGAGTTCACCTGGGAATCCTTCCAGTCCGGCGTGAACAAGGACCTCGCCGACGTGCTGGGCAACTTCGCCTCCCGCGTGACGAAGTTCTGCCGCTCCAAGTTCTCCGAGGCGGTGCCCGCAGGCGGCACCCGCGGAGCGGCCGAGGAAAAGCTGGTCGCCGACATCACCGCGAAGGTGCGCGAGTACGAGACCCACATGGAGGCGATCGAGATCCGCAAGGCCGCCGCCGCCCTGCGCGCCGCCTGGGTGCTCGGCAACGAGTACCTGCAGGAGGTCGCGCCATGGACCACCTTCAAGACCGATCCCGAACAGGCGGCGATGCAGATCCGCCTCGCGCTGAACCTGATCCGCCTCTACGCGGTGATTTCCCGCCCCTTCATCCCCGACGCCTGCGCCGACCTGCTGGCCGCCATGCAGACCGACGACGACAGCTGGCCGGTCGACGTGCCCGCCGCCCTTGAAACGTTGCCCGAAGGTCACACATTCACCGTGCCGGACGTCACCTTCCGCAAGATCACCGATGCGGAACGCGAAGATTGGCAGCAGCGTTTCGCTGGAACGCGGGCGTGAGGGAGGACCAATTGATCGTCACCACCATCGAGGATGCGCTGAAGCTTCTGCTTGATTGGGTCGGTCGTCCCGACATCGCCATCCCTGAGCGGGACACGACACCCGGCCAGCTGCCGTGGCTGAAGCCCGTGACCGAGGTGTCGGATGCGCTCGGGCCGGATGTGTTCCATTCCGGGCTGCCGCTGCTCCTGACGCAGGACCGGATCTTCCGCCCCGAAGAGCTGCACGCCAGCAGCAACGGCTACATCACCTTCATCGTCGAGAGCCAGGGCGCCTACAGCCTCGGCTACCGCCCCGATTTCCCGGAACGCCTGTTCGTCTCGGGCGACTGGGTGACGGGGTCCGAGGAAACCGTTCCCCCGGGCTGGCGCCGCCTCCAGATGACGCCGGAGGATGCGCTCATCATGACGGTGCTGATCAACGGCTTCTTCGGCCTGTCGGGTCAGCTCCGCACGCGGGACGAGCCCGATTTCAACACGCTGCCGCCCGAAACCGACGTGCGCGTCTGGCATCACCCGGCCATGGGGGCGCACTGGCCCGGTTTCTGGACCGACAGCGCCAGCAGCATGCTGCACTTCGGCGGTTTCGGTCAGACCCTGATGCGCGCCTGACAGCCGGTTGCGATGGCGCCGCCGTCCTCCGGCAGACCCGCGCCCCGCAGCTTCCGACGCCCGAACAGCGCCACCCTGAACCGCAGCACCGCGCGCCTGCGCGCCCTGCGCCGGTGGCTTTGCACCCGCGCGGCAAAGCCCGCGGCCTCGGCACTGGCGGCTGCGTCCGGCACGATCCGGAGGATGGGAAAAGGATGGGACATATCTCACTCCTGAAAGCCTGATGCGATCTGCGCCCAGCCTCCCACGGCAATTTCCTTGAAAATACTGGCGATGCGCGCAAACTGACTTTCATGAATGAAAGTGCGCCCAGCCTCGACGATCTCGCGCTGTTCCTGCTCGTGGCGCAGCACGGCTCCCTCACCGCCGCCGCAAGGCTCTCGGGCACGCCGCTCCCCACGCTGTCCCGCCGCATGACCGCGCTCGAGGCACAGACCGGCCGTCCGCTCTTTCTGCGCGGCAGGGCGGGTTACGCGCTGACCGGCGAGGGCCGCGCGCTGGCGGCCGAGGTCGCCGACCTCTCCGCGCTCCGCCGCCGGGTCGACCGCTTCCTCGACAGCGACACCGGCCCGCGCCGGGTGCGCATCACCGCGGGCTTCTGGACCTCGCGCTTCCTCGCGCAGGCGCTGGCGCCCGACCCGCAAGGTCGCTGGGTGCCGGAGTTCCTGCCTTCGAACGCCGCCCTCGACCTCGCCCGCCGCGAGGCCGACATCGGCATCCGCAACCGCGCGCCCGATCACCCGTGGCTGGCGCGGCAACGGGCCCGGCCCATCCTCTACGCGGTCTACGGCCTGCCCGGCGCGCCGGACCGCTTCGTCACCCTGCCCGCCAGCGCCGACAAGCCGCCCTCCCAGCGCTGGGTCCACGACCACCATGCCGACCGCATCCTCACCACCGCCAGCGACAGCCGCCTCTGCCTCGACCTCGCGCTGAACGGTTTCGGGCGGATCGTGCTGCCCTGCTTTGCCGGAGACACCGAGCCGGGCCTCGCCCGCCTGTCGGAACCCATCGACGCCCTGACCCACGACGAATGGCTGGTCTCCCACCACGAGGCCCGCCACGATCCCCCGATCCGCGCCGCGCTCGACGCGCTCGCACAGGTGCTGTGCTGAGGGGCGCACGCCCCACGCGCAAACATTCTTGCCTTCGCATCCATTCGCGCCATCTGCGTCGCCATGGCAAACGGCAAGCGAAACCGCGATCTCACCTCCGGCCCCGTCTCCCGCGCTCTCTGGCGGGTCTCCGCGCCGATGAGCATCGGCATCCTCGGCACCCTCTCCGTGGGCATCGCCGACAGCGCCTTCCTTGCCCGCGCGGGCACCGATTCGCTGACCGCCATCGGTTTCGTCTACCCGGTGATCGTCGCGCTGACCTCGCTCAGCATCGGCATGGGCGCGGGCACCTCCGCCGTGGTCAGCCAGGCCTTCGGGCGCAACGGCGACGACGACGCCTATGCCGCGCGCCTCGCCCTCCACGCGCTGATCGTCGCGGCGCTGCTGGGCCTCGTCACCGCCACGGCCTTCTACCTCTCCGCCCCCGCGATCTTCTCCCTCATGGGCGCCACCGACGCCGTCCGGGACGAGGCGCTGTCCTTCGTGCCGTGGTGGTGCGCCTCCTTCCCCTTCATGGTCGCCGCCATGGGGCTGAACGCGGTGTTCCGCGCGGGCGGCGAAAGCCACATCTCCGCCACCGTCATGGTCGCGCAGGCGCTCCTCAACATCGCGCTCGACCCGCTGTTCATCTTCGGCGCGGCCTTCATCCCCGCCATGGGAACCGAGGGCGCGGGCATCGCCACCTTCCTCGCCCGCACGCTGGGCTGCCTCGGGCTGGTGATCTTCTCGCTCCGCAGCGGACGCCTGTCGATCAGCCGCACCTGCCTGAAAGGCCTCGGAGAAAGCATGCGCGACATCGCCCGGATCGGCGGCCCCGCCGCGCTCTCGAACGCCATCAACCCGCTGGGACTGTCGCTTGTCACCTCCGCCGCCGCGATGCTGGGCGATGCCGCCGTGGCGGGCTTCGGCGCCGCCACCCGCGTGCAGTCGCTGCTCTTCGTGCCGATGCTGGCGATGTCGGCGGGGATCGGCCCGGTCGTGGGGCAGGCCTGGGGCGCCGAGAAACACGACCGCGCCCGCGCCGCCACGCGGCTCACCTTCCTCGCCTGCACGGGCTACGGCGCGCTCTTGGCCGCCGTGCTGTCCGTCGCGGCGCCCACCCTCGCCCATCTGATGACCGACGGAGGCGAAGCCGCCGACCATGCCACCACCTACCTGCGCTGGGGCGCGACAGGCTTCTTCGGCTACGGCATCCTCGTGACCGCCAACGCCGCGATGAACGCGCGCGACCGGGCGCTCTGGTCCATGGGCCTCTCGGCCAGCCGCATCGCGCTGGTCTACGTGCCGCTCGCATGGCTCGGCGCCAGCGTGGCGGGCTTTGCGGGCATCGTCGGCGCCTTCGTGCTGTCGAACCTCTGGGCGGTGGCGGGCGCGCTCTGGCTCTGCAACCGCGCGGGCCTCCTGGACCTCTCCGGCCTGAAGGACACCCGCCTCTCCGGCACGACCTGACGGCCCGCCCTCACGGCCTGCCCGGACACACGGCGACCGGCGATCCCCCGCCGGACCCGCGACCGCGCGGGAACGCCACCACCCCCTCGACGGTTTGTCTTCCAACGATCCCCAGAGGAGACACCGACATGAAACCGCATATCGCCGCCACCGCCCTCTTCCTCAGCGCCGCCCCCGCCGCCGCGCAGGACAACGAGGCTACGCTGGCGTTCAACAACCATTGCCGGACGTGCCATTCCCTCGACGAGGGCGACAACCGCCTCGGCCCCAACCTGTACGGCATCGTCGGGCGCGAGGCCGGCAGCCTCGATGACTACGGCTATTCCGACGCCTTAGCCCGGGCCGATTTCGCATGGGACGCCGAAACCCTCGACGCCTTCATCGAGGACCCCGACGCCGTCGTCCCCGGCCACAACATGAAGCCCTTCTCCGGCATCGCCGAGGCAGAGACCCGCGCCACCATCGTCGAGGCGCTCTCCGACGGCTGACGCCCGCAGCGGACCACCTGCAAGACCACGGCCCGCGCGCGCCCCGCGATTGACAGGGCGCGGCGCGCTTGCTACCCGGCGCGCCTTACCGCGAAAGGGCAGCACATGGCACGCAAGCGCAAGGGCCGGGACATTTCCGGCTGGCTGATCGTCGACAAACCGGCGGGCATCACGTCCACCGCCGTCGTGAACAAGGTCCGCTGGGCGCTGGAAGCGAAGAAGGCGGGCCATGCCGGCACGCTCGACCCGGAGGCGACGGGCCTGCTGGCCGTGGCCTTGGGCGAGGCGACAAAGACCGTGCCCTACATCACCGACGCGACGAAGGCCTACGCCTTCACCATCCGGCTCGGGCAGGCGACCAACACCGACGACAC
This sequence comes from Sagittula sp. MA-2, assembly GCF_030126985.1. Classification (GTDB taxonomy): domain Bacteria; phylum Pseudomonadota; class Alphaproteobacteria; order Rhodobacterales; family Rhodobacteraceae; genus Sagittula. The sequence continues at coordinate 577,661 of NZ_CP126145.1, read as the reverse complement.
CGAGGGCGAGGTCACAGCCGAAAGCGATTTCCGCCCTTCGGACGACGAGATCAAGGAGGCGCTGCACGGCTTCGTCGGAGAGATCATGCAGGTCCCGCCGCAGTTCTCGGCGGTGAAGATCGACGGTGAACGCGCCTACAAGCGCGCCCGCGACGGCGAGGAGATGGAGATCGCCGCCCGCCCCCTCTGGGTCGAGGAGCTGGTGCTGACCGACCGCCCCGACGCCGACACCGCCGTGCTGGAAATGACCTGCGGCAAGGGCGGCTATGTCCGCTCCATCGCGCGCGATCTGGGCCAGACGCTCGGCTGCCACGCCCACGTGCTGACGCTGCGCCGCCTCTGGTCCGGACCCTTCGACCTCGAAAACGCCGTGACGCTGGACCAGATCGACGCAGAGGCCCGCACCCCCGCCCTCGACGCCCGGCTCCTGCCGGTCGAGGCGGGGCTGGCCGACCTTCCCGAACTGAAAGCCACCGCCGAGGGCGCGACGCGCCTCAGGAACGGCAACTCGGGCATGGTCCTTGCGGCGGGCGGCATCGAATACGGCGACGAGGCCTGGGCCAGCCACGACGGCCGTCCGGTCGCCGTGGGCCGCTACAAGGCCGGCGAACTCCACCCCGTCCGCGTCTTCAACCTGCCCGACGCCTGACCCCCTGCCGAAAAGACTGCGCCGAAACGCCTGCGCGCGCGTCATCCCGGCGCGCGCGAGCGCCGCAAAACGACCTGCGCCCCCTTGCCAAAGCGCCATGCCGTCCGGCTTGCGTCCGGTCGCCGTTTCCGTATCCTTCGCACGAATTGGACAGGGACATTCGCCCGATGAAATCTGCGGACCGAACCATCTGAATCCGTCCCCGCGCTGAAGCCCGGGGAAATTGCGCGCCGCCCTCAGCGGCAGCGCTGGTTTTGCATGTGCGCACACATGCCGATCATTCAGAGGTCCCAGATGAAAAACCACTTCGAAAGCCCTTTCCGGGGCATCACGCTGGACAAGCAGGTCACCAACCCGAACATCCTTGTCGGACGGTTCAGCTATTATTCAGGCTACTATCACGGCCACAGCTTCGACGACTGCGCCCGCTACCTCCTGCCGGACGAGGGCGTCGACCGCCTTCTGATCGGCAGCTTCTGCTCCATCGGATCTGGCGCCGCCTTCATCATGGCGGGCAACCAGGGCCACAGGAACGACTGGGTCAGCACGTTTCCCTTCTACTGGATGTCAGACGTGCCGGCCTTTGCGGGCGCCGAAAACGGCTACCGTCCGGCCGGTGACACGGTCATCGGAAACGACGTCTGGATCGGCTCCGAAGCCATCGTCATGCCCGGCGTCAGGATCGGCGACGGCGCCGTGATCGGCACGCGCGCCGTGGTGACGCGGGATGTCGCGCCTTACGCCATCGTCGGCGGAAACCCGGCCCGGGAAATCCGCAAGAGGTTCGACGATGCACGCATCGCCCTCCTGCTCGAACTCCAATGGTGGGCATGGACGGAAGACCAGTTGCATCAGGCGATGCCCCTCCTCACCAGCGGCGACATCGAAGCTCTGCACGCCCACTGGAGCACGCATATCCGCAACCGCTAGACCGAAGCGCCCGCCATCGATCCGGTGGCGGGCGTCCAACCGTCCGCAATGCGCATGAAGCCCTCTCGCACTCGGCGCCCATACTCTGCGTGCACATCCCCATGTCATGCCAAGGGCAATGCCCCGGCGCCCGTCCCCTACGGGCCAGACCGGGCAAATCCGACCAGCCGAAAGCGAAGGGCCCGCCGAAACGAACAGCCCCGGCCCAACGCCACGCGCGCCCCCGCGCTCCGGTCGGGGCGGCGGGGTGGGCGGGTGGGCGACGGCCCGAGCGGGGCACGGGGGCGCGTCTCACGGGGCTCACACCCCTGGACAACGTCTGCGACGCCTCCCGCTGCCGGGTCCCGCCATGCGGCAGCTAAACCGGCGTCACGCGCCGCCGCCCACAGGCTATTCAGGCAGCCCGCGCATCCACCGGCGCTCATGCCCTTCCCGGATCAGCGCAGCATCCGGATCCAGCGGTGCAGCGCGTCCAGCGCCTCCGGTTCGTCGAGGAAGGGGATGTGCCCCCGCCCCTTCACCTCCACCGCGATCATGTCCGGGCGCCGCGCCTTCATCTCCTCGAAGGTCTCGCGCGACAGCAGGTCGGAGTTCTCGCCCCGCAGCGCACAAAGCGGCAACCCCTTGAAGGCGTCGAAGAACGGCCAGAGGTCGGCCACCGGCTGCGCCCCGCCGCCCAGCACCGCCTCGCGCAGGTTCGGGTCGTAGGTCAGGCAGAGCCCGTCCTCCTCCTGCACGAAGATCCGCTCCGCCTCCTCCAGCCAGCGGCTCTCCGGCACGCCGACGAAGCCGGTCATCAGCTCCGCCCGCCGCGCCGCGACCTCCGCCAGCGTCTTCTGCGGCGGCCTGCGCCCGAGATAGCCCTTGATGACCTCAAGCCCGGCATCCGCGATCTCCGGCCCGATGTCGTTCAGCGCCACGCCCATCAGCCGGTCCTTCACCGTCGCGGCCAGCCCCATGGCGATCAGCCCCCCGCGCGAGGTTCCCAGCACGGCGGCCTGCTTCAGCCCGAGGTGATCCAGCAGCTCGACCGTGTCGCGCCCCTCCACCGGGATCGTGTAGGTCGACCAGTCCGCCCATCCCGACTGCCCCCGCCCGCGATAGTCCGGGCGGATCAGCCGCACGCCCTCCAGATGCGGCGCCACGAAATCGAAATCCCGCCCGTCGCGCGTCAGCCCCGCAAGGCAGACCAGGGGCACACCCTCGCCCTCGTCGCGGTAGAAGATCTCCACCCCGTCGGACGTCGTGAAATTCGCCATCACACCCTCTCCGGTATCGTCGTCAGATCCTTCATCACATGGTCGGGCGAAGCCATCAGCCGGTCCATCGGCAAATCGCCGCGGTTCACCCAGACCGTCTCGAAGCCGTAGGCCGCCGCCCCCGCCGCGTCCCAGCCGTTCGACGACACGAACAGCACCTCGCCCGGCGCCACGCCAAAGGCCGTGCCCACCATGTCATAGACCGCGCGGGCGGGCTTGAAGACCCGGACCGCCTCCACCGACAGCACCTCGTCGAGGTAGAGCCCCACGCCCGAGGACTCCACCGCCCCCTCCAGCATGTCGCGGCTGCCGTTCGACAGGATCGCCGTCGCGACGCCCTTCGCCTTCAGCGCCGCCAGCATGAAGGGCACCTCGCGGTAGGCGGGCAGTTCCCAGTAGACCGCCAGCAGGCGCTCGCGCAGCTCCGGGTCGTCCAGCCCCGCGCGCTCCATCGCCCAGTCGAGCCCGTCCATCGTCAGGGTCCAGAACGGCACGTAATCGCCCGTCACGGCCCTCAGCCACGAATACTCGAGCTGCTTGCGCCGCCAGTCCTCCGCCACCTGTCCCCAGACCGCCGCCAGGGCCTCGCGCCCCGGTTCCTCGGCCACGACACGCGCCGCGGCGGCCACGTCAAAGAGCGTGCCGTAGGCGTCGAACACCACAACCTTCGCCATCCCTCAGCGCTCCAGCCAGGCCTTGAAGGCCGCGTCGTAATCGCCGTGCCAGCGCGACAGCGGCGGGCGGTTCTCCACGATGTCGCCCGCGGCCCAGAGGATGCGCTTCTCGTCCGTCGCCCGGTCCACGTCGTTGTCGGGGCAGAGGATGTAGAAATCGTCCCGGTCCAGCGCCGCCATCAGGAAATCCACAAGCTGCTCCGGCGTCCAGGCGCCGGCGGGCTTCTCCGTCCGGCCCTGCCGCGTCAGCCCGGTCCAGACGAAACCCGGGATCAGCAGCCGCGCCTCGACCTCACAGCCCTCGCGCCCGCGCAGATCGTGCTGCACGGCTTCGGCAAAGGCCTTCACCCCCGCCTTCGCGGCGTTGTAGGCCGGGTCGCCCGGCGGCGTGGTGATGCCCTGCTTCGACCCGGTCATGACGATCAGCCCCGGCGCGCCGCTGGCGATCATCGCAGGCGCCAGCACCTGCACCGTGTGCACCAACCCCATCAGGTTGACGTCGATCACCCGGTTCCATGTGCCGCGCTCGTCGAAGACGTCCGACCCGGGCTGGATCGCGGCGTTGGCGAACAGCGCGGAAACCGGGCCAAGCTCGCGCTCCACCCGCACCTTCAGCGCCTCCAGCGCCGCGCGGTCGGTCACGTCCACGGCCACGCCCAGCGCGCCGGTCTCCGCCGCCGCCCGCTCCAGCGCCGGGCCGGGCAGGTCGGCAATCGCCACCTTCATGCCCAGCGCCACCAGCCGCCCCACGATCTCCAGCCCGATGCCCGAGGCCCCGCCCGTCACCACCGCCACGTTGTCCTTCGCCAAGACCGGATGCATGGCAAAACTCCCTTTCTCCGCGGGTCCGGCAGGCGCGGCAAAGCGCCCCGAACCCGGCATTTCCGTCGCCCCGACAGTAGGGCGCACACCCGGTTCTGACCACCGGGTTTGCATCGCGGGCCATGAATCATTATCTTTAGGCATGAGCATGCGAGCCACCCGGGACGCCCCGGCCTCGCCAAACCCGTTTCCAAGACATCAGAGGTACACACATGACGCAGGTCAAAACCGGCGACACAGTTCAATTGCATTACACCGGAACGCTGGCGGACGGCGCCACCTTCGACAGCTCGCGCGGGCGCGATCCGCTGCAGTTCGAAGTGGGCTCCGGCCAGATCATCCCCGGCCTCGACAAGGCCCTGCCCGGCATGACCGTGGGCGAGCAGAAGAAGCTGACGATCCCGGCGGACGAAGCCTACGGCCAGCCCGATCCGAACGCGATGCAGGCCGTGCCGCGTTCCGAGATCCCGGCAGAGATCCCGCTCGATCTCGGCACCCAGCTGCAGGTCCAGACCCCGCAGGGTCAGGTCATGCCGGTGACGGTCGTCGAAGTGAACGAGGAACAGGTCACCCTCGACGCCAACCACCCGCTGGCCGGCAAGGACCTGACCTTCGACATCGAAGTCGTGGGCATCGCCTGAACGGCGGCCGCGGACGCCCCGTTCCGGCGGGGGTCCGGCCTCCAGTGCCCGAGACCACACTCACGGCCCCGCAGCCCCGCGCTGCGGGGCCGTCTTGTTTTCCCGCCCGCCAGCAGTACCCGCCAATCCCGGCCATCGCCCTGCCCCTGCCGGGCAGCGGCTTGGAGGGTGGGCCGCTGAAGCCCGCAGTGGCTTCAGTCGGGGCGCCCGGAAAGCTGCCCGCCGCACCATGACGCGACCGGCGCGCTCTCGCAGCAATGGCCTACGGCCCCGCCCGACCACCGGGCGTTCCAGGGTCGGCAAACCGCCCCGTCGCAGCCCGCTTTCCCGCCTTCCTTAACGCCCTTCGTGAACGGAAATTAACCAACCTTGCCAACCGGCCGGAAAGGCCCCCCGAACCGGCCGGTTCACCCCATAACATCCGGTTAACGCCGCTCCGGCCCGGCGTCGGCTTGTGGCCCGCACCCCGGCCAACCCCAAGATATGGCCAGCGCCGCGCCACCGGACGCTTCGTTAACCCGCCACAGGCCCCTGTCCGCAACACCTTCCGCAGGTCGGCAACCAAGGTTAAACAGGGGGCACACAGGAGGCCCCAATGCAGACAGTCCAGCTCGGCGACACCCGTATCCACTATGCCCTGACCGGCCCGGAGGACGGCACCCCCGTCGTCTTCGCCAACTCGCTCGGCACCGACTTCCGGCTCTGGGACGAGATCCTGCCGATGCTGCCCGGAAACCTGCGAATCCTGCGCTTCGACAAGCGCGGACACGGCCTCTCCGACACGCCCAAGGGCCCTTATTCCATGGGCGCGCTGATCACCGACACCGAACGCCTCATGGACCATCTCGGGCTGAAGGACACGATCTTCGTGGGCCTCTCCATCGGCGGCATGATCGCGCAGGGACTGGCCGCCAAGCGCCTCGATCTGGTGCGCGCCATGGTGCTCTCGAACACCGCCGCCAAGATCGGCACGCGCGACATGTGGGCCGAACGCATCGCCAATGTGGAAAAGGCCGGCCTCGCCGACATCGTCGACCCCACGATGGACCGCTGGTTCTCCAAACCCTTCCACCAGACCGAGGAATTCCCCGCCTGGCGCAACATGTTCCTGCGCACCCCGGCCGAGGGCTGGACCGGCTGCGCCGCCGCCATCTCCGGCACCGATTTCATCAGTTCCACCAGCGGGTTGCGCCTGCCGACGCTGGCCATCGCCGGGTCGGAGGACGGCTCCACCCCGCCCGATCTGGTGTTCGAAACCGCCGACCTGATCCCCGGCAGCCAGAAGCACCTGATCCGCAATGCGGGCCACCTGCCCTGCGTGGAACAGCCCGCGGAATACGCCCGCGTTCTCACCGATTTCCTGAAAGCCCAAGGCGCATGACCGGCATGACGGGACAATCCGCCTGATGGCCCGCTTCCTGCTGATCCACGGCGCGGCCCACGGGGCGTGGTGCTGGCGCGACGTGATCCCGGCGCTCGAGTCGCTGGGACACGAGGCCCGCTCCATCGACCTGCCCGGCCACGGCGACGACCCCACCCCGATCGAGGCGACCGCGCTCCACGACTTCGGGCAGGCCATCGTCGACGCGCTGACCGAACCCACCGTGGTCGTCGGCCACTCCATGGGCGGCTACTCGATCACCCAGGCCGCCGAGATCGACCCGGCCAACATCCGGCGCCTCGTCTACCTCTGCGCCTACACACCCTGGCCGGGGCACAGCCTCGCACAGATGCGGATGCAGGCGGACGAACAGCCGCTGGTGCCGCTGATCCGCCTCTCGGACACCAAGCTCAGCTTCACCTTCGACCTCTCCGGGGGCACCGGCAACTTCTACCACGACTGCCCGCCCGGCACCGACGCCTACGCACTGCCCCGTCTCTGCGCCGAATCCACCTCGGCCTCCGGCACGGCCATCGCCCTGTCGCAAAAGTCGCAGGCCCTGCCGCGCAGCTACATCATCTGCACCGAAGACCGCGCCATCCCCCCGGATTTCCAACGGAAAATGGCCGAACGCTTCGCCCCCGAAGACGTTTTTTCGTTGCAAAGCTCCCACTCTCCGTTCTTCTCCATGCCGGGGGACCTTGCGTCTCTGCTTCACAAAATCGTTGCAATGTGACAGAGACCCCGGACTTCGGATGCCGCCACGCAAACCTGCGGCGCACGGAGGACAAAGGAACACGACATGCCCGCAACGCCCTTCGACAGCGCCCACCTGTCCGGTCTTTTCCCGACCGGTGAAACCTCGCGGCTGTTCTCCGACAGCGCCGAGGTCCGGGCGATGATGCTGGTCGAGGGCGCGCTGGCGCAGGTGCAGGGTGCCGCGGGCGTGATCCCCGAGACCGCCGCCGCCGCGATCCACCGCGCATCGCTCGAATGCCAGGTCGACCCAGTGGGACTGGCCAAGGCCACGGCGCAGAACGGCGTGATGACACCCGCACTGGTCGCCGCCTTCCGCGAGGCGATGATGGCCCCCGAGCATGCGCAGTACCTGCATTGGGGCGCGACATCGCAGGACATCCAGGACACCGGGCTGATGCTGCGGCTGAGGCAGGCGCTGGCCCTGCAGGAGGACCGGCTGAAAGCCACGCTGAAAGGGCTGGCAAAGCTTGCAGGCGATCACGCCGAGACGCCCATGGCCGCCCGCACCTACGGCCAGCATGCAACGCCCACCGCCTTCGGCGCGCAGGTCGCGCAATGGGGCTGGCCGCTGCTGACCGCGCTCGAGGACCTGCCCCGCGTGCGCGCCCAGCTTTTCGTGTCCCTGTCCGGCGCGGCAGGCACCGCCTCTGCCCTCGGACCCGATCCCGTGGCCCTGCGCGCTGCATTGGCTGAAAAGCTGGGCCTGAACGATCCCGGCCACGCCTGGCACACCGACCGCACGCCCGTGCTGACCATCGCCGGGTGGTTCGCCCGCACCGCGCTGGCCGCGGGCAAGATGGGTGAGGACCTCGTGCTCGCCACCCAGTCCGGCCTATCCGAGGTCCGCCTCGGCGGCGCCGGGGCCTCCTCCACCATGCCGCAGAAACAGAACCCGGTGGCGCCCTCCGCCATGGTCGCACTGGCCCGCCACGTGCAGGGCCTGTCCGCCACTCTGGACGGCGCGGCCCTGCACCGGCAGCAGCGCGACGGCGCCGCGTGGTTCACCGAATGGCTGACCCTGCCGCAGCTCGTGCTGGCAGCGTCCGCCGCGTTGACACTTATGCAAGACTTGTCAGAGACACTCTCTCCCGACACGAGCGCCATGCAGACGACGCTCGACGCCACCGGCGGCCTCCTGATCGCCGAGGCACTCTCCTTCGCCCTGACCGACCGGATGCCCCGGCCACAGGCGCAGGCCGCCGTCAAGGACCTCATCAAATCGGCCCAAACCTCCGGCACGCCGCTGACCGACGCGGCCCGCGCGGAATGGCCCGACCTGCCGGCGGACCTCTTCGACGCGACCCGCCAGCTCGGGACCGCCCCGGCCGAGGCCCGCGCCTTCGCCGCTGCCGTGACAAAGGCGATCTGACCCTTGCGCCTGCCCGTCCTCTTCCTCCTCATCACCGTGGCCATCGATGCCATGGGCATCGGCCTGATCCTCCCGGTCATGCCGGACCTGATCGAGGAAGTCTCCGGCCGCGGCCTCTCCGGCGCGGCGCTCTGGGGCGGGGTCCTGGGCACGGTCTTCGCGGCGATGCAGTTCCTGTTTGCGCCGCTTCTGGGCGCGCTGTCTGACACATACGGGCGCAAACCCATCCTGCTGGGCACGCTGGCGCTGATGGTCGTGGACTATGCGGTGATGGGCATGACCCACAGCCTCGTGGTGCTGCTGATCGCCCGGATCATCGGCGGCTTCGCCTCCGCCACGCATTCCACCGCCTTCGCCGCCATGGCCGACCTCTCTCCGCCGGAGAAACGCTCCGCCGCCTTCGGGCTGATCGGCGCGGCCTTCGGACTGGGCTTCGTCCTCGGCCCGACCATCGGCGGCCTGCTTGGAGAGTTCGGGACCCGTGCGCCCTTCTGGGCCGCCGCCGTGCTGGCCGCGCTCAACACGATCCTCGGCCTGCTCGCCTTCCCCGAGACGATCAAGCCCGAGAACCGCCGCCGCTTCCGCCTGCGCGAGGCCAACCCGTTCAGCGCCTTTCTCATCATGACGCGCGTGCCGGGCATCCGCCGCGGGCTGGCGATCATGTTCCTCTACCACGTGGCCTTCGCGGTCTATCCTTCCGTCTGGGCCTTCTTCGGCCATGCGCAGTTCGGCTGGTCCAGCGCGATCATCGGCACCACCCTCGGCGCCTTCGGCCTTTCCTTCGCCTTCGTACAGGCCGGGGTGATCCGGCTCCTGCTCAGGCGGTTCGGAGAATCGGGGACGGTGGTCTTCGGCCTCCTGTGCGCCGCCATCGCCTACGCGCTGATCCCCTTCCTCGACAACACCCGCACGGTGCTGGCGCTGATCCCGCTCGCGGCACTCGGCGGCACCTTCGGCCCGGCGATGCAGGGCATGATGAGCCAGAGCCTCGGCGACGACCGGCAGGGGGCGCTGCAGGGCCTGCTGACCTCAACCGCCGCGCTGGCCGCCGCCGTCTCGCCGATCATGATGACCTCCGTCTTCGCCGCCTTCACGGCGCCCGAACGGGCCGATCCCTTCCCCGGCGCGCCCTTCCTCGTGTCGCTCGGGCTGATCGTCGTGGCGCTGACGCTGTTCCTCACCCGCGCGCCCCGACACGCGGTCGCCTGAAAACCCCGGCCTCATTCGCCCTTCTGCCGCCCCCATGTCATTTTCCGGCTTGAACCCCGGGACGAGGCGGTGAACCCTCCGTGGAAAACAGGGAGACTGGGATGACACGCATCAGCGCGGCGGTCTGCACCGCCTTCAACGCGCCTCTGACGATCGAAGACCTCGATCTGCGCGCCCCCGGAACCGGCGAGATCGAGGTCACGCTGGAGGCGGTCGCCATCTGCCATTCCGACATTTCCTACGCCGACGGCGCATGGGGCGGCGACCTTCCGGCCGTCTACGGCCACGAGGCCTCCGGCCGCATCACCGCGCTCGGCGATGGCGTGAAGGGCCTCTCCGAAGGCGACCGGGTCGTGGTCACGCTGATCCGGTCCTGCGGGGCCTGCGTGAACTGCAACTCGGGCAAACCGACGATCTGCGAGAACCAGGGCGGACGCCCCTCTCCCCTGTCCCGCCCCGACGGCACCCCGGTCGTGCAGGCGATGAACTGCGGCGCATTCGCCGAGCGCGTCGTCGTCGATCAGAGCCAGGTCGTGCCGCTCCCCGAAACCCTGCCCGCCGAAGGCGTCTGCCTCCTGGCCTGCGGCGTCATCACCGGCATAGGCGCGGTGGTCAACGCCGGCCGCCTGCGCGCCGGAGAAGACGTGGTCGTGATCGGCGCCGGCGGCGTCGGCCTGAACGCCATCCAGGGCGCCCGCATCGCCGGCGCCCGCCGCATCGTCGCCGTCGACATGTCGGAGGCCAAGCTGGAGATCGCCCGCGAATTCGGCGCCACCGATGCCGTGCTGGGCACGTCGAAGGCCCCGTGGAAAGCCGCGTTGAAGGCCCTGGGCAAAGGCGCCGACGTGGTCGCCGTGACCGTCGGCGCCATCCCGGCCTACGAACAGGCGATGCGCTACCTCGGGTGGGGCGGACGCATGGTCATGGTCGGCATGCCCCACACCGGCGCCATGGCGCAGTACGAACCCGTCGTTCCCGCCTACACCGGCCAGCAGATGATCGGCTCCAAGATGGGCGACGTGGTGATCCGCCGCGACATCCCGTGGATGGCCGACCTCTACCGCCAGGGCCGCCTCAAGCTCGACGAACTGGTCTCCGGGCGCTGGTCCCTCGACCAGATCAACGAGGCCATCGCCGACACCAAGACCGGCGGCGCCCGCCGCAACGTCATCCTCTTCGACACCTGACCCCACACAGGTCACGCCCGCCCCGCCCCTTCATCTTGGCAGAAATACCTCGGAGGGGGTCCGGGGGAGGCAGCGCCTCTCCCGGCCGGTCGGGTCGCGGGACGCGGCCCGAAACCATGCAGGAGCACAGCCCATGATCCTCAAGGACCTCGACATCATCGTCACCGCCCCGCCGCACCCCGGCTGGGGGGGCCGCTACTGGATCCTCGTCAAGCTCACCACCGGCGACGGCATCACCGGCTGGGGCGAATGCTACGCCGCCTCGGTGGGTCCCAAGGCCATGACCGCGGTGATCGAGGATGTCTTCAAGCGCTACGTCGAGGGCGAGTCCGCCGAGAACATCGAACGCATGTTCCGCCGCGCTTATTCCTCGGGCTTCACCCAGCGCCCCGACCTCACCGTCATGGGCGCCTTCTCGGGGCTGGAGATCGCCTGCTGGGACATCCTCGGCAAGGCGAGGGGGCGCCCGGTCTGGGCGCTGATGGGCGGGCTGATGAACGAACGCATCCGCGCCTACACCTACCTCTACCCGCTGGCGCAGCATAACCTCTCCGACTTCTGGACCGCCCCCGACCAGGCCGCCGAAGCCGCCGCCGACTGCGTCGCGCGCGGCTTTACCGCGGTGAAGTTCGACCCCGCCGGCCCCTACACCATGCGCGGCGGCCACCAGCCCGCCATGTCCGACATCACCCGTTCCGTGGCCTTCTGCCGAGATGTGCGAGAGGCGGTGGGCGACCGGGCCGACCTGCTCTTCGGCACGCACGGGCAGTTCACCACGGCGGGCGCCATCCGGCTCGGGCAGGCGATCGAGCCCTACAATCCCCTGTGGTACGAGGAACCGATCCCGCCGGACAACCTGCTCGAGTTCGCCCAGGTCGCAAACCAGGTCCGCATCCCCATCGCCACCGGCGAGCGCATGACCACCCGGTCGGAGTTCGCCACCCTCCTGCGCACCGGCGGCGCGAAGATCCTGCAACCGGCGCTTGGCCGCGTCGGCGGTCTCTGGGAGGCGAGGAAGCTCGCCGCGCTGGCGGAGTCGTTCAATGCCGAGATAGCCCCCCACCTTTATGCCGGTCCGGTCGAATGGGCCGCCAACATCCAGCTCGCCGCCTGCATCCCCAACCTGCTGATCGCCGAAACCATCGAGACCGATTTCCACCACCGGCTGATCAAGGGATCGATCCGGGTGGAAAACGGCTTTGTCGCAGCGCCCACCGCCCCCGGGCTCGGCATCGAGGTGGACGAGGACCTTGCCCGCGCCCATCCCTACACCGGCGGCGATCTGCATCTCCAGATGCAGGATGAGCCCTGCAACTATGCGGAAGGTAACCGCTTCCAGGGTGGCGCGCCCGCCCATGACGAGTAATCTCGCATTTTCCGAATCACCCGGCTATGCAGTCCCGAGACCGGACCCAGGACCTGACCATGGACCAGAAAGCCCCCCCGGCGCCGCCGGAAGAAATGGAAGCCAACGCCCGCAACGCCTCCGCGTTCCTCAAGACGCTGGCGCATGAAGGCCGCCTGATGATCCTCTGCCACCTGGGCGGGGGCGAGAAATCCGTCGGCGAACTGGAAGAACTCCTGGGCATCCGTCAGGCCGCGGTCAGCCAGATGCTCGCCCGCCTGCGCGAAGAGGGGCTGGTGGTCACCCGGCGCGAGGGCAAGACGATCTACTACAGCCTCGCGAACGAGAACACCTCGCGCGTGATCGCGCTACTGTACGAGATGTTCTGCGCAGCGCCCGATGCCGACTGCTGAGACGGCGGGTTTCACCGGACCCGACCTGTGCCGTCAGACGGCGCGCGACGTGATGGCCCTGCTGAAATCGGGTCAGGTCTCCACCGCCGAACTGATCGACGCCAGCCTGAGCCGCATCGCGCAGACCTCTCCCGCGATCAACGCCATGGTCACCACCTGCGGCGACCGCGCCCGAGACGCGCAGCCTGACCGCGACAGCCTGCTGGCGGGCCTGCCCGTCGGCATCAAGGACCTGACCGATGTCGCGGGCGTGCGCACCACCTACGGCACCCCGGCGCTGGCCGACAACGTGCCGAAGACCTCCGATCCGATGGTCCTGCGCATGGAGGCGCGCGGCGCGGTGGTGATCGGCAAGACCAACACCCCGGAAATGGGCGCGGGCGCGAACACCTTCAACGCCGTCTTCGGCGCCACCCGCAACCCGTGGGACACGCGCATGAACCCCGGCGGATCGTCGGGCGGGGCTGCGGCGGGCCTTGCCACCGGCGAAGTCTGGTTGAGCCAGGGCTCCGACCTCGGCGGCTCGCTCCGGACCCCGGCCAGCTATTGCGGTGTCGTGGGGCTGAGGCCGTCGCCGGGACTGGTCGCTTCGGCTGCCGGTGCTGATGCCTTCGACGCCTTCGGTGTCGACGGTCCCATGGCCCGGAACGTGGCGGACGTGGCGCTCTTCCTCGACGCGATGACGGGCTTCGACCCGGTGTCACCGCTCTCGCATCCGCCCTCGACGGACAGTTATCTGGGCGCCTGCCTCGCAGCGCCGGGCCATGTCCGTATCGCCTTCTCGCCGGACCTCGGCGGGCTCGCCCCCGTCACGTCCGACATGGCGCAGATCCTCGCCCGGGCCGTCGCGCGGGTTCAGGCCCCCGATGTCGCGGTGGAGGAGCATCAGCCGGACACCCGCGGTCTCGACCACGCCTTCCGCACCTTCCGCGCGCTCGGCATGTGGACGTCGCATCAGGTCCGGCCCAAGCGCATCTCGCAGCACTTCAAGCCGACGCTGGCCGAGAACATCCGCACCGGCGGCATGTTGACCGTCGACGACATCGCCAGGGCCAACGTTACCCGCTCGCGGCTTTACGCGCAGATGCGCGGGCTGTTCGGCACCTTCGACGTGCTGGCCTGTCCCGTCACCGGGCTGGCCCCGCTGCCGTCAGAGGTCGAATATCCCACCGAAGTCGCCGGTCAGCCCTGCCGCGATTACCTCGACTGGCTCAGCTTCGCCTTCCTTGCGTCCACATGCGGCCTGCCCGCGCTGTCGCTGCCGGTGGGGTTCACCGACACCGGCCTGCCGGTCGGGCTGCAACTGATCGGCCCGCCGCGCGGCGAGGCGCGGCTGCTTCAGGTTGCCCGCCACCTGGAAGAGGCGCTGGCCCTGCCGCTGGCGCCCATCGATCCCATCGTGCGCCACGACAACACCCAAGCGGCGTGACAGACCCTTATTGGGTCCGTCATCTGCACGCAGAGGAACCGCAGGAGGCGGCGCGCCTCACTCCGCCGCCACGTCCTCCTCGACCCATTCCCACGGTCGGGTGAAGCCGCCCAGCACCGCGCCGACCTCGGCCTCGGTGTTGCCGTTGGGGGCCACCTGCGCCACCAGCCCGCGCGACTTGTCGTCGACGACCTTCTCGACCCGCGCGGCAACACCGGCCTTTTCCAGCGCACCGTTGTAGACGCGCGTGATCGCCAGCTTGCGCAGGTCGGGCTTGAAGACCTTGCCGACCGCCGTCTTGGGCAGTTCGTCGAGGATCGTCATGTGCTTGGGATGCGCCGCGCGTTCGTGGACGTGCACCTTCGCATGTTCCAGCAGCTCTTCCTCGGTCACGGTTGCACCGGCGACCAGTTCCACGAAGGCGCAGGGCAGTTCGCCCGAATGCGCGTCCGGCTGGCCGATGGCGCCGGCAAAGGCCACCGCCGGGTGCGCCAAGAGCGCCTCCTCGATCTCGGCCGGGTCGATGTTGTGACCGCCCCGGATGATCAGGTCCTTCGCCCGTCCGGTGATCCAGAGGTAGCCGTCCGCGTCCAGCCGCCCCAGATCACCGGTGCGCAGGTGCGTGCCCCAGTGGAACAGGTCGACGTTCTTGGGCTCTTCCGTGTAGGTCTTCCCGGCGTAGACGCCCGGGTTCGACACGCAGATCTCGCCGATCTCGTCCGTGCCGCAGATCACCGGCTGGCCCTCGCGCACTTTCGTGATCTTCACGTCCGTGTAGGGGAAGGGAATGCCGACGGAGCCGACCTTCTTCTCGCCCTCGGGCGGGTTGACCGACACGAGGCAGGTCGCTTCCGTCAGCCCGTAGCCTTCGCAGATCGTCACGCCGCAGGCGCTCTCGAACCGCTTGAACAGCTCCAGCGGCATCGGGGCCGAGCCGGAGAACGCCGTCTTGATCGACGAGATGTCCGCATCCACCTTGCGCTGCATCAGCGCCGACACGGCGGTCGGCACGGTGATGACGAACGTGGTCTTCCAGCGCTCGCAGAGCTTCCAGAAGTTGTCCATCACACCTTCGCCGCGATAGCCGGCGGGCGTCGGAAACACGACATGCGCCCCCGAGCAGACCATCGCCATCAGGATGACGTGGCAGGCGAAGACGTGGAACAGCGGCAGCGGGCACATCACGCTGTCTTCCTCGGTGAACAGCAGAGTGTCGCCAAGCCAGCCGTTGTAGATCATCCCCGAGTAGAGGTGCTGCGCCACCTTCGGCATGCCCGTGGTGCCGCCGGTATGGAAGTAGGCAGCCACCCGGTCCTTGCCGCCGTCCTCGAAGGTCAGGGTCTTGGGCTGCTTCTTCATCTCCGCCCGGAAGCACTTGTAGTCCGCGTGCCGCGTGCCCGGCATCTTCGGACGGATCAGCGGCACGATCCACTTCTTCGGCGGCGTCAGGTAGCGGTTGAGGTCGACCTCCAGCACCGTGTGCACGTTGGGCGCATGGCGCACGGCCTCCTGCACCTTCTGCGGCACGTCGGTCTTCGGGAAGGGCTTCAGCGTCACCACCACCTTGGCGCCGGTCTCGCGCAGGATGGCGCCGATCTGCTCCGGCTCCAGAAGCGGGTTCACCGGGTTCACGATGCCCGCCACCATGCCGCCCAGAAGGGTCGAGACCGCCTCGTTGCAGTTCGGCAGGACGTAGGCGATCACGTCCGTCTCCTCGATGCCGAGGCTGCGGAACAGGTTCGCGGCCTGTGCCGTGCGGTCCCGCACTTCGGCCCAGGTCATCGTCTCTGCCTTGTCCTTCGGTCCCGACAACAGCTGGTAGCTGACCGCCGGGCGCTGCGGGAACTTGTCCGCCGTCCGGCAAAGCTGGGCCCAGACCGTCTTCGGCAGCCCCAGATCGTGCCAGGCGCCCTGCGATTCGATGGCGTTGCGGTCGTCCATGGTGGCGTAGCCCATGAGCGCATTCTCCTCCCCTAGTCCTCACCTCCAGTCTTGGCCTTCCCTGGTGCATCGCGCAAGAGCAGTGGACGTCGGGGAAAACACCCGGTGACGCTGCGTTCCGGAGATCTGGGCAACGCGCAGGTCACGGTTTATGTTGGGATCATGGACCATCCCCTGATCGACCTCATCTCTGCAAAGATCCGCGCGGCCGAGGCGGAAGGCGCGTTCGACAACCTGCCGGGCGCGGGCAAACCCCTGCCGCCCTGCGACGATCCGGAGAACGCCGTCCTCAACCGGATCATGAAGGAAAACGGCGCTGTTCCTGAGGCGGTCTCCGTCTCGAAGGAACTGGCTCGCCTGCGCGCGGAACTGCGCGAGACCGGCGACCGGACCGAACGGCAACGGATCATGCGCGACATGGCCCTGCTGGAAACCCGGCTGGAGATCGCCAGGCGCCGCTAGGGCTGGCCATCGCGGGCGCGATCGGGCAGGACACTGCGGCAGTCGGAGGGCAAGGCATGGTCACGGTCAAGGAACAGTACGAGGTCTATCCCTACCCTGCCCGCGACCCGGAGGACGAGCGCACGCGCCTGATCACCGGCTCCCCCTCAAGGCCCACCGAAATCGACCACCACCTGTTCGGCGGCGCGCGCGACTGGTCGCAGCCGCTGCGCGTACTGGTGGCCGGCGGCGGCACGGGCGACGCCCTGATCCAGCTGGCCACGCTGATGACAAAGGCCGGCGCGCCCTACGAGATCACCTACCTCGACCTCTCCACCGCCTCGCGCGGGATCGCCGAGGCACGGGCCAAGGTGCGCGGCCTCACGGGCATCACCTTCCACACCGGCAGCCTGCTCGACGCCGGGGACTTCGGGCCCTTCGACTACATCGACTGCTGCGGCGTACTGCACCACCTGCCCCGTCCGGAGGACGGCTTTGCCGCGCTTAGGGGCGCGCTGGCACCGGGGGGCGGCATGGGGTTCATGGTCTATGCGCCCTACGGCCGATCCGGGGTCTATCCCCTGCAGGAGGCGTTCGGCGCACTGCTGGACGGTCTGCCGCCAGAGCAGCGCCTCTCCCGCGCGAAGGAGATCGTCGCCGCGCTGCCGAAGGGCCATCCCTTCGCGTCGAACCCGCTGCTGATGGACCACGAACAAAGCGACGCGGGCTTCTACGACCTGCTCCTGCACAGCACCGATACGCCCTTCGACGTGGCGCGCCTGCTGGACACCTGCGCGGCGACCGGCTGGCGCCTGCAGGGTTTCGTCACGCCCGCCCTTTACGACCTGTCGCGCATTGCGGATGTCCCGGCAGGGATGGACTCGGACGCCGCCATGGCCGTGGCCGAGAAGCTGCGCGGCACGATCCGCAAGCATGTGGGCTACCTTGTGCCCGCCGACGAGGACCGCCCTCTTCCAAAACCCGGCCGCGCTTCACTGGTGCCGCGCCTGCAACTGCCGCACCGGCAACTGGCGCAGGCCGTGGCCCGCGGTCAGACCCCGCCGGTGGAGGTCGATGGCGTCAAGGACAAGCTCGCCCTCCCGCCCGAGGCCGCACCGCTGATCGCCGCCGCAGACGGGCGCACGCCGCTGTCGCGCATTGCCGCCGGCGCCGGGCTGGACCCGCTGCGCTTCGGCGCTCTCTGGGGCAAGGTGCACCGGGAGCTGACGGACTGGGGGCTGCTGCATTACAGCGGCTTCGGGCTCTGACGGTTTGATTTCCGGCGGCGCGCGATAGATCATCCGGCAAGGATCTGCCCCCGGAGGATACGCCATGTGCGGTCGTTTCGCCGTCACCCTGCCCCCCGACGCCATGGCGCAGCTTTTCGCGGCCGTGCCGTCGAACGACCTGCCCGATGTGCCGAACTTCAACGTCTGCCCGACGAACCAGGTGCATGTCGTCATGAGCGACGAGGGGCGCAGGCTGGTCGCCATGCGCTGGGGTTTCATCCCGCACTGGTACAAGAAGCCGAACGACGGGCCGCTGCTGATCAACGCGCGGGCCGAAACCATCGCGGAAAAGCCCGCCTTCCGCGCTGCCTGCCGCGAACGCCGCTGCCTTGTCCCCGCGACCGGCTTCTACGAATGGACAAAGGACGAGGAGGGCAACCGGCTGCCCTGGTACATCCATCCGGCGGATGATGGCCCGCTGGTCTTTGCCGGGGTCTGGCAGGACTGGGCGCGCGACGACCTGTCCTTCCGCACCGTCGCCATCGTCACCTGCGGCGCGAACGGGTCGATGTCGCGCATCCACCACCGGATGCCCGTGGTGCTGGCCCATGACGACTGGGGCAAGTGGCTGGGCGAGGACGGACATGGCGCGGCCAGCCTCATGCAGCCCGCCCCCGAGGACGCGCTGGCCTTCCATCGGGTCGCGCGCGAGGTGAATTCCAACCGTGCCTCCGGACCGGAGCTGATCGAACCCATCGACGCCTGAACGCTAGCCCAGCAGGAACAGCAGCGGCAGCAGCCCGGCCAGCCAGAGGCCGCCCAAGTCGCTGCCGCCATCACCCTCGTCCTCTTCGTCTCTGTCCGGGGATGCCCCCCCGCCGTCGGACGGGGCATGCGCGCCGTCGGCGAGCGCATCCATCAGCCCCTGCCCGTCCCGGTCGCCGGAGGCGCCGTCATCCGTTTCGTCGTCCGGATCGTCGGTGTCGTCCGGGTCGTCGGTGTCGTCCGCGGGCACCGCGACAGCGTCGGAGGACACACGCGGGCTGCCCGTCTGGGCGAAGACGTCGGCGAAATCGTCAGTGGGCACCACGTCGGTCAGCCGCACCTGCATGATCTCTCCGGGCGCCAGCAGGGTCTCGATCAAGCCGTCGACATGAAGGTCGTCCGGGTCAGGATGCTCTACCGTGGCGCGGCTTTGCGTGTTGCCGGGACCGTCGCCCCGGGCGACACCCAGCACGGTGATTTCCATCTCGCCGAAGCCTTCCACGAGGTTCGAGATGTCGACCTCGCTGTCGACCAGACCCCGCTGCAGGTTCGAGGTAAAGTAGAACAGCATGTCCTGCCCGTCGGCAAAGGCGTGCACGTCCATCTCGGTGGTGTGCATCTCCGTGCCCCGCTCGTCCTGCGGGGCGAAATCCAGCATCCGCATCCCCGGCAGGTTCTCCGACAGCATGGAGAACATCTCTCCCGGCGGGGTCGTCTCGTCAAACTCCCGCCCCAGTGCCAGCGCGGTCGGGGTGTTCTGGATCAGCGGCCAGACCTGCGCCGAGGCCACGTCCATCCGCATGAATTCCTCGACCTGTTCCAGCATCTCCTGCGCCTGCCAGAGCCCGTAATCGCGGGTGTCCTCGAAGGCGTTCGTGTTGGATTTCTGGTTCCACTCGGTGACGTGGATCTCCAGTTCCGGGTCGATGGACTGCCAGTGCTCCTCGATCTGTTCAAGCTGGTACCAGCGGGAATGCTCGACCACCGGCGCGCGTGAATAGACGTGGGCGATCACCCCGTCGGTCGCGGCCATGGCGTCATCGTCGAAGTGCGACAGGAGGATCTCGTTGTTGATCTCCGTCCAGTCGATGTCGCCGTTCGGGTAGATCACGCTCTCGTCCAGCGACAGGCCGTAGGCGGCATTCACCTCTGCCACCACGTCCGCCGGGGCCATGCCCGCATAATCGTCGGACAGGTCGGAATAGCCGAAGTTGGTGCCCACCTGCACCAGCACGCCGACCTCCGCTGCATCCGGGTCGGTCTGCGCGAGGTCGTTCAGCGTGCGGTCGATGATCTGCGCCATGCCGGCGGCCAGCCGCCCGTATTCGGCGGCGTTCATCTCGCCCGAGCCCCAGTATTCGTTGCCGATCTCGAAGGCGGCGACGCGGGCATCGCCGTATTCCCCGCCGACCACGCCGCGCACGAAGCCGGTCAGCACGTCGCGGTCGATGGCGGGCATCCGGTCGCCGTTGGCGTCCAGCGCCGTATCCGACAACTGGTCGCGCGTCGGGATCACGATGGTCAGATCGCGTCCCGTCTGCTCGGCGTAGTCCATGATGCCGGAGAGCGGGATGAAATCCACCTCCCTCCCCAGATCGGGCGAGAATACCCGGGCCGCGTCCGGATCGCGCAGGCTGAACATCTTTTCCGTCAGCGAACCGCCCGGGTATCGCAAGCCGGTGACACCCAGTTGCTCGATCGCCTCCGCGTAACTGCCCGGCCCCATCATGTGGGCGCGGGGGGCAAGGACATTGCCGCCGAAAAGGGCCGGGTGCGCGGCAGAGCCGGTCGCGGCGTCGGGTGTCGTCAATACAGGCATGATCGTCCCACTCGGTCGTGCGTTTGGCGGCACGTTGACGCAAAAGTGGAAACGATCTCTCTATATCGGGAGGAATGTCTCTAAATTACAAACTATTAACCACGTCCCACGCGGGCGAGGACGTAAGGCGTCAGGTACATCGGGATCTGGTAACATCCGATGAAAAGCATGACGGGGGCCATCGTCTCGGGCGGGAGGGCCAGCAGGTAGAGTGCGATGTTGCGGTTGCCTGCCACGACCGACAGGGACATGCGCTCTCCCATCGGCCACCGGCGCAGCACCAGCGCCGCCGCCCCCTGAAGCCCGAAGTTCACCGCCACGGCGATCCCCAGCCAGAGGGCAAAGCGGCCGGGTTCATGGCGCAACGCGTCGGCGGCGGGCGACATCAGGCCCAGCACCATCAGCGTCATCACCAGCGCCGACAGCCCATCCATGATCGAGATGGCACGCGGCGTGCCGGGCACAACGCGATGCGCCAGAAGGGCGAGGCCCCCGGCGCCGAGGATCAGCACCAGCAGGCGGGCCACCGCCATGGTCACCGCCCAGGGGTCGCCGCCGATCTTCAGGACGGAGAGGACGATCCACGCCGTCAGCGGCAGGAGCGCCGTTCCCAGCACCAGCATGCGCAAGGCGGGCGCCGGGTCTCCCCCGCCGAGGGCGGCAAGGTTCGGGCTGCCGGTGACCGAGGGCGCCGCCGTCACCAGCAGCAGTGCCAGCACCGCCGGATGCGCAATGATACCCAGCACAGCCGCGATTCCGGCCAGCGCCAGTGGCAGCGCCACCTGGTAGACCGCGATCAGGCCAAGCGTCTCACGGACCCGCAACCCGGCCACGCCGACGCGGCCCGTCGCCCCCACACGGAGGGCGCCGAAAAACAGCATTACGGCGATCAGGTGTGGCAGCCACGGGGCAAAGATCGCGCCCGCGCCGGGAAACGCCAGCCCGGCGACCAGCCCCGCCACCAGCATCAGGCGTCCCTGCCGGCCAAGCCATTCGAGGAACGCCACCTAGCCTCCGGGCCGCGACCGGATGTTGTCCGGCAGCCATGTCGCCAGTTCCGGCACGGCGATCAGGACAAAGACCATCAGCACCATGATCAGGAACATCGGGAACGCCGCCTTAGCGATGAACCCCATCTCGTGCTGCGTCATCCCCTGCAGGACGAACAGGTTGAAGCCGATGGGCGGGGTGATCTGCGCCATCTCGACAACCACGACGATGAAGATACCGAACCAGATCAGGTCGATGCCCGCCTGCCGCACCATCGGCTCCACCACCGCCATGGTCAGCACCACAGACGAGATCCCGTCGAGGAACATGCCCAGCACGATGTAGAAGACCAGCAGCACCATCAGCAGCTCGAACCGGCTGAGCTCCCAGCCAGCGATCAGGTCCGCCAGCCCGCGTGGCAGCCCGGTGAAGCCCATCGACAGCGACAGGAAGGCCGCGCCCGCGAGGATCAGCGCGATCATGGCAGAGGTGCGGGTGGCGCCCATCAGGCTCTCGGTGAAGGTCCTCCAAGTCAGCGACCCCTGCAGTGCCGCCAGTGCCAGGCTGCCGATCACGCCGAAGGCCGCCGCTTCCGTCGCGGTGGCAAAGCCCAGGTACATCGACCCGATCACCAGCACGATCAGGCAGATCACCGGCGCGAGGTAACGCGAGTTCCAGAGCCGTTCACGAAAGGTCATCTCCGGCTCCGCATCCGGGTTCCAGCCCCGCGAGAACCGGCTCATGACCGCGACATAGGCCATGAACATCAGCGCCAGCACCAGCCCCGGCAGGATGCCTGCAAAGAACAGCTTGGAGATCGATTCGTTGATCGTCACGCCGTAGACGATCAGGGTCAGCGAAGGCGGGATCATCAGGCCCAGCGTCGCGGCCCCCGCCAGCGTGCCGATCACCATCTTCTCCGGATAGTTGCGCTTGCGCAGTTCCGGGATCGACATCTTGCCGACCGTGGTCAAAGTCGCCGCCGAGGAACCGGAGACCGCCGCGAAGACCGTGCAGCCGACGATGTTGGTGTGCACCAGCCCGCCCGGCAGCCCCTTCATCCAGGGCGACAGACCGCGGAACATGTCTTCCGACAATCGTGTACGATAGAGGATCTCGCCCATCCAGATGAACAGCGGCAGGGCGGTGAGGGTCCATGACGAGGACGCGGCCCAGATCGTCGTCATCATGGTGTCGCCCACGGGGCGGGTGGTGAACAGCTCCATCCCCACCCAGGCCACGCCCATCAACGCAAGGCCGACCCAGACGCCCGATCCGAGGAGGGTGAACAGCACGAAGAGGAACAGCAGGATGATCGAGATGTTCTCCATGTCACTCTCCGAAGCTCTGATCCATGCGGTCCTGCACGATCCGGGACTTGCCGCCGAAGATCAGCGACAGAAGGTTGTCGGTCAGGGCGACGGCAAAGATCACCGCCCCCACCAGCACGACGCTTTGCGGGATCCACAGCGCGGTGCGGTCCTGGCCCTGGCTGACCTCGTTGAACTTCCACGACCAGTAGACGAAGCGGTAGCCGTAGTAGACCACGTACCACGCCACCGCCGTGCCGATGGCAAAGCACCAGATGTCGAGCCAGCGCCGCGCGCCCTCCGGCAGCGCGTTCAGGACCAGCGACACGCGGATGTGGCTGCCCTGGTTCAGGGCATTGCCGAAGGCCAGGAAGGAGGCCGCAGCCATGAAATACCCGGCGTATTGCGGCACGCCGGGAAAGACTTCGCCGGTCCAGCGCGCCAGCATCTGCAGCACGATCAGGACAAGGATCGTCACGAGGCACAGCGCCGCGGCCACCCCGGCCAGGCGGTAAATGAGGTCGAGCAGGCGGCGGAGCGCAGCCACGGGCGGTCTCCTTCAAGGATGAGGGGAACGGTCGGAAAGCGGCGCGGCCCGGAGCGTGTCCGGACCGCGCGGGGTCTGCTTACTGCATGGCCTTGAAGGCGTCGACGATGGCCGCGCCCTGATCGCCGGCCTCTTCCAGCCAGTCGGAGGTCATGGTCGCGCCGATTTCCTGCAACTCGGCCTTCAGCGTGTCGGAGGCCGGCGCCACGGTCATGCCGCCCTCGCGCAGGCCGTCCATGGTGAACTGCGTGTAGCCCTTGGACTTCTCGAGCCCCTCCGCCTCTGCCGTGGCAGCACAGTCCTGGATCACCTTCTTGTTCGCATCAGAGACGCCCGACCAGGTGTCGGCGTTGACGATCACGTAGTTGCGCGGCAGCCAGGCGTCGACCTCGTAGAAATAGTTGAGCGACTCCCATACCTTGCGGTCGTAGCCGGTGGCCCCGGACGACACCATGCTGTCCGCCACGCCGGTCGCGAAGGCCTGCGAGATTTCCGCCGCCTCGATCTGCACCGGCAGCATGCCGGTCAGTTCCGCCAGCCGTGCTGTGGCGCTGTTGTAGGAACGGAACTTAACGCCCTCCATGTCGGCGACGGAATTGACCTCGTCACGGAAATAGAGCCCCTGCGGCGGCCACGGAACGGAGTACAGCAGGACGAGGTTCTGCTCTGCGAGCACCTCCTCCAGCGGCCCCTTGGCGGCTTCCCACAGCTTCTCGGACGCATCGAAGGAGGTGGCGAGGAAGGGCACGGAATCGAAGCCGAAGATCGGGTCCTCGTTCTGATGGCTCGACAGCAGGCGCTCGCCGATGGGCACCTGGCCGGTCTGCACCGCGCGCTTGATCTGGTCGCCCGGGAAGAGCGAGCCGGACGGATGGGTCACGATCTCGATCTCGCCGCCCGTGCCGTCGGTCACGCATTGGCCGAATTCGGCGGCGTTCTCGGAATGGAAATTGGTGGCGGCATAGGCCAGCGGCATGTCCCATGTTTCGGCCATGGCCCCGGTCGAGGCAACGGCGCTGACGGTCGTGGCCGCCAGGATGGTGCGCATCTTGGTCATCGGTAGAACTCCCTGTCGTGTTTTATGAACTCATTGTCGTGTTTTATGAACTCATTGAAACCGCCCCGGCGAATAGGGTGCAAGGTCTATGTTGGGCATTCGGCCAGAGATCACCTGCGCAAGAAGCCGCCCGGTCTTCGGTCCGCCCGTCAAACCGACATGATCGTGACCGAACCCCGCATAGGCGCCGGGCGCGTCGGGGAAGGCGCCGATCACCGGCAGGGAATCGGCCATCGAGGGGCGGTGCCCCATCCATTCGACCTTTTCCTTCCAGGTGATGCCGGGGATGGCGCGGCGGATGTTGTCTTCGAGCAGGGCAAAGGGTGCGCGGGAGGGCTCTGCCTCCAGCCCGCCGAATTCGACGATCCCCGCCAGCCGCAGCCGCCCGTCCATCGGCGTCGCCACGAACTTGCCCGAGGCGACCATGACCGGCGCCTTGGGCATCACCGACGGCTCCCACAGCTCGAGGTGATATCCCCGTTCGCTTTCCAGCGGGACCTTCGCGCCCAGCTTCGCTGCCAGCTTGGTCGACCACGCGCCCGCCGCCAGTACCACGGCGTCGCAGGTCAGGGTCTCGCCGCCCACCCGCAGACCGATGACGCGTGGGCCGTCACGCACCACGTCGCTGACCTCAGCCTTCAGGATCTGGCCGCCCTGGCGTTCGACGTGGGCGGCCAAAGCCTTCACATAGGCGCCGGGATCGCTGATCCGCCCGTGACCGCCCAGCCGGACGGCACAGCGCAGGTCCGGACCGAAGCAGGGGTCGTAGGCGGTGAAATCCTCGTCCTCCAGCACGTCCCAGTCCCAGCCCGCCTCGCGGCGCACCTGCCAGTAGGCGGCATCCGCCTCGAACTGGCGGCGGGTCGGGTAGACGTAGAGATAGTCGGAGGGCACGACGAACCGCTCCGCCCCGGTGCCTTCTGCCAAAGCGAGGTGATCGTTCAGGCTGTCCCCGATGATCGGCGCGATGGCACGCGCACGGCTGGCCACCCCTTCGACCGTGGCGTGACGCATGTAGCGCAGCAGCCAGGGCATGAGGCGCGGCAGGTAGCCCCACTTCAGGAACAGCGGCTGGCGCGGATCGAACAGCATCCGGGGCGCCATCTTCCACAGCCCGGGCACCGGCACAGGCACGACGGAGGCAGAGGCCAGCACCCCGCCGTTGCCGTGGCTGGTGCCCTCCCCCGGACCGCGCTGGTCGATCAGCACCACGCGGTGCCCTTCGCGCTGCAGCCAGACCGCCGTGGACACCCCGACGATGCCCGCCCCCACAATCGCTACCGTTTTCGTCATGCCACCCCCGACCGTTTGCGCGGACCTTGCGAAGGGACCGACCGCGTGTCAACGAGGTCGCGTGCCGCCGGAGCCAGCCATGTCCGATACCTCCCCGTTCGACGCAGCGCCGATCGGCATCCTGATGCTCGATTCGCGCTTTCCCCGCATCCCGGGCGACGCAGGCAATCCGCTGTCATGGCCCTTCCCGGTGGCGATCAGGGTGGTGCGCGGCGCCTCTCCGCAACGGATCGTGCGCGAGGGCGGGGGCGACAGCCTTGCCGCCTTCATCGACGCCGCCCGCGCGCTGGTCGACGAGGGCGCCGTGGGCATCATCACCACCTGCGGGTTCCTGTCGCTGTTCCAGCAGGCGCTGGCAGAGGCCGTGCCGGTGCCGGTGGTGACGTCCTCTCTGGCGCAGGTGGAGATGGTGAACCGCATGCTGCCCGCGGGCCGCGTCGCGGGCATCCAGACCATCGCGGCCTCGTCCCTGACTGCGCGACACCTCGCCGCCGCCAACGTACCGGCGGGCACACCCATCGGCACCACGGAAGGCGGGCGGGAATTCACCCGCGCCATCCTGAACGACGAACCGACATTGGACGTGGCGCTGGCCCGGCAGGACAACGTTGAGGCCGCCCTCGCCCTGCAAGAGGCCAACCCGCATCTCGGCGCCATCGTCCTCGAATGCACCAACATGGTGCCCTATGCGCCGGACATCGCTGTGGCGACGGGGCTGCCGGTCTATTCGATCCACACGCTGGTGCGATGGATGCACATGGGGCTCTGCCCGCCGCGCTTCGCCGTCTAGGGGATCAGCCCGGCCAGCAGGGCATCCGCCGCCGACGGCGACAGCGCCAGCGGCGTGTCATGGTAAATCGCGAGCCGAGTCAACGCCTGCAGGTCGGCATCCCCCACGTAGCCGGAGCCGGGATCGGCGAAGAACACCACCGCGTCCAACTCCCCCGTGGCAATCAGCGCGCCAAGCTGCTGGTCGCCGCCGAGCGCCCCCCGTTGCAGCCGCTGCACGGTCAGGTCCGGGGCGGCCTCCGCCACCATCCGGCCCGTGCCGCCGGTACAGATCAGCCGTTGCCCGGCCAGCGCCTTCGCGTGCCGCAGAACCCACGCGCGCAGGTGTGCCTTGCGGTTGTCGTGCGCGACGAGGGCAATCCGGCGCGGCGCGCGGGAGAACCGTCGCGCCCGCGCCGTGATACCCAGGATGGCGCGGACCTGCGCCGCGAAGCCCTCTGTCTCCGCCGGGAACACCCCGTCGAGCGCCGCCGTACCCACGGTGAAACCCGCCGCCCCCGCCTCTGCCACCGCCTCCACCCGTGCCTCGCTGTCGATGGACCCGGCCATGATGACCGGCTTTTCGACCGCGCCGCAGACCTGCGCCATCAGCCCCGGCACATCGCCGTCGAAGCGGTAGGCCAACAGGTCCAGCCCGTGCACGTATTCGAGGTCGCAGAGGCGGCGGGCGGAGTCGGCGATGGCTTCTGCCGGGCCTTCCAGTACGGACGGATGCCCGACGATGCGACCCGGGAACGGATAGTAGCGCAGGGGGTGGTGGCGGATGACCTCCGTCACCTCGGCCGCGCGGGTGCCGCCCAGCAGGCAGTCCACGTCCAGTGCCACGGCGGCGCGGGCCGAGGCCAGCTCGCTCTCGGCGTCAAGGCTGACGACCTCCAGATAGGACCGCCCCCCGGCCGCGCGGATCGCCTGTGCCAGCCCCTTCAGGTCATCGAACGGCAGCCCCACGTCCTTGAAGCCGATGTGCCGCACGCCGCCTTCCAGCGCCTCTTCCAGCCGCGCGCGGGCGTCCGGGATGGTGCGGTCGTTCGACGTCAGCATCAGGATGAAATCAAAGGCCATGTGGTTCCCCCTCAAGCGGCGCGGCCCGGGTCCAGACCGCCGCCGTCTCCGTGATCCTCAGATGTGGCGCACCGAGGCTTTCCGCGATCAGCGCCTGCAGATGGCCCAGTGCCTGTCCCGGCGCCACACCGGCGGCAATCAGCGCGGCCAGCACGTCGCCTGTGCCCTGCGGCACCCCGTCATGCCGGGGCACAGCGTAGCGGACAGCGGCGGCCTGTGACAGGTCCAGCACGCCCAGCTCCCTGGCTGTGACCCCGTGCGAGGTCACGATGACACGCGGCACGGATGACGCGACCTCCCCGAGCCACCCCTGTTCGAAGGCGTTCGGGGTCAGGATGTCGGCGCGGGGCACAAGCGTGTCCCTTATGCGCCCTGCCGCCTCGGCGTCTATATAGAGCCCCTTCGGCGCGTCCCCCATCACCGGATCGACGACGACCCGCGCCACGCCGATGCCGCGCACGCTGTCCACCAGCCGTGCCGCGAAATCCACATGCTCCGCCGTGGGCAGGTAGCCTGTGAGAACGGCGTCGTAGCCTTCGAGGAACCCGTTCCGGTCCAGCGCGGCGACCATGTCCTCAAGCTGTCCGACCGGCACCTTCGCCCCGGCCACGGCGGCGAAACCCGGATGGTTCGACAGCATCACCGTGGGCAGGACGGTCGCGGTATGCCCCAGCGCCTGCAACGCCGGAAGCGCCGCCGAAGCGCCCACATGCCCGCAGGCCACCATGCTGGACAGGATCAGAACCCGGGCCATGTTCCCCCGCACCGGACGGTCCCATAACCGTCTTGACCGTTTCGACGGGTTGGCCTAGGACGGGGCACCCGAGCGGGTATAGCTTAATGGTAAAGCCCCTGCCTTCCAAGCAGGTTATCTCGGTTCGATCCCGTGTACCCGCTCCATTCCCATCGCCGAACGCCTGACGCCGCGCACCCTATGCCCGTCTCCGACGATGGCTGAGCGCAGCGCCTGTTGCGCCATTGCCCCGCGTCCTCAAGTCGCTTGACCCGGACGCCTGCCGTGGCCACAACGCCACACGCGCGATGACGAAGGAGAGGACATGGCCCGTACCCCGGCAAACGCCCCCGGCGAGGAGCGCGAGAAGTCGAAGAACGTCGGCGCCCTGCGCGCGCTCTGGCCGTTCGTCCGTCCCTACCGGGCGCTGGTCATCGCCGCCATCGGCGCGCTGATCCTGACCGCATGCGTCTCGCTGGTGCTGCCCATGGCCGTGCGCCGGGTGGTCGACAACTTCAATGCCGAAGGCGCGCTGCTGGACAAGTACTTCGCCGCCGCACTGGGGATCGCCGCGCTGCTGGCGGTGGGCACGGCGATGCGCTACGCGCTGGTGACCCGGCTGGGCGAACGGGTCGTGGCCGACATCCGCAAGGCAGTCTTCGACAAGGTGATCGGCCTGTCGCCCTCGTTCTACGAGAAGGTCATGACCGGCGAGGTCCTGAGCCGCATCACCACCGACACGACGCTGATCCTGTCGGTGATCGGCTCCTCCATCTCCATCGCGCTGCGCAACGTGCTGCTGTTCTCGGGCGGGCTGGTGCTGATGCTCTTCACCTCGCCCAAGCTGACCGGCCTCGTGCTGCTGATCGTGCCGCTGGTGGTGGTGCCGATCCTCGTGCTGGGGCGCCGGATGCGGGTGCTGAGCCGCGAGAACCAGGACTGGATCGCCGCCTCATCCGGCAACGCGTCGGAGGCTCTGAGCGCGGTGCAGACCGTGCAGGCCTACACGCATGAAACCCTGTCGCGCGCCGCCTTCTCCGACGTGACGGAGAAAAGCTTCGTCGCCGCCAAGAAGCGGATCTGGACCCGCGCCGCCCTGACGATGATCGTCATCTTCCTCGTGTTCACCGGGATCGTCGGCGTGCTCTGGATCGGGGCGTGGGACGTGCGTGCGGGCGACATGAGCGCCGGTGTGCTGATCCAGTTCGTCATCTACTCCGTCATGGTGGCGGGCGCCGTGGGCGCGCTGTCGGAAACCTTCTCCGAACTGCAGCGCGCCGCCGGTGCGACGGAGCGGCTGGTGGACCTGCTGCAGGCAGAGGACACGGTCAACGACCCCGCCCAGCCGGTGGCGCTGGCCGCGCCCGTCCGCGGAGAGATAGTCTTCGACGACGTGCACTTTTCCTACCCCTCGCGGCCCGGCGTCTCGGCGCTGGACGGCGTGTCGCTGCACATCGCCCCGGGCGAGACCGTGGCGCTGGTCGGCCCCTCCGGTGCCGGCAAGACAACCATCGTGCAACTGATCCAGCGGTTCTACGATCCGGCCTTCGGACGGGTGACGCTGGACGGCGTGGCGCTGACCGAGATGTCGCGTGACGCCTTCCGCCAGCACATCGCGCTCGTGCCGCAGGACCCGGTGATCTTCGCCGCCTCCGCGCGCGACAACATCCGCTTCGGCCGCCCCGACGCGTCGGACGCGGAGGTCGAGGCTGCAGCACGGGCCGCGGCCGCGCACGACTTCCTGACCGGGCTGCCGGACGGCTACGAGACCTGGCTGGGCGAGCGCGGCGTGATGCTGTCGGGTGGCCAGAAACAGCGCGTGGCCATCGCCCGCGCGATCCTCCGCGATGCGCCGGTGCTGCTTCTGGACGAGGCGACCTCGGCGCTCGATGCCGAAAGCGAACGGCTGGTGCAAAGCGCCGTCGACACGCTGGCCGAAGGTCGGACCACGGTGATCGTCGCGCACCGTCTGGCCACGGTGAAGAAGGCGGACCGCATCGTGGTCATGGACCACGGCCGGATCGTGGCACAGGGCACACATGACGCTCTGGTGGCGGAAGGCGGCCTCTACGCCCGTCTGGCCCGCCTCCAGTTCACCGAGGGCATGGCCGCGGAGTGAACGAGCGAATTACGTGACCATTCAGAGCGCAGGTCGCGCAGCCGTCCTGATCTCCCGCTGCCTGCCCTGAACATCTGACGTCACCCAACCGCCAGCCGCGCACGATGCAACGTATCGCGCCGCCCGCGCGGGACCGCGCTGCAACCTTTTGACCGCCGGCACCTTCGCGCGTTGCGGCCCCCAAAAGACCGACGCGCAGGGCGGCGCATAGCCCCGCCCTGCATCCGGTCAATCGCGCTGCAGCGTCACCAAGCTGAACATCCCCTTTCTCTGATCGTCGGCAAGGGGGCTTTGCCCCCGGCTCTTCGAGCCTCCCCCAAGGTATTTCCATCCAGGTGAAGCCGCGGCCACGCTTCGCCGAGGCGTCTCCTTCATCTTCGTCCACCCCCCCGGCGGTTGCCGCAGGCAGCGGGGCCGGAGCCTCCATCTCGCCTTTGAGGCACCTCCAATGAAAAAGGGCGGCACCTTGCGGCACCGCCCTCGTTCGGAATTTGAGGTGTGATCTTACTCCGAGCCAAGGACCTTGATGCGGCCGTCGGTGTAGGGCGCGTAGGGGCCCTGCTCCGCGAGGTATTCCGCCGTCACGTCGGCGAGGTCGGGGCCGAAGTCATAGGCGTTCTGCGCGTCCACGAACATCTTGTAGCCGTCGCCGCCGTTACGGACGTAGTTGTTGGACACCACGCCGTAGGTCTTTTCCGGATCGATGGGTTCCCCGCCGACCATGACCTCGGAGATCCGGCTGCCCGGTTCTGCGGAGGGATCGACGGTGAAGGAAATGCCCGCGACCTGCGGGAAGCGGCCGCCGCCGTCTTCCATCTGGCTCACGCCGTTCTCCAGCGCCTCGACCAGGGTCGCGCCGGTCACCTGGAAGGTCGACAGCGTGTTCTGGAACGGAAGAACGGTCAGCACTTCGCCCATGGTTACCTCGCCCGCGTCGATGGACGCGCGCAGGCCGCCGCCGTTGGCGATGGCGACCTCGATGCCCTGGTCCTTCACGCGGTCCAGCATGGCGTCGGCCACGAGGTTGCCCATCGGACATTCCACCGCGCGGCAGACCGACCGGTCGCCCTCGATGGCGTCGGAGGTTTCGGCCACGACCTCGTTGCGGATCTCGTCCAGCGGCGCTGCGGCCTCGGCGATGCGCGCCTTGGTGCCCTCTTCTTCGGCCACGCTGCCGTCCAGCAGGATCGGCTCGCCCTTGGCTTCGGTGATCACGCCCTCGTCGTCGAAGACCACGTTCAACTCACCGAGGAACTTGCCGTAGGCGTAGGCCTGCACGATGGCGGTGTCGCCAACCATGACCGGGTA
Organism: Sagittula sp. MA-2; assembly: GCF_030126985.1. Classification (GTDB taxonomy): domain Bacteria; phylum Pseudomonadota; class Alphaproteobacteria; order Rhodobacterales; family Rhodobacteraceae; genus Sagittula. The sequence goes on along the minus strand of NZ_CP126145.1, from coordinate 546,191 downwards.
CGGGCCCTTCGCGCCTTCCTGCGTGTTGGACAGGAGCGAGTTGTCGTGACCGCCGACGATCACGTCGACGCCGGTGGTGTTCTCGGCCACCTTCTTGTCGACGTTCAGACCGGAGTGCGACAGGACGATGATCTTGTTCACGCCCTCCTCGGTCAGCTTGTCGACCTCGGCCTGCACGGCCTCGGACGGGTCGGTGAAGATGATGTTCTTGCCGGGCGATGCCAGCTCGTCGGTGTCCTGCGGGGTCAGGCCGATCAGGCCGATCTTCTCGCCGCCCTTCTCGATCACCGTGGACTTCATGATCGAGTCCTTCAGCAGGTCCTCGCCGGAGATGTCGGCGTTCGACATCAGCACCGGGAATTCCACCGCATCAACGAAGCCGCGCAGGACCTCGGGGCCGTCGTCGAATTCGTGGTTGCCCACGGTCATCGCGTCGTAACCCATCTGGTTCATCATCTCGGCGGCAAGCTTGCCCTTGTAGTAGGTGTAGAACAGCGTGCCCTGGAACTGGTCGCCGCCGTCCACGAGGATGTAGTTGTTGGTCCGGGTCTTGGCCTCGTTGATCGCGGTCTGCAAGCGTGCGGAGCCGCCGAAGCACTCACCGGCGTCGTTGTCCTCTGCCGAGCAGCCGGAATCGTAGGCCGAGATCGGCTCGAACCGGGCGTGGAAGTCGTTGGTGTGCAGGATGGTCAGCGAATAATCGGCGCTCGCGGCACCCGCGATCAGGGCGAATGCGGCGGCGCTGGTCATCAGGCGGTACATGAAAGACCTCTCTGTCAGAACTGTTTTATCTCGTCAGCAGACCCCGGTTGGACCAAAGAGTCAAAGCCTGAAACCGCATATCGCAACGTCAGGCGACGATTCGATGACGGCGGTGCACGAATGCGGGTCACGGGGCCTTGAGCCCCACGACTAGGCCGCCGCGGGCAGGCCGGGGATTGACCGGCGGCACGATCCCCGGCAACAGGATGACATGCTGATTTACAAGATCCTGAGAGCCGACGAGTGGTCGGACCTGCGCGCCCGGGGCGCAACCGAGGGCGCGCCGGTGGATATCGCCGACGGCTTCATCCATTTCTCGACCGCCGAACAGGCGCGGGAAACCGCGGCGAAGCACTTTGCCGAAGAGGACGGGCTGATGCTGGCGGAGCTGGAGACCGACCGCATGGGCGATGCGCTCAAATGGGAGGAATCCCGCGGCGGCGCGCTCTTCCCGCATTTCTACGGGCCGCTGACCCTGGCGCATGTGACGTGGTGCCAGCCCCTGCCCCTCAGGGATGGCGTCCACCAGTTCCCGGAGACCTTCGCGTGAGCCATGTCGATCCCACGCGGGCGCAGTTCGACGCCTTCAAGGGGCTCGACCGCGACGAGCCCTGCGAGATGCTGAACCTCGTGCGCCTGCGTGACCGGGCCGCCTATCCGGAGGATCACCCGCTCAGCGGCGCGGGCCTGACCGGGGCGGAGGCCTACGCCCGCTACGGGGCCGAAAGCGGTCCGGTCTTGGCGAAGGTCGGCGGGCACATCCTCTGGCGCGGCGGGTTCCGCACCACGCTGATCGGGCCGGAGGGCGAGGGCTGGGATCACGTCTTCATCGCGCGCTACCCGTCCGCCCATGCCTTCATGGCGATGGTCAAGGACCCGGACTATGCCCGCGCGGTGATCCACCGGCAGGCGGCGGTGGCCGACTCGCGGCTGGTCCGCTGTGCCCCTGCCGAGACGGGGGAGGTGTTCGGATGAACGCGCTTGAACGCATCGGGCTGGGGGTCTTGCACCGGCTGGACCCGGAGGACGCGCACACCTGGGCGCTGCGTGCGCTGAAGGCCGGGGTCGCGCCGCTGCCCGGGCTCGTGACCTCGGAACGCCTCAGGACAGAGGTGGCGGGGCTTCATCTGACCAATCCGATCGGGCTGGCCGCCGGGTTCGACAAGAATGCAGAGGCGCTGATGCCGCTGTCGCGCGCGGGCTTCGGGTTCGTCGAGGTCGGCGCCATCACCCCGCGTCCGCAGCCCGGCAACCCGCGCCCCCGGCTCTTCCGGCTGACGGAGGACGCGGCGGCGATCAACCGCTTCGGCTTCAACAACCAGGGCATGGAGGCGGCGGCCTCCCGGCTGAAAAACCGCCCGCGCGACATGGTGCTGGGTCTGAACCTCGGCGCGAACAAGGACAGCGACGACCGGGCGGCGGACTTCGCCAAGGTGCTGGGCCGCTGCGGCGCGTACCTCGACTTCGCGACGGTGAACGTGTCGTCGCCCAACACCGAAAAGCTGCGCGACCTGCAGGGGAAAGAGGCGTTGTCCGCCCTGCTGGCAGGGGTGATGGCAGCGCGGGACGCGCTTCCGAAACCGCTGCCCGTCTTCCTCAAGATCGCGCCCGACCTCGATGCGCAGGGGCTGGAAGACGTGGCCGATGTTGCGCTGTCTTCAGGCGTGGCGGGTGTGATCGCCACCAACACGACGCTGGCGCGCGACGGCCTGCGGTCGGCGCACAGGGGCGAGACCGGTGGACTGTCAGGGCAGCCGCTGTTCGAGAAATCGACCCGCGTTCTGGCGCGCCTGTCGCAGCTAACCGAGGGGCGTCTGCCGCTGATCGGCGTGGGCGGGGTGTCGACGGCAGAGCAGGCCTATGCCAAGATCCGGGCGGGCGCCTCGGCAGTTCAGCTTTACACGGCGCTGGTCTACGGTGGCCTTGGGCTGGGCGCAGAGATCGCCCGCGGCCTTGATGCGCTTCTCGCGCGGGACAATTTCAGGACTGTCGCCGACGCTGTCGGCACGGATCGGGAGAAATGGCTATGATCCTCTGGCACAATCCGCGCTGCTCCAAGTCGCGCGAGGCGCTGAAGCTGCTCGAAGACAAGGGCTACGAGGTGGAGGTCTTCCGCTATCTCGACACGCCGCCGTCGTTCGAACAACTCGAGTCGCTGCACAAGGTTCTGGGCGTCCCCGCCATCGAGATGGTCCGCACCAAGGAGGCCGCCTTCCGCGAACACGGACTGTCGAAGGACGACCCGGACGAGGCGCTGCTGAACGCCATGGTGGCTGAGCCGAAGCTGATCGAACGCCCGATCCTCGTGCGCGGCAACCGTGCCGTCATCGGCCGCCCGCCGGAACGCGTGCTGGACCTCGCCGCCGAGTAAGGCGCGGCCAAGGGATGGAGCTAAGCCAGCCCGCCCCAGCCCGCATCTGGCATGAAGCGTTCGCCGTGCCGTGCCGCCAGCGTACGCAGGCGGTCAGGCACCCCGCCCCGCACCTTCGCATAGTGCAGCGGCCCGCCGCGGAACGGCGCGAACCCCATTCCCAGCACGGCTGCGGCGTCGGCGGTGTCGGCGTCCGCCACGATCTTGCGTCGCAGCGAACTTGCAGCGGCATCGCAGATCGGCAGGACAAGCCGGTCAGAGATATCGGGTGAGGCAGGCTCCACCGGCAACAGGGGCGGCTTCTCTCCCTTTGCGTAGAGGTAAAGGCCGGTGCCCGTGGCGATCCCGGTGTGTCCGTCCTCGACCATTTCGGGCAACCAGCCGGGGATGGCGGCGACCGCGCAGTCGGATGTCTCGGTCACCGTGTGGAACAGCGCGAGGCAGCGATCCAGACCCAGCTTGTCCGCCAGCGTGACCGGGCCCATGGGCATGCCGAACCCCAGCGCCGCGCAGTCCAGATCGCGCTTGTCGTGGCCTTCGTCGATCATCACCATCGCCTCCATCAGGTAGGCGGCGATCAGGCGTTCCACCAGGCCGACGGGCGCGTCCATCACGGCCAGCGGCAACTGGCCCAGGCAGGTGATGAAGGCCGCCAGCCGGGCGCGTGTCTTCGGATCGGTCTGGCGATGCGCCGTGACCTCTACCAGCCCGGGCACGTCCTCGGAGAACCGCAGCCCGGCAAGGCGCGACGGGCTGCGGACAAGACCGGCAAGTTCGGCAAGCCGCAGGTGCGGCGTGGCACTGACCAGAAGGGCCCCGCGTGCCATCACGTCGGCCAGCGCCCTGTGCAGTTCGTGACGGTCGGCAATCTCTTCGTCGCCGGTGGCGATCACAAGGTCCGCCCGCGACCGGCCATGCCCCTTGGGATCGGGGATCAGGCGGTCGAGCGCCGCCTGCCGGTCCGCTGCCGGGCGCCCCGTCTCGTCGCACAGACGCGCGGTCCGGTGCACCGCCTGCCCCAGCTGGTCGAGCGACGGGTCCTCCAGCGTCACGCGCAGGCCACCGGCAGCAATGCAGGCGGCGATTTCGGTCCCGCGCTTGCCGGCGCCGATCACGTGCACCGTGCGGATCGGTTCATCGTTCCGGGCCTCCAGCGCGGCGCGCAGACGGGAAACGCGGGTCAGGTTGCGAGACGCGGCGGATTCCGCCAGGCGGGAGAACGAGGCAGTCTCGGCCTGCTGCATGGCCTTGGGGTCGAACCCGTGTTCCTCCCACAGGGCGATCAGCGCGAAGGGCGCCGGGTAGAAGGCATAGGGCGTGACATGCTCCGACTCAGAGCGCAGGCGGCTTGCGGACATGCGGCGGGCGGGACCCAGACGCATGGCCGCGGTGCGCAGGCTTTCCGTCCGGTCCAGCCGCCGCTCCACCGCCGCGCGCACGGCTTCGCTGACGTGGCACTCCGGCACAAGCGCATCGACGAGACCTAGGGCCTTGGCCCGCACGCCGGTCAGCGGCGCGCCGGTCAGCATCATCTGCATCGCCTCCAGCGGGTCCATCATCCGGGTCAGGCGGACCGTGCCGCCCATGAACGGATGCAGCCCGAGGCAGATTTCCGGGAAGGCGCAGGTCATCCCCTCGATCCCGATGCGGTGGTCGCAGGCCAGCGCAAGCGACAGGCCGGTGCCCGACGTGCGGCCGTGCATCACCGCGACGGTGGCGCAGGGCAACCCTGCCAACCGGTCGAGCACGCTGGCCCCCGCCTCTGCCAGGTCCTGCGCCGCCGCGCTCTCGAGGTCGGTCAGGTCTTCCGGCGGCAGCCCGTCGGCCAAGCCCTCGGGCCTGCGGGCGCGCAGGATCACGGCATCCGGCATGTCGGCAGCGATGACGTCGAGCAGCCGGTTCAGTTCGTCGAGAACCTGCCGGGTGACGCGGTTTGGACCGGCCCGGGCGCAGTCCAGCCAAAAGGTGACCTGACCGCCCTTCCGCTCGGGGCGCCAGTTCTCCGTTTCCGGGAACGCGTTATCCGGCACCAACGCGGTCATGCCGGCTCCATGAGCAGAGCCGCACCTTGACCGCCCCCGATCGACGCCATCGCAACGCCCTTGTTCACACCGCGGTTCCCCATGGCATGGGCCAGATGCAGCACCATCCGGCAACAGTCGGCGCCCACCGGCAGCCCGAGCGCAATGGCCCCGCCGTCGACGTTGAGCCGGTCGGGATCGATGGCGCCAGTCGCCCCGTCAAGGCCAAGCGTGTCCCGGCAGAAGGCGTCATCCTGGGCCGCCGCGGCACAGGCAAGAACCTGGGCCGCAGTCGATTCCTTGATCTCCCACAGACCCACGTCCTGTGCGGTCCATCCGTTCCGCGCCATCGCCGGCAGGGCCGCCATGATGGGCGCGATACCGGCATCCGCTTCCTGCGCGCCCGCGATGGCACTGTCGCTCACCCGGGCAATCGGGGTCAGTCCGAAATCGTCCACGGCCGTCTCGGAGGCGACCATCAGCCAGCAGGCCCCTTCCCCGGGCACCGCCGCATTGCCGGTCGTCAGGCTGCCGAAGGGCGCATCCGTCAGGGGGCTGAGCCGCGCCAGACGCTCGGCAGAGACATGCGCCAGCGCGCGGTCCGACGAGGTGACCTTGCCGTCCGCATGGAACGCGGGCACCACTTCGGCCTCGACACGGCCGGCAGCAATCGCATCGGACAGACGCGCATGGCTTTGCGCGGCATAGGCGTCGGTGCTGGCCCGGTCGATCCCGAAGCGGTAGGCGGCTGTCTCGGCGGCACGGATCAGGGCCGGGTTGCTGGCGGGTCCATCGGGTTTGCGCCCGGGCGCGCGCACCGGCAGAAGGTACTCGGGGTGGCCGTCCGCCAGCGCCCGGACCCGGGACAGCGGCGCGCGGCGGCTGGCCACTTCGCCGAACCACGAGGACGCCTCTGACCGATAGACCATCGGTGCACGGCTGGGCACGTCCGCCCCGCCCACGAGCACGATGTCCTTGTGCCCCTCGCTCACCATGCAGAGCGCAAGGCTCAGCGCCTGCATCCCGGCGCCGCAATTGTCCCGCAGTGTCAGTGTCTGGCAGGCGGGAGGCAGTTCCAGCCGCTGCACCGCATCGCGCGCCAGATCGCCCTCCGTCTCGGTCGGGGCGGTGGCGACGATGGCCATGCCGATGGCATCGCCGGGCACGGGCTGGCGCAGGAGAAGCTGCTGCCCGCACTGCACCGCAAGATCGGCCGCGGAAAACGCGGATTCCGTTCCGAGTGTGGGCTGAAATGGCGTCCGGGCGCCGTCGACGATGAACACGGGACGAGTCATGTGCGGCTCTGACCCACGCTGCTTCTGCCGGCTCCGGCACGCTGGCGCACCGGTGTCATCGTGTCATTCATCATGCCCGTACGCCTCCAACACGTACAACGCGTGCAAGGGTGCAATGTTCCGGAACCCAAGGAAAATCCGGAGGTCGGAGAGCGAAGAACGCGCCCATGCCGACGGACCGCCGCCGCGCTGCAGCGGGGTGGGATCAGAGCCGCGGCACGGCCTCCGCGCCCTGCGCGGCACGGACAAACGCCGCGATCCTGGCCGGATCCTTGACCCCGGTCGCGGATTCCACACCGCTCGAGACATCGACCTGCGCGGCGCCCGTCATGGCCACAGCGCGGTCCACGTTCTCCGGAGTCAGCCCGCCGGCCAGCATCCACGGTTTCGGCCAGCGGCGCCCGGCGATCAGGCGCCAGTCGAAGGCCAGCCCGTTGCCTCCCGGCAGCGTGGCGTCCTTCGGCGGCTTCGCGTCGATCAGCAACTGGTCGGCGACCTGCGCATAAAGCCCGAGCTTCGGCAGGTCTTCCTCCGACGCCACGCCCACCGCCTTCATCACCGGCAGGCCAAAGCGGGCGCGGATCTCCGTCACCCGCTCCGGCGTCTCGTGGCCGTGAAGCTGCAGCATGTCGAGCGGCACGTCTGCCACGATCCGCTCCAGCAGGTCGTCGTCCGGATCGACCACCAGCGCGACCTTGGCCAGACCCGGCGGCGCCGTCACGGCAAGGTCGCGGGCGGTCTGGATCGCGATGTTGCGCGGGCTTTTCGGGAAGAAGACGAAACCGCAATAGGCCGCGCCGGCGGCCACCGCTGCCTCCACGTCGCCCGGGGTCTTCAATCCGCATATCTTGACGCGCACGTCGGCCATGGTTGCCTCCGTTCAGGGCCGGGCCGCGGCGTTTCGTGGGAACGCCGTGCATCCGGGACAGGCTGGCAGCCCGTCAGTGAGACTGGTCGAGGATCGCCAGGACTTCGTCCTTGTCCTTGTCGCGCTCATCCTGAGTCCGCTTGAGCTTGCGCTCCAGCGTCTTGACCTCGGCCTTCTTGCGCGACGCTTCGGCGCGGTACTTGTACTCGCGCAGCCATTCGAACAGCTCGCCGATGGCAAAGCCCAGAAGCAGCCCGCCCAGCACGACGATGAACAGCGGCACCTCGACGGACAGGGCCAGCCAGCCCATGCCCGGGATCGCCGCCAGGCCGTCGGGCAGCGTGCTCAGCGTCACGGTTCCGCGGTTGGCGAGACAGACGACGACCAGCACGATGGCCAGCACCGCGTAGATGGCGTAGCGAATGTAACGCATTGATTATTTCCCGTTCAGGCGGTCCCGCAGAAGCTTCCCGGTCTTGAAGAAGGGGACGTGTTTCTCTTCGACCTCAACGGAATCTCCCGTACGGGGGTTCCGACCGATCCGTGCGTCCCGCTTCTTGACCGAAAACGCCCCGAAGCCCCGCAGCTCGACCCGATCGCCCCGGGCCATGGCGTTGGTGATCTCTTCGAAGATCGTGTTCACGATCCGCTCTACGTCACGCTGATACAGATGCGGGTTCTCGTCCGCAATCTTCTGGATCAGTTCAGATCTGATCATCTCACTTCCCCCTCGTCGTGCCTTCGGTTCTCGAGACACGTTAGGTGGGACTATACGCATCTGTTTTCGATACGGGAACAGGGGAAACCGTGGGAAAACCGTGATTTTGCAGCGGTTTGCGAGCTTTTCGCGTCAAAAGTGTGTGGATATCGCAACGATCAGGCACGTCCCTGCCCGGCCCGCCCGCGGCGCCCCGCCCGGCTGCCGCGACGATTCGCGCCGCTTGACCGGGTGGCTGGGTGCGTCATCACTGGCAGACGGCGGCGAACTCCGTCCGGCCCTTCGCGTCCCTGCCGCCCGGCTTGAAGTAGATCAGCCGCATGCCGCCCTCCGCGCAGGTCTGGGCGGCGCGGCTCTTCACCTCCCCCTCGGACCAGGCCGCACCGTAACGGCCGCGCAGCTGGTTCTGGCCCTGCACGGTGACAGGTTTCATAACGAGGTCGGTGCCGGTCTGCGGGGCATTCTGGCGGATGCCGGGATCCTCGGCCGGCAGAACGATGTCCTGAGCCGCTGCCGCCGTGCACACGCACAGCCCGACGATCACGATGGCCATCCGCATGGCGCCCTCCCCCGGTTTCCGTCGCGTCCGACGATAGGAAATCGTCCGGCAGGATGCGAGCGCTTTCGTTGCCGCACTTGCCGCAGGATCCGGAGCGGCAAGACGCAGGAACCGGATCGCCGAAATCCCGTGCCCCGACCATCCTGAAGGCATCCGAAACCATGGAGAACCCTCATGTTCCGACGCCTGTTCCGCCGACGCCCTGAACGCCAGCCCCTTGTGAACGGCCCCCACCTCGACGCCCGAATCCGCCGCGACCTGAACCTGCCGCCCCGCGCACCGGGTGACCGCTGGTCGCCGCCGGACTGGTGGATGCGATAGCCGCCGCTGCACTACGGCACAGCGACCCTGTCAAAGCCGATCCTTTGGCGCGTACAGGTCTGGTGGATCCCGCACGACCAAAAGAAAAGGCCCCCGCCGAAGCGAGGGCCTTTCCCAAATTCAAAAGGTGAGACGATTACTCGTCGCCGCCCTTCAGGGCCGCGCCGAGGATGTCGCCCAGCGATGCGCCGGAGTCGGAGGAACCGTACTGTTCAACGGCCTCTTTCTCTTCGGCGATCTCGCGTGCCTTGATCGACAGGCCCAGACGGCGGGTCTTCATGTCGATGTTGGTGACGCGAACGTCCACCTTGTCACCGACCGAGAAACGCTCGGGGCGCTGTTCGGAGCGGTCGCGGGACAGGTCGGAACGGCGGATGAAGGACTTCATGCCTTCGTATTCCACCTCGATGCCGCCGTCCTCGATGGCCGTCACTTCGACGGTCACGATGGAGCCGCGCTTCACGCCGCCGGTTGCCTCGGCGAACTTGTCACCACCCAGCGCCTTGATGGAGAGCGAGATGCGCTCCTTCTCGACGTCGACTTCGGACACCACGGCCTGGACGATGTCGCCCTTGCGGTATTCCTGGATGGCTTCCTCGCCGCGCTGGTCCCAGCTGAGGTCGGAGAGGTGCACCATGCCGTCGATCTCGCCCGGCAGGCCGATGAACAGACCGAATTCGGTGATGTTCTTGACCTCGCCCTCGACCTGCGTGCCCTCGGGGTGCGTTTCGGAGAACACTTCCCACGGGTTGCGCATGGTCTGCTTGAGACCAAGCGACACGCGACGCTTGGTCGGGTCGATTTCCAGCACCATGACGTCCACTTCCTGCGAGGTGGAGACGATCTTGCCGGGGTGCACGTTCTTCTTGGTCCAGGACATCTCGGAGACGTGGACCAGGCCCTCGACACCGGCTTCCAGCTCCACGAAGGCGCCGTAATCGGTGATGTTGGTGACGCGACCCTTGTGGACGGAGCCCAGCGGGTACTTCACGCCGACCAGATCCCACGGATCTTCCTGCAGCTGCTTCATGCCGAGGGAGATACGATGGGTTTCCTTGTTGATCTTGATGACCTGCACTTTGACAGTCTCACCGATCGACAGGATCTCGGACGGGTGGTTCACGCGGCGCCATGCCATGTCGGTCACGTGCAGCAGGCCGTCAACGCCGCCGAGATCGACGAATGCGCCATACTCGGTGATGTTCTTGACCACGCCGTCAACCGAATCGCCTTCCTGCAGCTTGCCGATGACTTCGGCGCGCTGTTCGGCGCGGGACTCTTCGAGGATCGCACGGCGCGACACCACGATGTTGCCGCGGCGACGGTCCATCTTGAGGATCTGGAACGGCTGCTTTAGACCCATGAGCGGGCCTGCGTCGCGCACGGGGCGCACATCGACCTGGGAACCGGGCAGGAAGGCCACGGCACCGCCGAGGTCGACGGTGAAGCCGCCCTTGACGCGGCCGAAGATCGCACCTTCGACGCGTGCGTCGTCTGCGTAGGCTTTCTCGAGACGGTCCCATGCCTCTTCGCGGCGGGCCATCTCGCGGGAGATGACGGCTTCGCCACGGGCGTTTTCGGCGGCGCGGAGGAAGACCTCCACTTCGTCGCCGACCTGAACGTTCGGCTGCTCGCCGGGTTCAGCGAATTCCTTCAGCTCGACGCGGCCTTCCATCTTGTAGCCTACGTCGATGATGGCCTGGCCCGCTTCGATTGCGATGACCTTGCCTTTGACAACCGAACCTTCGTCCGGGGTGTCCATTTCGAGGCTCTCGTTAAGGAGGGCTTCGAATTCTTCCATGGATGCGTTTTGAGCCATGTGGCGTGTGTTTCCTTTACATCGGTCTATTCTGGCCGAGCGGTTGTCTCCGCCGGTCTTGGGTGGGTTGGTCATTTCAGGCATGCCGCAAAACAAAGAGGGCCGGTGGTTCCGGCCCTGCTCGTCCTTGCCGCGGCAATTCCTGCCTTGTCGACGCTCGCGCGTATAGCTGGCGGTGGGCGGCGGGTCAAGGCAAAGGCGCGCGAAGGCGGCCCTGTTCACGACCGGCACGCCACTGTGATCTGAGACGACCGGCTCGTCCAACAGCGGCGCACAACGATCGCCGGAACCACTTCGTCCCCCACGGCATTCACCCGTCATGACCGTGTTCCTCGTCGTCCTGATCGTCTCTTTCGCCCTTCTCGCCGGGGCCTTGTGGGGCGCGTACCTGCATCTTGGCGACCGGACCGAGGGCTTCATCGTCGCCATGGCGGGCGGCGCGCTGATCGTCTCGGTCATGGACGAACTGATCCGTCCGTCGACGGAAAGCGCGCCGCTCTGGATCGTCGTCGGGGCGGTGGCGGCGGGCGCGGTGGTGTTCACCGGCCTCGACGTCTGGGTGAAGCGGGCCGTGTCCGGTGCCGGGGGATTCGGCCTCCTCTTGGCGGTGACGCTGGACGGCATCCCCGAAAACCTCGCGCTCGGGACCGCGCTGATCGGCGCGGGGCCTCTGGAGGTCGCGGCGCTTGCCGGGTCGATCTTCCTGTCGAACCTCCCCGAAGCGGCGGGCGGCGCGCGGACCATGACCTCTGACGGGATGCCGAAGGCCAAGGCCGTGGCTCTATGGGCGGCGACCGCGACGCTGCTTTCGGCGGCGGCACTCGGGGGCTATTTCGGACTGGAGAGCGCCTCCGACGAATGGATCGCCGCCATCCGCTGCTTTGCCGCGGGCGCGGTGACGGCAAGCCTCGCGACCGAGGTCTTTCCGCAGGCGTTCCGTGAAGACCGCTACTGGACCGGCATCGCTGTCACGGCGGGCCTTCTGATGGCGCTGCTGTTGGGGCAACTGGGCGGCTGACTCGACGGGCGATGCGCCATCATGCGCAGGGCAGCGCCGTTCGCTCACATGCCCGTCATAGCCACCTTTTCCAGCGGAAGAACAGGAAACTCCCGAGTGCAGACCCCGCCATCAACCCGGTCGCAATCAACCAGCCCCACGGCTGGTCCATGCCCGGCACGTAGGGAAAGTTCATACCGTAGATCGAGGCGACCAGAGTCGGCGGCAGGAACAGCACCGCGACCACCGACAGCGTGCGGTTGGCGTCCGACTGCTGCAGGCTTACCATACCCAGAATCACATCCGTCACATGCGCCACGCGCCCGGTCAGGAAATCGGCATGGACCACGAGCGAGCGGATGTCACGGGTGTGGGCCTTCAGCACCTGCTTCAGCCCCTGCCCGGCCTTCGGCGGCAGGTTCAGCGAAAAGGTGGTCAGCGCCCGCTCCAACGACAGCAGTGACAGCCGGTAGTTGGCCAGTTCCTCGCCCCGGCGGCCGACGATGCGGATCATTTCCTCAAGCAGGTCCTCCGGCTCGTCGCCCTCGAACAGGTCCCGGGCTGCCTTGTCCAGTTCCCGGCCCGTGCCTTCGATCAGGTCGGCGATGCGGGCGACGATCTCCTCGATCAGGCCGAGGAACAGGTGCAGATGCGTGGCGCATCCGGCGCTGGAGGTGACGGCATGATCCGGGAAGGTCTCGAACGAGCGCGGCGTGTGGTAGCGGACGGTGATCATCCGCTGCGGCGACAGCATGAAGGCCACCGGACCGAAGCCGCGCTTGCCGTCGGCGCCGGTGCCGGGCAGCGCGACGGTCAGCACCTCCACCTCGCCGGTGCGGTAGAGGCGGTTGGACACCTCGATCTCTTCCATGTCGGCAAGGCTCGGCACCTCGAAGCCAAGCGCACCGACCCGGGCCGCCTCCTCCGTGGTGGGTGAGGCAAGGTCGATCCACCGGGCCCCGTCGAGCGGGACATCCGCCTGCGCCGGAGTGAGAGTGGCGTTGTCGATGAAGAAAGCACGTAACATCGCGCGCAGATTGGCGCAAAGCGGGCGGCGGGTACAGATGGGTCAAGGCGACAGTTCGGTGACGCCACGCAGGTGTGCGGGACCGGGCACATCGGTGTCGCGATTTGAGGGAGGGGTTTCGATGGTGGGCGATGCGGGCGTGGGGCTGTTCATTGCCAAATTTTGCTTCTGCACGGGATGGGCCGGCCCACTGCGTTCACGAAAAGGCACATCCGCCGCGGAACGTCTCGAGACATGGACGGTCCGCGGTCATTGACCGGAGGCGCGGGCGGCGATCCTCTGACGGACCTGGCGCTTGGCGAAACGCGGGTCTCGGATCACACATCTCATGGCGGCCGGGGTGGCGGCGGCGACGAAGACTGACCCCCTGATTCGCCGCAAGACTGCCGCCCCCGCCCGCAGCCCCGATACGCACAGGCCGCCAGCGACCCAAACCGTTGAGCGCGCGGCGAAAGGCGGCGCTTCTCCACATGCCGTCCGCACAGGGCCCATGTCACCCCGTTGATACATTGCCGCGCTATACGCGCAGGACCCCGACCGTATCGAGCAGGACCCATGACCACCCCGCCCTCCAGCCTGCGCCTGACAGGTGCCACGGTGCTCCGTGACGGCGCTCTTCAGCAGCGCTCCGTGGCGTTCGAGGATGGCCGGATTTCCAAGGGTCCCCTGCCCGAGGTCGACCTGAGCGGCTACCTCGTGCTGCCGGGGATCGTCGACCTGCACGGCAGCGCCTTCGAACGCCACCTTGCCCCGCGTCCCGGCGACGCGATCCCTCTGGACACCGCCCTGCGCGCCACGGACCTCGATGCCGCCGCCAACGGCGTGACCACCGGGTGGATATCGCAAGCCTGGAGCTGGGAAGGCGGCAACCGCGCCCCGGACCGGGCCGAGGCTCTGCTGCGCGCGCTCGATGCCTACGGCCGCCGCGCGCTGACCGATCTGCGGGTGCAGATCCGTTGCGAGACGCACACCGCCGACACGCAGGACCGGCTGCTGGCCGCGGTCCGGCGGCACCGGGTCGACCTCGTGCTCTTCGCCAACACGCTGGACGAGGCGGGCCTTCTGGCCGAGGTCGATCCCGTGCGGTTGGCGCAATGGGCATCGCAGGCCGGTCGCACGCCTGAGGACCACCACGCCGCCGTCCGTGCCGCACGCGCCATGCGCCGGGATGTGCCGCGCTTCCTCTGCCGGCTGGCGGAGGCCTTCGATACCCTGGGCGTCAGCTACGGCAGCCTGCGCGATGCGGACGGCGAGACGCGGGAATACCACTCGCAGATCGGCGCGAAGCTGTGCGTGTTCCCGGCGCGTCGCGCCGCTGCCGCGCTGGCCAAGGCGGTGGGCGATCCGGTCGTCCTTGGCGCGCCGGACCTGCTGCGCGGCGGTGTGCGGCCGGGATGTCCGGGCAGTCTGGATCTTGTCCGGCAACGGCTTTGCGATGCGCTGGTCTCGGACCACCACTACCCATCGCTGCTGCAGGCCGCGTTCCGGCTGGTGGACGAGAACATCCTCGACCTGCCGCACGCTTGGGCGCTGATCTCGGCCGGCCCGGCAGAAATCCTGCGGCTGCCGGACCGGGGCGTGATCGACTATGGCCGCCGGGCCGACCTTGTGGTGGTGAACCCGCGTACCCGCGCGGTGGAGGCGACGGTCTGCGAAGGCCGGATCACCCACCTGGCGGGCGAGGCCGCGGGCCGTTTCCTCGGGTCCCGCGCCTCCTTCCGGCTTGCGGCGGAGTAGACCGGCCGGCTTTTTTCACACGGCTGTCACCTGGGGTCACACGGATGTCATGCAGCGCCTCTAGGAGGGGCGCGCGAGTGTGACCGCAGACCCCAGGGGCCCGGATTTCGAACCCCGGGATCGCTTTTTCAAAGGTGTTTCGACCAGACGTTTGCATGACCTGCGGGCGGCCTTCGGGCCGCCCTTTTGCTTTCCGCGCGCCACGCCCGCGTCAAACCGCTTCACATCGCTGCCCTTCCCGCCTAAAGTGCCGCCCGAAGCGCCCCTGTTCAGAGGGCGCGGGCGTACCGAGGGCGAGCATATGAAGATCCTGTTGATCCACCAGAATTTCCCGGGCCAGTACAAGCACCTGGCGCCCGCTCTGGTGCGGCAGGGCCATCAGGTCGTCGCGCTGACTTGCAAGGTAAAGGAACCGCAGGTCTGGCAGGGCGTCCAGGTGGTGCCCTACGCGATCAACGGGCAGAGCACGCCGAAGATCCATCCGTGGCTCGCCGATTTCGAAACCAAGCTGGTGCGCGCCACCTCCTGCTACCGCGGCGCCAAGGGGCTGAAGGCACAGGGGTTCGAGCCGGACGTGATCTGCGCGCACCACGGCTGGGGCGAATCCATGTTCCTCAAGGACGTGTGGCCCGACGCGCGCCTCGGCCTCTACTGCGAGCTTTACCACCTGACCGAACAGCCCTTCCTGCACTTCGACCCGGAGTTCCCCTCGAAGAGCCCGGAGGCCGACGTGCTGCGCATCCGGATGAAGAACCTCAACAACCGCCTGCACGAGGAGGTCATGGATGCCGGGATCTCGCCCACCGGGTTCCAGGCCTCGACCTTCCCCGAGCACTGGCAGGAGCGGATCACCGTCGCCCATGACGGCATCGACACGCAGACGGTCCGTCCCGACCCGGGTGCGCGGCTGGCGGTGTCCGACGACCTGACACTGACGCGGGACGACGAGGTCATCACCTTCATCAACCGCAACCTTGAGCCCTACCGCGGCTACCACATCTTCATGCGCGCCCTGCCCGACATCCTGAAGCGGCGCCCGAACGCGCATGTGGTGATCCTGGGCGGCGACGAGGTTTCCTACGGGTCCAAGCCGCCCAAGGGCCAGACGTGGAAGCAGATCTTCATCGACGAGGTCCGCGGGCGCATCGCCACGCCGGACTGGAACCGGGTGCACTTCCTCGGGCGGGTGCCATACGACCGCTTCCTCGCGATGCTGCAGGTGAGCCGGGCGCATGTCTACCTGACTTACCCCTTCGTCCTGTCGTGGTCGCTGCTGGAGGCGATGAGCGCCGGAGCGGCCATCGTCGCCTCGGGCACCGAACCGGTCCGCGAGGTGATGACCGAAGGCGAGAACGGGCTGATGGTGGACTTCTTCGACCGCGACGCGCTGGTGGAGCGGCTGTGCGCCCTGCTCGACGACGCCGATCTGCGCGCCCGTCTGGGCGCCAACGGGCGCGCCTTCGTGCAGGAGCACTACGACCTCGCCTCCGTCTGCCTGCCGCAGCACCTCGAGTGGGTGGCCCGGCTGGCCGAGCTGGAGCCGCGTCCCGTGCGGGACTGAACCGCTTTCCTGCCAAGACAGACGCCGGCCGCTGTCGTGGCGACTTTGCAGGCTGCACCGTTCTTTGGTATTTTGCCAAGATGAAGGTCGGGGTCCGCGCCCGAGATACACCGCAGGCGAGGCGGGCCGGACATGCAAAAGGCCCGGACGGAGCCGGGCCTTGTCACTCCTGCCGCTTCAGCCCGGGGTCAGAGCCGTGCGTCGCGGGCGCGCAGCTGGCGGGCGCGGGTGAGGATCGCGTCCTCGATGGCGCGGACGGTGGAGGCCGAGGCCGGGCCGCCGCGGGTGGCCAGCGTGACGTTCAGCGACCGCGCGTCGAGCGCCGGGTCGTTGATCAGGATGGTCGCACGGTAGGGCTGGCTGCCACCCGGAGGGGTGCCGTAGCCGGTGGTGATGACGCCGGTGAAGGGATCGACCGTTTCAATCGGCAGGAAATTCAGCACTTCGAGCGAGGCGTTCCACAGGTACTTGTTGACCGAACCGATCTGCCCCTGGTCGCCGCGCGGCTTGAAGATGTCGAAGATCGAGGAGTCCGACCGCCCCTTCGCGCCTTCGCGTTCCTGGATCTCGGCGAGGATCTCGTCGTTGGTCGGCGTGTTCACCGCCGCCTGACGCGCACGCGGGCCGCCAAGCCCGCATCCCGCTTCAAGCAGAACGATTCCGACAAGGCCCGCCCCAAGCAGGATCCGCGAGGGTACTCTGCGCTTGCTCATAAGGTGTATCTCCCTGTCGTGACCGTTCCGAACTGCCTCCTGCATCTCATTACAAGCGCAAAGGGCAACCGGCAACCCGTCAACGATCGGCAGCTTTTCGCGCAACAAATGTCACAAACGCCCGGCCATCCAGTGCTTTGTGGCAATTGCGCATCACTGATCCGCTTTGGACGGACGAGCCTTTTGAGCGGGTTGCACTGAAGGACCCTCGGGGCGCATAGAAAGCACATCAAGGCCGGGGCACCGGCTTGGTACGTGCCTTTGAACACATGAGGGAAACAATGAAAAAGATCCTGTTCGCGTCCACCGCTCTGGTCGCATTCGCAGGCGCAGCCGCGGCAGAAGTGACTGTCACCGGTGCTGCCGAAATGGGTATTATTGGTGGTAACCGCTACGGCACCGCCGCCAACGACGATGGTGTGACCCAGTTCTTCACCGACGTCGACGTCACCTTCACCATGTCCGGTGAAGCCGACAACGGCCTGACCTTCGGGACCAAGGTGAAGTTCGAGGAAGCTCAGAACGGCATCGCAACCCAGGAAGAAGACGACTTCGCAGTCTGGGTCGCATACGGCAACGCTCGCCTCGACATGGGCGACACCGACGGTGCGTTCGACTGGGCCATGCAGGAAATGAACCTGGCAGCCGGCTCCATCGACGACTCCGAGACCGAGCACCCGGGCTTCAACGCCAACTCCGGCTTCGACGGTCGTGAAGATGGCCAGATCGCGCGCTTCACCTACACCTTCGGTGACTTCGCAGCCGCTCTGTCCGCCGAAATCGACGACGACCCGAACGCTCAGCCGATCGCACCGTCCGTCGACCCCGACTCCGACGATGACGTTGTCTGGGGCCTCGGCTTCAAATACTCCGGCGACCTCGCAGGCACCAAAGTCAACGTTGGCCTGGGTTACCAGGACCAGAACGACTTCGGTTCGCTGATCGGTCTGTCGGTCGATACCACCCTGGCATCCGGCTTCAAGATCGGTGCGTCCTACTCCGAGCTGGACTACGAAGCTTCGGGCGCAGACAACCAGACGCACGCCGCAATCGGCATCGGTTACGAGATGAACGCTCTGTCCGTCGGCCTGAACTACGGTAAGTACGACAACGTCGGCGGCGTCGACGGTGCAGAAGCAGACGGCTACGGCCTGGCAGTTGCATACGACCTGGGCGGCGGTCTCGCAGTTCAGTTCGGCTACGGCAACGGCGAAGATGCAGCCGGCGACGACTGGGACTCCTTCTCGCTGGGTCTGGCAATGTCCTTCTAAGGACACCAGCCATTCGGCTTAGGGAAGAGCGGGCGCTTGCGTCCGCTCTTTTCTTTTGTGGCGGTTTTTGATTGAACCGCCCCTGTCCATGACAACGGCAGGACCCGCATGACCCCGCAGCAGATCAAGGCGCAGTTCGCGCAGGCCCAGGCGTTGATCCGGGCCGACCGCCCCGAAGAGGCGCTGGCGCTGCTGAAGACCCTGCTGATGCCATCCGGCGGCGCGCCGGAAATCCGTTTCCAGATGGCCCGCGCGCTGGACCTGATCGGCGACACCGCCGCATCGGCCGCCGCACTGGACGAGACACTGAGGGCCCTGCCCGGTGAGGCGTCTGTGCGCGAGGCGGCGATCCGCGCGCACACGCGGCTGGGCAACGAGGACCGCGTGCGCGCGCTTTATGACGAGGCCATCAAGGCGGACCCGAAGGCGCTGAAGCCGCGGGCAGACAAGGCGCAATACCTCCAGCAGATCGGCGATTTCGACGGGGCGGAGACGATTCTGCGCCGCCTGTTGAAACAGTCCCCGCAGGAGACGGAGCTTTACCGGATGCTGGTGGCCGGGCTGAAGCTGAAACCCGGCGATCCTCTGGTTCGTGCGATGCGGAAACTCTGGACCGACCCGCGCCTGAACGACCAGGGGCGGATGCAGCTTGGCTTTGCGCTGGCCAAGGCGGCGGAGGATGCGGGCGAAACGGAACGCGTCTTCGGCTATCTCGACGCCGCCAACGCCGCGCAGGCAAGGCTGGCACCCTTCGATGCCGCGGCGCGCGATGCGGAATGGGCAGCCTATGCCCGCGCGCAGGACAATCTGGCTCCGCCCGCCGGCACGGCGTCCCTGCCCCTCCGCCCGGTCTTCGTGACCGGCATGCCTCGGTCGGGCACGACCCTTGTGGAACAGATCATCGGCGCGCATTCACAGGCCGTCGCGGGCGGCGAGATGGGACATGCCCTGCGCGAAGCGGTGCGCCTGTTCGGCCCCGCCGAGAAAATGAAGCCCCTCTCGAAGATGGGCGCGGCCGACCTCGACCGCTGGGCCATGGCCTACCGGCGCGGCGTACGGCGCGACACGGGCGCCGTCAGCGGCGTGGTGACCGACAAGTCGATCCGCTCTCAGCTGATCTTCGGGCTGATCGCCAAGGGTCTGCCGGGCGCACGCATCATCGTCGTGCACCGCGATCCGCGTGACATCGCGCTGTCGATCTACAAGAACCACTTCCGGCTGGGCACGCACCGCTACGCCAACGACCTCGGCACCATTGCTGCCGAGATCCGGGCGTTCCGCGCGCAGGTCGATCATTGGCGCAACCGCTTGCCCGGCCAGATCCACGAGATCCGCTACGAGGACCTCGTCGCCGATGCAGAGACGGAATCGCGCAGGCTGATTGCCGCGGCGGGGCTGGACTGGGAGGACACCTGCCTCACGTTCCACAAGCAGGCGGGCAAGGTGAAGACGCTGAGCCTTGCACAGGTGCGCCAGCCGATCCACGCCGGACGGCGCGAGGCATGGCGGAAATACGAGACGGAACTGGCGCCATTCCTGGACGCCTGGGGAGACGAACCATGGGACTGAATGACATCCGCACCCGAGTCGAGGCCGCCTGCAAGGCCGCCGACCGTGACCCTTCCGAGGTAAGGCTGATCGCGGTCAGCAAGGTGCAGCCGCTCGAACGGGTGGAGGCCGTGCTGGAAGGGGGTCACCGCCTCTTCGGCGAAAACCGCGTGCAGGAGGCGGCAGGCAAGTGGCCCGATTTCCGCGAACGCTTTGACGGGGTCGAGGTACACCTGATCGGCCCGCTCCAGTCGAACAAGGCCCGGCAGGCAATGGAGCTGTTCGAAGCGATCCACTCCGTCGACCGTCCGAAGCTCGCCAGCGCGCTGGCCCGGCTGGCGCAGGAGATGGGCCATTGCCCGGACCTCTTCGTGCAGGTCAACACCGGCGAGGAAGACCAGAAGGCCGGCGTGCTGCCGAAGGAGGCCGACGCCTTCGTCGCCGAATGCCGCAAGCTGGACCTCCCGGTCGCGGGCCTGATGTGCATACCGCCGGTGGAGGAAACGCCCTCCCTGCACTTCGCGCTGCTCAAGAAGATCGCCGAGCGCAACGGGCTGACCGGCCTGTCGATGGGCATGAGTGCCGACTTCGAAGAGGCCATCGCCCTTGGCGCCACCCATGTCCGCGTGGGGTCGGCCATCTTCGGCGAGCGCGAAAAGACCTGAACGCCGATCAGACCAGATTGCGCGCCCGATAAGTCCAGTCTAGCGTCGCCCCATGGCAATCCCGGTCGAGACCTTCCACTTCGCCCCTCGGGCGCAGGGCACCCTTCAGGCGCGCATCCAGCAACTGGTGGCAGAGGGCATCCTCTCCGGCCGCTTCCGGCGCGGAGAGAAACTGCCCTCCACCCGCGCCCTCGCCCGGCATCTCGGTATCAGCCGGATCACCGTGACGCTGGCCTACACGGAACTCTTGGCCAACGACTACCTGACGGCGCGCGGGCGGTCGGGCTATTACGTCAGCGACAACGCGCCCGAACCGCCGGACTTCCGCCCCGTCGCCGCCCGCACCGACCGGGTGAACTGGGACGCCGCCCTGCCGCGCCGCTACGCCGGAGGCCCCGCCTTCGACATGGAGCGCCCGCCGGACTGGGCGCGCTACCGCTACCCGTTCATCTACGGCCAGACCGATCCCACGCTCTTCGATCACGCCAACTGGCGGCTCTGCGCGATGCAGGCGCTGGGGGCCAAGAACTTCGACGCCCTCACCCAGGACCAGTTCGACGCCGACGACCCGGAGCTGGTGCGCTTCATCGCCCATCACACGCTGCCCCGGCGCGGCATCCACGCCCGCCCCGAGGAGATCCTGATCACGCTGGGCGCGCAGAACGCGCTTTGGCTCGCGACGCACCTTTTGGCCGTGCGGCAGCGCGTGGCGGTAGAGACGCCGGGCTATCCCGCGCTGCAACAACTGCTGGCCCAGGCCGACAGCGAGGTGCACGCCGTCCCGGTCGACGACGAGGGCCTGCCGCCGGACCTCGTCCCTGATGGCACGCGGGTGATCTTCACCACGCCCAGCCACCAGTGCCCCACCTCCGCCACCCTGCCCCGCGCCCGGCGCGAGGCGCTCCTGACCCGTGCCGCCGAGCTCGACGCCGTCATCGTGGAGGACGACTACGAGTTCGAGATGGCCTATCTCGACGCGCCCTCTCCCGCCCTCAAAAGCCTCGACGAAGACGGTCGGGTGATCTACGTCGGCAGCTTCTCCAAATCTCTGTTCCCCGGCCTGCGCCTCGGCTACCTCGTGGGCGCCGCCCCCTTCATCCGCGAGGCCCGCGCGCTCCGCGCCTCGGTCCTGCGTCATCCGCCCGGCCACATCCAGCGCACCGCCGCGCAGTTCCTCCGCCTCGGCCACTACGACGCCCTCGTCCGCCGCATCGGACGCGCGCTGGCTGCAAGACGCGAGGTGATGGAACGCGCCGTTGCCGACCACGGCCTGCTGGTGGCCGGCAAGGGCGCACACGGTGGCTCCAGCCTCTGGATGCGCGCCCCCGACGGAATCGACACCCGCGATCTGGGTCTGGCACTCCGCCGCGAAAGCGTGCTCATCGAACCCGGCGCCCCGTTCTTCACCGGCCCGGAGGTGCCGCACCACTTCTACCGCCTTGGCTACAGCTCCATCCCCTCCGACCGCATCGACGAGGGTATTGCCCGCATCGCCGCGGCCATCGCACAGGCCCATCCCGCCTGAGACCCACAGACGCCTTCATCCTGGCCAAAATGCCTCTGAGGGGGACCGTGTGTGGCCGTGCCTCACCCGCGGGTCACGCCTGACGGGCACGATGCCAAAACCGGTTTCACCTTCCGCCGGAAATGCTCTAAGCCGCAGGCATGCGGATCGTCAGAGACTACCAGTACACGAGGCCCGGGGACCGGGGCGCAAGCGTCGCCATCGGCAACTTCGACGGCGTCCACCTCGGCCACCAGGCGGTGATCGGCCTCGCCCTGCAGGCGGTGCCCACAGCCCCCCTCGGCGTGCTCACCTTCGAGCCGCACCCGAGGGAGTTTTTCGCCCCCGACGCGCCCAGCTTCCGGCTGATGAGCGCCGAGGCCCGCACCGCCCGGCTGGAAAAGCTGGGCGTCGACGTGCTCTACCAGCTGAACTTCAACACGGCGATGGCCTCGCTCTCGCCCCGCGAATTCGCCGAGCGGGTGATCTGCAAGGGTCTCGGCCTCGTCAACGTGGTGGTGGGTGCCGATTTCTGCTTCGGCAAGGGCCGTGCGGGCACCGTGGCGGACCTCAAGGCCTTCGGCGAAGAGATGGGTTTCGGCGTAACGGTCGCCGAACTGATGGAGACCGACGGGCTGGTCGTCTCTTCCTCCGCGATCCGCGACGCGCTGTCCGAGGGGCGCCCGCGCGACGCTGCAAAGCTCCTTGGCCACTGGCACCGTATCGAGGGCGAGGTGATCGGCGGCGAACAGCGCGGCCGGGAACTGGGTTACCCCACCGCCAACATGTCGATCGAAGGGCTGCACCCGCCGAAGTTCGGCGTCTACGCGGTGCTGGTCGATGTGCGCGACGGGCCGCACCGGGGCAGCTATCGCGGCGCGGCCTCCGTGGGCGTGCGCCCGATGTTCGACGGCGAGGTGCCCAACATCGAAACCTTCCTCTTCGACTTCACCGGCGATCTCTACGGGGCCACGCTGTCGGTCGCGCTGGTCGAATACCTCCGCCCGGAGCTGAAGTTCGACGGGCTCGACGCGCTCATCACCCAGATGGACGCCGATTGCGTGACGGCACGCGGCATACTGGAGGCGCTGTGACAGAGCCCATCGCCCGTCCAGGCCTGGCCCCGCGTTTCTGGGAGAAGAAGCGCCTCAAGGACATGTCCAAGGACGAGTGGGAGGCGCTCTGCGACGGCTGCGGCAAGTGCTGCATGAACAAGCTGGAGGACGAGGACACCGGCGAGGTCGCCCTGACCCGCGTCGCCTGCCGCCTGTTCGACGATTCGACCTGCCGCTGTTCGCAATACCCCATCCGCCACCAGTTCGTGCCGGAGTGCATCGTCCTGTCGCCGGCCAACCTGCATCACAATCTCTACTGGATGCCGGAGACCTGCGCCTACAAGCTGCTCAACAACGGCAACCCCCTGCCCGACTGGCACCCCCTGCTGACCGGATCGCCCGACAGCGTGCACAAGGCTGGCGTCAGCATGCAGGGCGCGACGGTGCCGGAGTTCGAGGTCGGCGAGGACGACTGGGAAGACCACATCATCGAGGAGCCCACATGACCGGAGAGGGCACATGAATTTTGCATCCGACAACGCAGGTCCCGTCCATCCGAAGGTGATGGAGGCGCTGGCGCGCGTGAACACCGGCTACCAGCACGGCTACGGCAACGATCCGGAGACGGAGGCCGCCAAGGCCGCCCTGCGCGACTTGTTCGAGGCCCCGGACGCCGAGGTCTTCCTGATGCCCGGCGGCACGGCGGCGAACGCGCTGGTGCTGGGCACGCTGGTCCAGCCCTGGCAGGCCGTCTATTGCTCCGGGCTTGCGCATATCCACGTCGACGAATGCAACGCGCCGGAGTTCTACACCGGCGGGGCAAAGCTGGTCGCCGCGGTGCCGGGCGACCGCCTGACGCCGGACGCGCTGAAAAAGGCATGGGCCTTCTGGGACACAGGCGACGTGCACCAGCCCTTTGGCGGCGCACTCTCGGTGACCAACACCACCGAGCGCGGCAACACCTACACGCTGGACGAACTGAAGGCGCTCTTCGACCTCGCGAAGGGGCGCGGGCTGGCGGTGCACCTCGACGGCGCCCGCTTTGCCAATGCCGTGGCCCGGCTGGGCTGCACCCCGGCCGAGATGAGCTGGAAGATCGGCGCCGACGCCGTTGTCTTCGGCGGCACAAAGAACGGCTGCATGGCGGTCGAGGCGGTGATCTTCTTCGACCCGGAAAAGGCGCGCGGCCTGCCCTTCCGGCGGATGCGCTCCGGCCACCTGCTGTCGAAGCACCGCTACCTCGCCGCGCAGATGAACGCCTATGTTGCCGACGGGCTGTGGCTCGATCTCGCGAAGAAGGCCAACGCCACCTGCGCCAGACTGGTGGAGGGGCTGGGCGCGCTGGGGGTGGAGATCACCACCGAGACGCCGGCCAACATGATCTACTTCCGCCTGCCGCTGCGCCAGCACGAGGCGCTATTGGCGAAGGGCGCGGTCTACTACCACATGCCCGAGCCCGACGACGGCCCGGATGCGTCCGTGCGTGGCCGGCTGGTCTGCGACTGGAACCTGTCCGAAGAGGCCGTCGACCGTTTCCTCGACCTCGTGAAGTCGGAGATATAAGCAAAGGAAAAGGCGGCCGCATCGGGCCGCCTTTTCCTTTCACCGCATGGTCGCGCCGGTCAGTTCAGCGCAAAATGCAGCTCGTAGCTGCCATCGGTGAACGCCCCGAACAGGTCCGGGATGTCGGGATGATCCACCGGCTCGCCCGAGTAATCGGCGACCAGGTTCTGTTCGGACACGTAGGCCACGTAGAAGCTCTGATCGTTTTCCGCCAGCAGATGATAGAACGGCTGCTTCTTCGCAGGCCTGCTCTCTTCCGGGATCGATTCGTACCATTCCTCGGTGTTGTTGAACTCCGGGTCGACATCGAAGACCACACCGCGGAACGGGTGTTTCCTGTGCCGGACGACTTGTCCCAGGTGATATTTCGCGCGCTGTCTCAGCATGTGCTCCACCTTGCTTTCCCCCACTCTTACCGTTCCGGGGCGGGATTTGTCCAACAATTGCCATGAATCCGCCGGAAACACTCTGTGGAGACGCATCCAACAGTGTCCAATGCGGCGAGCGCCTGCGGATTGATCATGCAACCCCCGCGACTCACCCAAAAGGAAATGTGATTTCAAAGCGGGCCGCAATGGGTTAAAATCCCTACAACAAAAATAACGAACGACGCGAGAGGCAGATGAGCAGAACCCTTCGCGCGCTGGTAATCATTCTGTTGGCGGCTTCCTGTGGAGGCGGCGGCGGCGGAAGCGGCACGTCCCCGAACCAATTGGACGATGCCTGTGCGATTCTCCAGCAGCGCCCGACCTACTACCGCGCCTTCCGGGCCACCGAACGCCGCTGGGGCGTGCCGGTGCACGTCCAGATGGCTGTCATCCACCAGGAGAGCAAGTTCGACTCCGACGCGCGCACGCCGCTGCGGTTCACGCTGGGCGTGATTCCCATGGGTCGGCAGAGCTCGGCGTTCGGCTATTCGCAGGCGCTGGACGGCACCTGGGACGAATACCTGGCCGACGGCGCACGCCGCAACGCGCGGCGCGACGACATCCGCGACGCCACGGACTTCATGGGCTGGTACATGAAGCAGACCGAGGAACAGCTTGGCATCCCGCTCTGGGACGCACGCCGGCAGTACCTTGCCTACCACGAGGGCCGCTCCGGCTATCGCCGCGGGTCTTACAACAGCAAGGCGTGGCTGATGCGCGTCTCGTCCTCGGTGGGCGACCGCGCCATCATGTACCAAGGCCAGCTGCGCGGCTGCCGCCACGCACGCTAGTCCGTCAGGTCGTGATCGGGGGCACGTCCCACGTGTCCCCCGGCGCCTGCGCGCGGAAGCGGTCGGGCGCCACCGCATGACGCTCCAGCGCCTCCTGCAAGGCGGTCAGCGGGGCCGTGCGTGCCTCGTCGGTCAGCTGGATCGTGCCCCAGTGGTGACCGATGGCATAGGCCGCCCCTGACAGCAGCAACCCCTGCACCGCCTCGTCCGGGTTCTGGTGCTGGTCGCGCATGAACCAGCGCGGCTCGTAGGCACCGATGGGCAGGATCGCCAGCCTGAGCGGCCCGAAGCGGTCGAGCCCGCGATAGGGCCGCCCGCCGTCGAAACCCGTGTCCCCGATGTGAAGGATCGTGCCCGCCGGTCCGGTGACGACGAACCCGCCCCAGAGCGCCATGGACCGGTCCCCCACGCCCCGCGCCGACCAGTGGTGACAGGGCGTGCAATGGACCGTCAGCGGACCCGCCTCCACCGAATGCCCCCAGTCCACCGTCTGACAGCGCAGGCCGGTCGGCGCCACCAGCGCGTCGTTGCCAAGCGGCGCGATAACAAGCGGATCGTGCGCGGCCTTCAGGCGGCGCAGGGTGGCGATGTCGAGGTGGTCGTAATGGTTGTGCGACAGCAGCACCACGTCGATGGGCGGCAGGTCGGCAAAGGCGACGCCGGGGGCCACCACACGTTTCGGCCCGGCGAAGGTCATGGGCGAGGCGCGCCCGGACCAGAACGGATCGGTCAGGATGTTGAGCCCGGCAGTCTGGATCAGCAGCGTCGCGTGGCCGACCATGGTCACGGTCATGTCCTGCACCCGTTCGGCAGGCCTCGTGCTGCCCGACAGCGCCACCTCGTCCGGCCATTCCGCGGGCTTCGGCCCGAAGCGCCAGCGCATCAGGTCGCGGAACCCCTTCGGCACCTGCCCTTCGGGATTGTAGAAACGGACCCCGTCAAAGTGATCGCTGACGGGGCCGTCGTAATAGCGGTTGCGTCCGTTGCGTGCCGCCACCGTCCCGCCTGCCGCGGACACGCCCAGAAGCGCCGCGGCAGAACGGAAGAGGGTGCGCCGGTTCACGCGACCGGCCCGGTCATCGGTTCAGCTCGGAATCGATGAGGAACGCGCTTGTGGGGATGGAGGTCTTCTGCAGACCGCCCAGCACGACTGTCGTCTTGACCCCGTCGCCATCGGTGATGATCCACTGCCGCAGCTCCGTCGGGTTGGCGGTGAACTTCAGCTGGATGTTGCCGTACTCCGGGCGGCGCGGGTCCTGCGCCGTCACCACCGTGGCCGTCCCGTCGAAACTGTGGCCGGTCACCATGCCCGCCTGTCCGAGGTTCACGTTGCGGGCGAGGATGATCGACAGCGGCGTCTGCTCGAGCGGGTAGGTCTCGGGCATGCCGCCCAGCTTGCGGTCAAGGATGTAGACCGACCCGGACGACACCAGCACCAGCCCGCGCTCCGGCGGGTTGTAGTCGAAGCGGGCCTTGCCCGGCCGCTTGATGGAGATCGTCCCGGTGGAGATCGTGCCGTCCGAGTTGATCTGGGTGAACGGGCTCTTGACGGTCTGAAGCGTGTTCAGATAGCGCGAAATCTCGTTCAGCGACAGTTGCTGCGCCTGTGCCGAGGCTGCCAGGAATACGGCGGCCACTGCGGCCAGTAGGGTGCGGATCATGCGGAGTCTCCTGCTCTTGTCGCCTTCCATGTGTCGGTTCGTCGCCTGATATGCGATAGCCGCGCAGGTGAAACCACATATCATCGGCGAAGTTCCACCGATCAAGGCGTCGTGGCGATGAGAAGTATCCCGCCCCGGCGCCGAATCCCGGCAAACTTCGTCGAAAAAACGTCTTAGCAGAGGGCATGCGGCACGGTACCATGGGCGTGGGTAAGCACTCGACCGAAAACGACCTCTGGATACGCAGGATATCGCTCGCACAGGTGAACCTTGGATAACGCCGCCCCGTATCTGACCCGGATGAGCCCGGCCTTGCGTCGTGCCCTTCTGGTTTGGTCCTCCTGGCGACATGATGTGTCCCACCCGCCGCGCTTCGACGAGATGCAGATCGTCGATATCGCCACCCCGGAGCTGGCGGCCAGCGTGGCAGAGGTCATCCGCGACGGGGACGACCGGGCGCCGGTGGACTTCCGGCTGATCTACGTCTGCCCCAACCTGCGCCAGCTCGCCCTCGACAAGGAAGAAGGCGCCCTCTTCTCGGAACGTCGTCACAGCCGGCCCGGCAGCCCCACGTTCAATGCGGCGCACGACGCCGCGACCCTTGGAAAGGCGCAGTTCTTCGATGCCTCGGGGTCGAAGGGCGTGCTCGGCTTCCGCAAGCTGGAGGGTCTCTCCCTGCCGCTCTGGGGGGACACCGACCACGTGGACTACGTCATGACCGTGGTGTGCTTCGAGCGCTAGAAAAGCCGCCTGTCCGCCGCGCCACGACCGATCCCGATCTTTCGCGGTTCCGTTTCCGCCGATCCAACGAACCCGGCCACGAAAAAGGCGGGAAAGCCACGCTTCCCCGCCCCTCGCACGTTCAACAATGGCTGCCGCTCAGGCCTGTTCGGGCACGAGGATCTCCCGCTTGCCGACATGGTTGGCGGCGGACACGACGCCCTCGTCCTCCATCTGCTCCACGAGGCGCGCCGCCTTGTTGTAGCCGATGCCCAGCTTGCGCTGGATGTAGGAGGTCGAACACTTGCGGTCCTTGATGACAATCGCCACCGCCTGGTCGTACAGCGCATCCTCGCCGCCGGTGTTGCCACCCGTGTTCAGGCCCAGCACCGCGTCGATGTTGTCGGCCTTCTCCTCGTCCGGGCCTTCCACCACGCCGCCCACGTATTCCGGCGGGCCATAGGCCTTGAGGTGGTTGACGATCTCCTCGACCTCTTCGTCGCTGACGAACGGACCGTGGCAGCGGGTGATCTTCGCCCCGCCCGCCATGTAAAGCATGTCGCCCATACCGAGGAGCTGCTCGGCCCCCATCTCGCCCAGGATGGTGCGGCTGTCGATCTTCGACGTCACCTGGAAGGAGATCCGGGTCGGGAAGTTCGCCTTGATCGTGCCGGTGATGACGTCGACCGACGGACGCTGCGTCGCCATGATCAGGTGGATGCCCGAGGCCCGCGCCATCTGCGCAAGGCGCTGGATGCAGGCTTCGATCTCTTTCCCCGCGACCATCATCAGGTCGGCCATCTCGTCGACGATGACGACGATGTAGGGCATCTTCTTCGGCTCGAACTCGTCGGTCTCGAACACCGGTTCGCCCGTCTCGTCGTCGAATCCGGTCTGCACCGTGCGCGAGAACATCTCGCCCTTCGACAGGGCATCCGCCACGCGCGAGTTGTAGCCGTCGATGTTCCGCACGCCCATCTTGGACATCTTGCGGTAACGGTCTTCCATCTCGCCCACGACCCACTTCAGCGCCACCACGGCCTTCTTCGGATCGGTCACCACCGGCGACAGCAGGTGCGGGATGCCGTCGTAGACGCTGAGTTCCAGCATCTTCGGGTCGATCATCACGAGCCGCAGGTCTTCCGGCGTCAGCTTGTAGAGCAGCGACAGGATCATGGTGTTGATCGCCACCGACTTGCCCGAACCTGTCGTACCCGCGATCAGCAGGTGGGGCATCTTGGCGAGGTTCGCGACCATCGGGTCGCCGCCAATGTCCTTGCCGAGCGCCAGCGGCAGCTTGTGGTTGCCGTCGCCGTACTCGCGGCCGGCGAGGATCTCGCGGAAGCAGACCATCTCGCGCTTGTCGTTCGGCAGTTCGATCCCGATGACCGAGCGGCCCGGCACGGTGGAGACACGCGCCGACAGGGCGGACATGCTGCGCGCGATGTCGTCGGCGAGGCCGATCACGCGGCTGGCCTTCAGGCCCGGCGCCGGTTCCAGCTCGTA
This sequence comes from Sagittula sp. MA-2, assembly GCF_030126985.1. Lineage (GTDB taxonomy): Bacteria > Pseudomonadota > Alphaproteobacteria > Rhodobacterales > Rhodobacteraceae > Sagittula. The sequence continues at coordinate 516,710 of NZ_CP126145.1, read as the reverse complement.
CATGGTGACCACGGGGCCGGGACGGACAGAGACGATCTCCCCCTTCACGCCGTAGTCGTCCAGCACGGATTCCAGCATCCGGGCGTTCTCTTCCAGCGCCTCGTCCGACAGGTGGTGCCGTTCGATCCGCTCCGGCGACATCAGCAGAGACAGCGGCGGCAGCTCGAACTCGGGCGCGTTGTCCTCGAACTTCAGGCTCGGCTGGGCTTCCAGCTTGGCGCGGGTGGAAAGCTGCACCGGCTTGCGGACCGGCTGCTGCACCACCTTCTTCGCATCCTGCATCGGCGCGGCGCGATGGACCGGCGGTGCAGGCATCGGCGGCGCGGGTGGCAGCGTGCGGTGGTCGTCGTCGTCCTCGTCGAAGCGGCTCACCACATCGTCGTCGTCGTAGCCGTCGTCATAGCCGTCGTCGTATCTGTCGCCGTAGTCGTCGAAGTCCGACAGCTCGGTGTAGGCGTCGGCGGGCGGCGTGCGGTGCGGCTCGGCCACGCGCGGGGTGGCCGCCATGGCGGGCTGCGGAGGCAGCGTCGCATCCTCTGCCACGGGCGCGCTCATCGGGCGCGACGCGCCGGGCGCCTGCGGCACGCTTCCGCGCGGGGTGGCATGCAGCGGCGGCAGGCCGGCGGCCCCGGCCATCGCCCCGGCGCTCATGGTGCGCGACGCGGTCAGAGGCGGTTCCGGCGGCAGCGCGGCTTGACCGGCGGTCATCGGCGGCTCCGGCGGCAGTCCCGCGGCTTGCGTGCGCTGCGAAATCAGAAGCGGCTGCGGGCCGTGACCCCGCCCCTTCGTCAGCGGCTTCGTCGGGTCCGGCCGCTTGGCGCTGAGCGTCGGCAGGACGGGACGGCGGGCATTCACGGCCGAGGCGATCTTGGCCCGGATGCGATCCTCGCCGGGGGCGTCCACGTCGTGATCCATCAGGTTCTCCACCAGTTCCGGCTGCGGCATCGGCGCCGGATCACGCCGGATCAGCGAGGGCATGCGCTTCAGGAACCCGGTCTTCTCCGGCGGCGGCGCAAAGGCCGGATCGTCGAAGTCGACGTCGTCCTCGGTCACCTCGAGCGTGTTGACCGGCGGCACGGCGCGCTTCACGCGCGGCGCGGTGGGGATGCCTTCGTGAGAGATCGCTTCGGCCTCTGCAGCGGCAGCCCGCGAGGCACGGCGTTCGGCGTTGCGCTCCTGCATGACACGGGCGGCGCCCACGGCCTGCTGCGCGCCACGGCCCGTCAGCCGGACGAGGAAGGCGTAGGTCATCACCACGCCGATCATCATGAAGCGGCCGATACGCACCAGCTCCTCGCGGGTGAAGCCCAGAACGAAGGCGCCCAGCCCGATGATCCCGAGACCCAGCACCAGCATGGTCAGTTTCAGCCCCAGCGCGGGCGACAGCGGCAGACCGGTCAGGATCGAGCCCATGACCATGTCGCCGAACAGACCGCCATGACCGAAGTGATGCGTCCAGTCGCCGCCCTGCGGCAGGCCCGATGCATAGACCGAGCACAGCATCATCCAGACCGGGGCGAGGATCACGCATAGGAACGACCGCCCCTCGGCCTTGTGCGCCACCATGCGCACGCCCCAGACGGCAAAGGCGAAGGACAGCGCCCATGTGCCCAGCCCGAGGATCATGAACAGGGGCGCGGCGATGTAGGCGCCCAGCCGGCCCAGCCAGTTCTGCACCGGCGCGTCCGTGGCCGACAGCCACGACGGATCGTCCGGAGAGTAGGAGGCGATCATCAGCGCGACGGCAAAGCCCACGATCACCATAACCACGCCCACCAGTTCGCGCCCGCGCTTTTCCAGCACCAGAGCGGTGTTGGAATCCAGCAGCGGATCGCGGCGGCGGCCTGAGTTGTGAGCCTGGTAAGATGCCATGTCGTGTTCGCCTCTTTTCTTGTCCTTGCGCCCTCTTCCGGGACCTTCGGCGCCGTCGCGCGCCGGTGCCCCGGCGGATGCGCCGGTCTTTTCTTATCCGTAAAGCGTGTCCCTGATGAGGGTCAGCCCTTCTTCCGTTTCGTCCCGCGGTGCCACGATGGCCACGCGGATATATGCCTTGCCCGGATTGCCCGCGGCAGTGTCCTTCGACAGGTACGCGCCCGGCAGCACCCGGACGCCGGTCTTCTGCCACAGCTCCAGCGTCGCGGCCTCGCCGTCCTCGACCGGCAGCCACAGGAACATGCCGGCGACCGGGCTCATGTAGCCGGGCACATGGCCCAGCAGGCGGTCCGCCAGTTCGTACTTCTCGACGTAGAGCGCGCGGTTCTCGGTGACGTGGGTCTCCTCGGCCCAGAGCTTTTCGGACACGCGCTGGATCGGCAGCGGCAGCGGCGCGCCGGAATAGGCGCGCAACTGCTTCATCCGCGCGATGCTCTCCGGCCCGCCCGCGACAAAGCCCGACCGCAGCCCCGGCAGGTTCGACCGCTTCGACAGCGAATGGAAGGAGACCACGCGCTCCGGGTCGGCGCCCATGTCCCTCGCCACCTCCAGCGCGCCCTTCGGCGGCGTGTCGCGGTAGATCTCGGCATAACATTCGTCGGCGAGGATGACGAAGTCGTGCTTCTCCGCCAGTCCGATCAGATCGCGCCAGTACCCCTCGTCCGCCATGACCCCCTGCGGGTTGGCCGGCGAACAGATGTAGACGGCCGCCGTGCGGTCCAGCACCTCCGCCCCGACAGAGGCGAAGTCCGGCAGGTGGCCCGTCTCTGCCGTAGCGGGCACGAAACGCGGCTCCGCCCCGACCGAAATCGCCGAGATCATGTAGACCTGGTAGAACGGGTTGGGCATCAACACGACCGGCCGCTTGCCGTTCTTCTGTTCGGGGATCAGCGACATGCCCGCGTTGTAGAGCCCCTCGCGCGACCCGTTCAGCGCCATGATCTGCGTGTCGGGATCCATCATCACGTCGTAGCGGCGATAGAGCCAGTCGCGGATCGCGCCGCGCAGCTCGGGCGTGCCCTCGTTCGGCGGATACTTGGCGAATTCATGGGCATGCGCGACAAGCGTGTCCGAGATCCACAGCGGATAGGGATGCTTCGGCTCACCGATGGACATATGGCGCACCGGTCCGCCCGGCTCTGTCGAGTCGAGAAGTGCCCGCAGACGCGGGAACGCATAGGCCGGTAGGTTCGAGAACCGCTCGGGGAACATCTGGTCTGCTCTGTACTGCCTCGGTATGCCCATTCGGGCGTCGGGGTCGTTTTCCGCCCCGCGTTGCACGAAGGATACGTTTATTGCCCCCGGTCTGTCCAGAATCTTGGGGCACCTCCGGGGCGATGTGGCGCGAAAGTCGCAATGGTGCTCAATGACTTCGCCCGCGCGGTCACGGTTCAGCCCCGCGCCCCGACGACAGGACCGCGCCATTTGCGTCCCTGCGCCGTGGATGGCGCGCATCCGGGCCCCCTGACCGGCCCACCCGCCACGTGCCGCCCCGCCCGGTTGCGCCGGGCGGCCCGAACGATGATCGCCTTTCTGGCCACCGGCGGTTGACACCGGCGCGCCCTCCTGAACCGCATAGAAAAGGGCCCGGCCGTCAAAGCCGGACCCCTGCCAAGATCACGATTCTCCGCAGGTCCCGGGGCGTCTCAGCCCGCCAGCGCCGTCTCCACGCCTTTCGCCAGCCGCAGCACCCGGTGTTCCGCCATCGGCGGCGCCATGACGGAGATGCCGCAGCTCGGCAGACCGGCGGGCAAGGTGACGATGGCACCGCCCAGCAGGTTGCCGATGCGGGTGTTGCGCAGGGTGCGGAGGTTCGCCTTCACGTAGGTCTCGCCCAGTTCCATCAGCGTCGCCGCCTTCTCCGGCAGATTGGGCGCCGTGGGCATCAGCACCCCGTCGAACCCGGCCGTCGCCCGCGCCCATGTTTCCCGCACCGCGCGCAGCCGCTGCCAGGCCGCCTCGAAATCCGGGCCGGAGTGCGACTTCCCGCTCTCGAACCGCTCGCGGATCGGCTGGAACATCAGGTCGGGCCGCGCGTCGATCTCCGCGCCCCAGGTCGCCCAGGCCTCCACCGTGTACAGCATGGCGCTGTCCTTGTTCGGCCCCTCGATCTCCGGGAAGTCGAGCGGCACGATCTCGGCCCCGGCCTCCCGGATCCGGTCCAGCGCCTGCGCGTAGGCCCGCGCGGGCGCGTCGTCGAGGTCGTCCATCACCACGGTCTGCAGGGCCGCGAACCGCCGCCCCTTCAGCGACGTGTCGCCGCGCAGGTCCGGCGCCGGGCTGCCCTCCAGCGCCGACAGAACCAGCGCCGCATCCTCCACCGTCCGGCACAGCGGCCCCACCGTGTCGAAGCTGACGATCAGCGGCACCACCCCCTTCAGCGACAGCCGCCCCGTGGTGGTCTTCAGCCCCACGAGGTCGTTCCAGCAGGCGGGCAGCCGGACGCTGCCGCCGGTGTCCGACCCGATGCCCGCCGCCGCAAGGCCAAAGGCCACCGACGCCGCCGCCCCTGAGGACGAGCCCCCCGCCACCGCATCGGGATCGTTCACGCAGGGCGAGGTCGCGGTCGACGGGTTCAGCCCCAGGCCGGAAAACGCCAGTTCCGACATATGCGTCTTGCCGAGGCATACCAGCCCGTTCAGCGTCGCAGTGCGCAAGACCTCCGCGTCCTGCGCGGGCACCCGGCCCTTGAGCAGCGCCGAGCCCGCCTCCGTCGCGACGCCTGCCGTGTCGTAGAGGTCCTTCCAGCTGATCGGCACCCCGTCCAGCGGATGCCGCCGCAGTTTCAGCCGCGCCCGTTCCGCCGCGGCCTCGGCCTCGGCCATGGCGCGCTCCGGGGTCATCCGGGCAAAGATGCGGTCCTTCAGCGGATGCGCCTCGATCGCGTCGAGCATGTCGCGCGTCAGCCGGACCGGATCGGTCTCGCCGGAGGCAATGGCGCGTCCGAGGTCGGCGGCGCTGGGTCGGTCGGTCATGTCGGGCTCCCTGTCGTGCAGCACCTTGCGGCGGCGGCCATGCCTCCGCCCGGCTCCGGTGCGTCAGGAACAGGAGTAGCGGCGGGAAGGCGCATGGACAATCCCGCGCGGGCCGCCATATTCCGCCTCATGGAACATGACCTGATCATCGTGGGCGGCGGGCTGAACGGTCCGGCCCTTGCCCTCGCCGCCGCCCGCGCCGGACTGACCAGCGTGGTGCTCGACGCCCTGCCCGCGGCAACCCGCAGCGACGACAACTTCGACGGGCGCGGCTACGCTCTGGCGCTGGCCTCGCAGCGGATGCTGGCGGCGCTCGACCTCTGGGACGGGCTGGCCGCCGACGCGCAACCGATGCGCCAGATCAAGGTCACCGATGGCCGCGTGGGCGAGGCGCAGGTCTTTCTCGGCCTGCATTTCGACAGCGCCGAGCTCGAGGAAGGCCCGATGGGCTACATGCTCGAGGACCGCTTCCTGCGCCGCGCGCTCATGGCCGCGACCGAGGCCTCGCCGCTCATCACCCCCCGCGCCGGCGCCCGGGTCATCGCCCAGACCACCGGACCCGAGGGCGCGACCGTAACGCTGGACGGTGGCGAGGTGCTGAAGGGCCGGCTGCTGGTCGGCGCCGACGGGCGGTCCAGCGGAACCGCGGCCCGCGCGGGCATCCGGCGCACCGGCTGGGGCTACGGCCAGACCGCGCTGGTCTGCGCCATCTCGCACGAAAAACCGCACGCGGGCGTGGCCCATCAGCTCTTCCTGCCCTCCGGCCCGCTGGCGATCCTGCCGCTGCCCGGCAACCGCTCCTCCATCGTCTGGAGCGAGACCGAACACCGCGCAAAGGCGATCGACGCGCTCGGCGATGCGGAATACCTGCAGGTCCTGCGCCCCCGCTTCGGCGACTTCCTCGGCGAGATCGGGCTGGCCGGGCAACGCTTCACATACCCGCTGAACCTGACGCTGGCGAACCGCTTCGTCGATACCCGGCTGGCGCTGGTGGGCGACGCGGCCCACGGCATGCACCCCATCGCCGGACAGGGCCTGAACGCCGGTCTGCGCGACGTGGCGGCTCTGGCCCATGTGCTGAGCCACGCCAACGCCCGCGGCGAAGACATCGCCTCAGACCCCGTCCTCGCCCGCTACCAAAGCTGGCGGCGCTTCGACACCGCCTCGCTCGCGGCCAGCACGGACCTCTTCAACCGGCTGTTCTCGAACGACAATCCGCTCCTGCGGCTGGCGCGAGACGCGGGCATGGCGGCGGTCAACGCCGTCCCCGGCCTGCGCCGCGGCATCATCCGCGAGGCCGCGGGCCTGACCGGCGACCTGCCCGACCTGATGCGCGGCTGACCGAACGGGGCGCGGACCAGACCGGCCCCGCCCACGAACATCCCGCCGGCCCGAAGGCATCCGCCGGCGCCCCATCCTGCGACCACGCCCCTTCCCCACCGCGCCGCGCTCTGCTTATCTGCGGCGGTCAACGGGAGGAAAGACACCAATGAAAACCGCTATCGTGACGGGCGCCGCCCGGGGCATCGGGCTGGCCACCACCGACCTCTTCCGCGAAATGGGCTGGCAGGTCGCCATGGTCGACCGCGACCGCGAGGAACTGGAGAAGGTGGCCGCCGACCGCGACAACATCCTCGCCGTCTGCCGCGACGTGTCCAACCCGCAGGAGGTGGACGCCATGATGCGTGACACACTCGCCTGGTCGCCCACCGTCGACGCGCTGGTCAACAATGCCGGCGTGGCGGAATTCGGCCCGATCGAGGACTGCGACTTCACCACATGGCGGCGGGTGATGGAAACCAACCTCGACGGCGTCTTCCTCTGCTCGCAGGCCGCGACCCCGGCGCTCAAGGAAAGCCGCGGCGCGATCCTCAACATCGCCTCGATCTCCGGCCTGCGCGCCTCCACCCTGCGCGTGGCCTACGGCACCTCGAAGGCGGGCGTCATCCACCTGACCAAGCAGCACGCCGCCGAACTGGGCGAATACGGCATCCGTGTGAACTGCGTGGCCCCCGGCCCGGTGAAGACCAAGCTCTCCATCGCCGTCCACAGCCCCGAGATCATCAAGGCCTACCACGATTCGATCCCGCTCAACCGCTACGGGACAGAGCGTGAGCTGGCCGAGGTCATCTGCTTCCTCTGCTCGGACAAGGCCGCCTACGTGACCGGACAGATCGTCTCCGTCGACGGCGGCTTCGACTCGACCGGCGTGGGCCTGCCCGCACTGCGCGGCTGACCCCCTGCTTCTCTGCTGCAAATATACTCCGGGGTGAGGCCGCAGGCCGAGGGGCAGCGCCCCTAAATCCGGTCGCGCCGCAAGGCGAGACCAGGACCTGCCGCGCGGCACGCGCGCCCGCATGACTGCCTGCAAACGAAAAAGGGCGGGGACCCGGCCCCGCCCTTCCAGACACGTGTCAGAGGATCACTTGATCCGCTGACCGTTCGCCAGGATCTGGCCCTGCGCGTTGAACTCGATGGTCGAGGTCGCGGTGTCCGGCTCGGCGCCCGGCACGGTGAACATGCCCAGCATCATCCGCGCGCCCATCGCATCCTGCTCCTGCACGATGCCCATGGCGATCAGCTTGTCGATCAGCCCGTTCAGGCCGGAGACCTGCAGGTTCACCTGGCCCTCGGGGCGCGGCATGCCGTCGAAGGTCTCGAGGTCGGTGTTGTCGAAGGTGAACGATCCCTCGCCCAGCACCTCCGCACCGACCGCGCGCACCACGAGGTCCGACAGCGTCAGCGCGTTCAGCTCGCCCGGCACACCGCCCTGGCTCTCGACCTCCTCGATCGCATCGGGTTCGAGCAGCGACACGAAGGGCGTCACCTCGGCCTCGACATTGGCACCGATGGTCGCCGGATCGCGCGGGAGCGTCTGACCCGGATCGAAGATGTTCCACAGCATGTCCGCCATGGTGAAGTCCGCCAGGAGGATCGACAGGCCCGCAGGCTTCGGCGTGTCCGACTTCGCCAGCGGCACCTCGAGCGAGAAGCCCGCCTCGCCGAAACGCGCGTCGATCGGGAACGGCATGTCGGGCACGGTCATCGACACGGTCTGCCCGACCGCCGACAGCGCATAGGTCATCGAGGCTTCGGACATCGCCATGCCCAGCTCGCCCGATTCCGAGGAAAGCGTGCCGGCCACCGTGTCGGACCCGTCGACGAAGTTGAACTCCGTCGTGCCGCCCTTGTGCGCCATGGTCGCATCCACGGCAAAGCCCGCGGCGAACATCGCGGCCGGATCCTCGTAATCCGAGTTCAGCGGCACGGTCGTCTCGCCCGCCGCGGCCAGGCCGCGCAGGGTGCCCTTCAGCACGCCGGAGGAAGCCGGGTTCTCGGGGTCCTTGAAGGCAAAGTCATAGGAGATGTCGCCATAGGTGACCTCCTGGGTGATCGTCTGCGTGTCGGCGCCCTTCGAGACGTCGGCGGACCCCTCCATCGGACCCATCGAGACGGAGGCCTTCAGCACGTCCGGCGGCAGTTGCTCTTCCGGGCTCTCGATCTCGTCGAGCGTCACGGTCATGCTTTCGGCGCTGTACTCGTAGTGCATGTCGTTCTCGTCGCCCGAGATGTTCATGACCATGCCGCTCTGCGTCATGCCGAGCGTGACCGAGCCCTCCGACGGCTCACCGTCCTCCGAGAAGGTGATGACGATCTGCGAGCTTTCCGGCATCGACAGATCGACCGACCCGTCGCCCTTCGCGGTATAGGTCATGTCCGGCATGGTGACGCCGACGCTGGCGTCTTCCTCCGGGACCGGGACGGTAATGGTGATATCGGTGACGGTCAGCGTGTCGCCGCTTGCCGTCTCGGTCGCCGACACCTCGTAGCCGAAACCGGACATGTAGGATTCGAGGCTGTCCCACGCCTGCTGCGGCGTAATGTCCGCGTAAGCCGGGCCGCTCAGCACGAGCGCCAGGGCAGAGGCGGTAGCGAAGCGTTTCATAATGTACCTTTCTCAGTGACTTTCGTTATCCATCAAAGTCCAGCACCGGGGCAGGTCCGGTCAAGGGGCTGGATTCCCTACCCTTCAGGCTTTACCAGTTTTCCGGGAAACCGGAGCCGGGGGCAAGGCATGGATCAGACAGGACAAGAGCTCGCAGGCAAGGTGGCGCTGATCACCGGCGCAAGCCGCGGCATCGGCGCGGACACCGCACGCGCCTTCGCGGCCGCGGGCGCAAAGGTGGCACTGGTCGCCCGCAGCGCCGAGGCGGTCGCCGATCTGGCGGGCGAAATCGGCCCGCAGGCGGTGGCGGTGCCTTGCGACATATCGCGCTACTGGGAGATGGAGCAGGCCGTGGCCAACTGCCTGACGGCCCACGGGCGGCTGGACATCCTGGTGAACAACGCGGGCGTGATCGAACCCATCGCGCACCTGGCAGAGGCCGACCCGGACGCCTGGGGACAGGTGATCGACATCAACCTCAAGGGCGTCTTCCACGGCATGCGCGCCGCGCTGCCGGTGATGCTGGCCCAGGGCGGCGGCTCGATCCTGACGATCGGGTCGGGCGCGGCACATGGCCCGGTCGAGGCCTGGTCGCACTACTGCGCCTCCAAGGCCGGGGCGCTGATGCTGACGAAGATGGCCCACAAGGAATACGGCGACCAGGGCATCCGCGCGATCTCTCTCTCGCCCGGCACCGTGGCGACGCAGATGCAGCGCGAGATCAAGGCCTCCGGCATCAACCCGGTCAGCCAGCTTGCCTGGGAAGACCACATCCCGCCGGAATGGGTGGCAAAGACCCTGCTGTGGATGTGCTCGGACAAGGCCGACAGCTTCCTCGGGGACGAGATCTCGCTGCGCGACCCCGACATCCGCACGAAGGTCGGCGTCGCGTGATCCGGCTGGACAGGGAGGGCGACCTCTGGGTCGTCACCATCGACCGGCCCGAAAAGGCCAATTCCCTGACCGAAGACATGCTGGAGCGGCTGGCCGGCATCGCCGAGGATGCCCGCGACGCCCGGGCCCTCGTGCTGACCGGCGCGGGCAAGGTGTTCTCCGCCGGTGCCGACCTCGACGCCGCCAAGGCCGGGCTGGCCGTTTCCCCGCTCTGGGAACGGCTCTCCGGCGCGCTGGCCCGCCACCGTGGCCTGACGATCTGCGCCCTGAACGGCACGGTCGCGGGCGGCGCCATGGGCATGTTCCTCGCCTGCGACCTGCGCATCTCCGTCCCGGGCGCCAGGATCTTCTACCCGGTGATGAAACTCGGCTTCCTGCCGCAACCCTCCGATCCCGCCCGCCTCGCGGCACTGGCAGGACCCAGCCGCGCCAAGCTGATCCTGATGGGCGGCGCCAAGGCGACGGTCGAAGAAGCCCTCACCTGGGGCCTCATCGACCGAATCGTCGAAGGTGACCTGCTCGCCGCCGCGCGCGACCTCGCCACCGACACCCTCGCCGCAACCCCGGACCACGCCGCAGGCATCAAGGCCCTGATCCGCTGAGGGCGGCTTCGGATTGCTCCGCAATCCGACCGGCGCGCCCTCCGGGCGCGCAAACCCTCTCGACCACCTGCACCCATCGATGAACAGATCAAGGGTTTCTCCTCGCTTTCGCGAGGCGACCCGCCGGGGGCTCTGCCCCCGCCGCGCCTTCGGCGCGACTCCCCCGAGGTATTTGGACCAAGGTGAAGGGATCGGGGGCATGTCCTCTTCATCTTGGTCCAAATACCTCGGGGTGAGGCCGAAGGCCGAGGGGCGGAGCCCCTTGCGCGCCGGAAGGGCGCGCCTGTCGGAGACCGGGCGAGCTTTCGAAGAAAGCGCGGGCCGGGCTTCGATCCCCCCGGGGCTCTTTTCCCCGGTGGTGGGTCGTGTACCGTGGACCCGAGTCAGGCAGGAGGCGGCGGGCATGGGTATTCTGGAAACGCGCATCGCGCAGGGGCGCGGCGACGAGGTGGCGGACGTCGTGCTGCGTGGCGGCCGGCTGCTGGATCTCGTCACCGGGGAATTGCTCGACGGCGACGTGGCGATCTGTGGCGACCGGATCGTCGGCACGCTCGAGACCTACGAGGGACGTGAGGTGATCGACGTCGGTGGCGCAATCCTCGCGCCGGGCTTCATCGACACCCACCTGCACATCGAATCCTCACTGGTCACGCCGTTCGAGTTCGACCGCTGCGTCGGGCCGCGCGGCGTCACCACCGCGATCTGCGATCCGCACGAGATTGCCAATGTCATCGGTGCAGAGGGCATCCGGTACTTCCAGGAGGCCTCCCTGCACACGCTGATGGACATCCGCGTGCAGCTGTCCTCCTGCGTGCCTTCGACGCATATGGAGACCGCCGGGGCGGAACTCGACGCGGCGGCGTTGCAGGCGCTCATGGGGCACGGGAGCGGGCTGGGGCTGGCGGAGTTCATGAACTATCCCGGGGTGATCCACCGCGATCCGGGCTGCATGGAGAAGCTGGCGCTCTTCGACGGCGGGCATATCGACGGGCATTGTCCGCTGCTCTCGGGACGCGACCTGAACGCCTATATCGCGGCGGGCATCCGGACGGAACACGAGGCGACCTCGGCCACCGAGGCGCTCGAGAAGCTGCGCAAGGGGATGCGGGTGCTGATCCGCGAGGGCTCCGTCTCCAAGGACCTGCACGCCCTGCAGCCGCTGCTGGACGAACGGACGGCGCCCTACATGTGCCTGTGCACCGACGACCGCAATCCGCTTGACATCGGCGAGCACGGCCACCTCGACTACATGATCCGCGAACTGATCCGGCTGGGGACGCCGCCGCTGGCGGCCTACCGTGCCGCGACGCTGTCGGCGGCAGAGGCGTTCGGCCTGAAGGACCGCGGGATGATCGCCCCGGGCAAGCGGGCGGACATCGTGGCGCTCGGCTCGCTCGAAGCCTGCGATGCGCGCATGGTCATGGCGGGCGGCGTGGTCCTGTCGGACGCGGCCTTTGCCGCGCGGCAGGTGATCGAGCCGGTGGGGCGCGGGTCGGTCAGGGCACCCAGGGTCAGCGCCACGGACTTCCGCCGCCGTGGCAACAGAGTGGAGACCGACGTGATCGGCATCCGCGAGGGCCAGATCCTCACCGACCACCTGCACGAGGACATCGCGATCGCCGATGGCGACAAGGCCCCGGACACCGGCCGCGATCTCGTCCGCATCGCGGTGGTGGAGCGGCATGGCAGAAACGGCAACATCGCCACCGGCTTCGTCAGGGGGTTCGGGCTGAAGGCGGGGGCCATCGCCTCCACCGTCTGTCACGACCACCACAACATCGCCTGCGTGGGCGTCTCCTACGAGGACATGGCCGTGGCCGCCAACCGGCTGGGTGAGATCGAGGGCGGGTTCGTCGTCGTCCGGGACGGGATCGTCCTGGCAGAACTGGCGCTGCCGGTGGCGGGCCTGATGTCGCTTGAGCCGTTCGAGGTGGTGCGCGACACGCTGGAAGACCTCCGCGCGGCTGCGAAATCGCTGGGCGTGACGCTGGAGGAGCCGTTCCTGCAGCTGGCCTTCCTCGCGCTGCCGGTGATCCCCGCCCTGAAGATCACAGACCGGGGCATGGTCGACGTGGTGAAGTTCGAGATCATTTCCTGACCGCGCCCCGGCCCGGGGCGGGAGGCGGCGCAAAGCCCCGCCCTACGAACCGCTGCGCCTCAATGCAGGTTGCGCCAGATCCCCCGCAACGGACCGGCCATGCCGAGGATCGGGTCGGTCTCCGGCAGCGGCACGCCGGCGATGGCGGCGCAGTCGCCTGCCTGCATCTCGCCCTTGCGGCGGGTGCTGTAGCCCTCCTGCCCCGGCGGATAGGCGCCGCAGATGCGGAAGTCCTCCGACTGAGACACGCGGCAATGGCCCGTCCCCGCGGGCAGGACCAGCGCGTCCCCGGCCTCTACCGCAACCGTCCGGCCGCCGGGACCGCCCAGTTGCAGCCGGGCAGAACCGCTTGCCACGGCCAGCGCCTCGTGTGCGTCGGGGTGGTAATGGTGGTATGGGAAGACGGTGTAGACCCATGTGCCCCTCCAGCCGTTGGCCTTCAGCATGGCGCAGGTTTCGTCCGGCCCACCGCTGTCGAAGGCGCCCTTGTAGAGCACAACCGGCAGCTCCGGATTGTTCGGCACGTCGTCCGACGGCGCCAGGGCGATACGGGTAATCGTCGGTTCCGCCATGTCAGGTACACCTGTTGTACACGAGGGGATCGGATACGGTTGCACCTTCCACGTCGCGGCGGATGAGGGTCTGGCCGTCGGCTTGCAGGTCGAAGAGGAACTCCGAGCCCCAGGTCTGCCCCTCGCCGCTTGCGGCAAAGGAGGCGCGCAGATGATCCGGCCCGGCCTCCGTCACCCGTTCCAGCCTGTGGCGGCTTTCATAGAAGGTGAGCATGGTGGGCCCGATCCCGAGGAAACCCTTGGCATCGGCGCGGGTCGGGTCGCAGTCGGCAGGGTTGATGCCCCAGCGCCCCTGGAATGCGGGCGGTATGTCGTCGGGCAGCACCGTGTCCTGCGGCAGGCAGGCGGCCAGCACCGGCAGCACGAGCGCCATGGGCAGAAAGCGTGCGATCATGCGGGACCCGGGGTGCGGACGCGCCGCGGGGCGTCGTCCTCCACGAGGGTGCCGCAGAACAGGGTTCGGACGAGATAGCGTATCATGCCGGCAAAACGCCGGCGGGGCGCGGCGGTTCCAGCGTCGTCGTTCAACTCTCAGATGAACCGCGCGCCCCCTGCAGGATCGAACCCCGGTCAGATGGCGCGCGCGGCCCGTATCAGAGCCGGTTCAGCAGCGTCGCGGTCGGCCATGCGTCGGCGGGCAGGCCCAGTTCCTTCTGCACGTCCCGCACCGCGTTGCGCGTGCCGCTGCCGAGGATGCCGTCGATCTCGCCCACGTCGAAGCCACGCTCGGCCAGCTTGCTCTGCAGCAGCTTCATCTGGTCGCCGGACAGGCCCGGTTCCGGGTTGCCGGTCTCGTAGGGTTCGGCGCCCATCAGCCGGGTGCCGAAGTAGGCCGCCGTCAGCACGTAGGTAAAGCTCTGGTTCCACTCGAAATAGACCCGGAAGTTCGGGTAGGCGATGAAGGCCGGGCCCTTGCGCCCCTGCGGGATGATGATCGACGCCTCGAGCCGCCCATCGTCCAGTTGCCCGCTGCGTGCGCGCACGCCAAGCTGCTCCCACTCCGCCACGGTCTTGGTGGTCTGGAGCCCGGTCTCGTACCAGTCAAGATCCTCCGGCAGCACCACTTCCTGCAGCCACGGCTCGTTCGGGCGCCAGCCGAGGTGCGACAGCATCTTCGCCCCGGACAGGAGCGCGTCCGGCGGCGAGGTCTTCAGCGAGACATGCCCGTCGCCGTCGCCGTCCACCCCGTTTTCGAGGATGTCCTTCGGCAGCATCTGGACCATGCCGATTTCCCCGGCCCAGGCGCCGGTGGTCGTCGCCGGGTCGAAGTCGCCCTGTTCGTACAGCGTCAGCGCCGAGAAGACCTGCGGGCGGAAGATCTCCGGGCGGCGGCAATCGTGCGCCAGCGTCACCAGCGCGTTCGCGGTGTTGAAGTCGCCCTGGTAGCCGCCGTAATCCGTTTCGAACGCCCAGAAGGCCAGCAGGACGCCCGGGGCGATGCCGTATTCACTTTGTATGCGGTCGAAGACCTCCGACCACTGCCGCGCCTTCTGCAGGCCGGTGTCCAGCCGGTTCTGGGAGATCAGCTTTCTCGAAAACGTGATGAACGGGTCCTGAAAGATGCCCTGGCGACGATCCGCCTTCAGCACTGCCTCGCTTTTCGAGATGCCGGAAAAGAACCGTTCGACCGTCGCGGGATCATGCCCTTCGGCCACCGCCTGGTCCTTAAGCCCCTGCACGAAGGACGAAAAGCTGCCGCCGCAGGGCACGTCCTGTGCAGAAAGCGGGCCGGACAGGGCCGTGGCCGCAAGGACCAGGCCAAGAAGGGTGTTGCGTCGCATGAAGCCTCCCGAGCGTGCGTTTCGCGGCAGATTACCAACTGGACCGCCATGAGCAAGCAGCCTGCACCCGCGGCCCATGCGGCACCGCAGCGTCAATCGGCAGATCTTTACCGGTTCTTCACCATTATGAACGCATACTGGAAGGGCCGCACCGGTAGCCCCGTCCGGGAGATTAGGATGAACGTCCTCATTCTGGAACACAACGCAGAGCTGGCCCGGCTCTGGTCACGCCACCTCGAAAGACGTGGCGCCACGGTGACCTGTGCCACCGGGCTGGATGCCGCCGTCGCCGCGCTGGAGGACAGCCGGTTCGACATCCTCCTGCTCGACATCGAATGCGCGGACGGGGCGGCGCTGACCGTCTCCGATCTCGCCGCCTACCGCGACCCGAAGGCGCGGGTGATCTTCGTCACCGCGTCGCGCTTCTTTTCGGACGGCTCGCTGTTCAGCATCTGCCCCAACGCCTGCGCCTACCTGCCCAGCGGCACGCCCGCCAAGGACATCGCCGACATGGTGGAACACTACACGCCGATCCGCGCCTGACGGCCCTCAGGCGGCGGCGAGGTCGTCGCGGCCGTGGGGCTCGGAGAAGTCCAGCCGCGGCCCTGTCGGGATGATGCGGTGCGGGTTCACCGTGTCGTGGCTGTAGTGGTAGTGCCGCGAGATGTGATCCATGAACACCGTGTCCGCCACGCCCGGCCACTGGAACAGCTCGCGCGTGTAGGCCCAGAGGTTCGGGTAATCGACGATCCGCGCGCGGTTGCACTTGAAGTGCCCGTGATAGACCGTGTCGAACCGCACCAGCGTGGTGAACAGCCGCCAGTCGGCCTCGGTGATCCGGTCGCCCATCAGGTAGCGCTTGCCGGTCAGCCGCTCTTCCAGCCAGTCCAGACTGTCGAACAGCGGATCGACCGCCGCGTCGTAGGCGCTCTGCGTGGTGGCGAAACCGGCCTTGTAGACGCCGTTGTTCACGGTGTCGTAGATCCGGTCGTTCACCGGCTCGATGTCGTCGCGCAGGTGCTCCGGCCAGTAATCGTCGGTGTTGCCGGTGATGCCGTCGAAGGCGCTGTTGAACATGCGGATGATCTCGGAGCTTTCGTTCGACACGATGGTCTCGCGCTGCCTGTCCCAGAGCACCGGCACCGTGACGTGGCCGCTCGCGTTGCTGTCGGCCTTGGTGTAGATCTCCCGCAGGAACGGCTTGCCGTAAAGCGTGTCGCCCGTCGATCCGGCAAAGCCGGTGTCGAAGGTCCATCCGTCCTCGAGCATGTCGGGATGCACCACGTTGACGGTGATCAGGTCCTCGAGCCCCTTGAGCTTGCGGAAGATCAGCGCGCGGTGCGCCCAGGGACAGGCGTAGGAGACATAGAGGTGATAGCGCCCGGCCTCCGCCTTGAAGCCGCCCTCGCCCGAAGGCCCCGGCGCGCCGTCCGGCGTGATCCAGTTGCGATAGCCGGTGGTGGTCCGCTTGAAGGCCCCGTCCGGATCCTTCCCGTATTCCCACCCCGATTTCCATTCTCCGTCGACAAGTCTGCCCATGGTGTCCTCCTGTGCGTTACACCAGAGCTAGAGCGCCCGCGCCCCGAGGAAAATCCTTGGCCCCGCAGGGCGGGGGTGCACCTGCGCACATGAACGCCTGCCCAAGCGGCCTTTGCGTGCCGCCGCACAATTTCATCGGCGACAGCCCTTCCCGTGTTAACCTTGGTTTACGAATCGTTAACCAGTCCCATTTCAACGAAGGTTATTGTCCGATGAAACTCGCGATCTTGATGTTCGCTGCCGCGCTCCTCCTGCCGATGGCACAAGGCGCCCAGGCCCATGACCTGGTGACACCCGCCACCCCGCAGATCTCCACCCCGGGACCGGAACACGGTGGCGGATGCCGCAAGGACTCGCCGCGCGGCCAGTGCTGCCATGCCGGCTCCAAACCGTACCACTGCCACTGAGGCCCGGGCGCGGCGTCAGCGCCGGCTGATCCAGTGCCAGAGGCCGATCAGCAGGAGCGCGCCCAGCGTCGCGCCCACCAGCCCCGCGGCCATCCCGGT
This sequence comes from Sagittula sp. MA-2, assembly GCF_030126985.1. Classification (GTDB taxonomy): domain Bacteria; phylum Pseudomonadota; class Alphaproteobacteria; order Rhodobacterales; family Rhodobacteraceae; genus Sagittula. The sequence continues at coordinate 499,865 of NZ_CP126145.1, read as the reverse complement.
CAGCACCAAAAGGAACCGCAGCACCAGCCCGCCCAAGAGCGCTCCGAGGATGCCGATGCTGATGGTGGTGACGATGCTCGTCTCCATCCCGAGGATGCGGGTCGCGATGAACCCGGCTGCGGCACCGATGATGACGAGGAAGACAAGCGACACGGGGCCTACCGCCTCCGATCGCCGCGCCGTCCGACGCGGCCACGGTAATGCGTCGGCACGATCAGCAGGGCGCCGATGGACGACACGATGGCGTTCAGCCCCGGGCTGCGGAAGCCAATGCCGAACATGATCTGCACGAAGTAGAACAGGAAGGCGCCGCCGATGCAGATGATGATCGACGGCAGGATGCCGTTCCGGGTGAACCCCGTCTTCTCCGACGCGTATCCGATGATGCCCGCGATCACCACCGTGCCGATCAGGACTGGAAACATGAGCAGGACTCCTTTGCGCAGACTATGGGGGCTCGCCGCGCGGCTGCCAAGTCCCGCCTGACCTCAGGTGCCGAACGCGGTGCCCTTCGGCAGCGGCAGGCCGTTCAGGAAGGTCTCCGCGTCCTGCGCCGACCTTCCCGCCCTCTGCGCCTCGGTGACGCGAAGGGCGCCGGTGCCGCAGGCGACGGTGAACCGGTCGTCGAGCGTCGTGCCCGCCGGTCCCTCCCCCGCGGCAGGCAGCGCGGCCAGCAGCTTCACCCGGTCGCCATTCAGCGTTGTCCATGCGCCGGGAAAGGGCGACAAGCCGTTGATCTGCCGGACGATCGTGGCGGCATCGCCGGACCAGTCGATCGCCGCCTCCGCCTTGTCGATCTTGCTGGCATAGGTCACGCCCTCCTCGGGCTGCGGAACGGGTACGAGGTCGGGCAACCGCTCCAGCGCCTCGACGATCAGCGCCGAGCCGATCAGCGACAGCCGGTCGTGCAACTGGCCGGTGGTCTCCCCCGGCGCGATGGGGGTGGCCTTGCGCAGCAGCACCGGGCCAGTGTCCAGCCCCGCCTCCATCTGCATGATGCAGACGCCGGTCTCCGCATCGCCCGCCATGATCGCCCGATGGATCGGCGCCGCCCCCCGCCAGCGCGGCAGAAGCGAGGCATGGATGTTGAGACACCCGTGCTCCGGCGCGTCGAGCACCGCCTGCGGCAGGATCAGCCCGTAGGCCACGACCACCGCCACCTCGGCCCGAAGCCCCGCAAACGCCTCCTGCGCCTCGGCGGATTTCAGCGACACCGGATGCCGGACAGGCAGCCCCAGCTCCGCCGCGCGCGCATGCACGGGCGTGGGCCGGTCCTTCTTCCCCCGCCCCGCCGGGCGCGGCGGCTGGCAATAGACACAGACGACCTCGTGCCCGGCCTCGACCAGAGCATCGAGCACCGGCACCGAAAACTCCGGGGTTCCCATGAAGACCAGCCGCATCGAAATCTCCTTCCGGGCAAGAGGCGGCGCAAAGCCCCGCCCTACATCACGCGGCCCTGCTTGGCCCATCGCCCGCGCCGTGACAAGCCGATTGCCGGAAGGGGGCTCCGCCCCCCGGCCTGCGGCCTCCCCCCGAGGTATTTCGACAAGGTGAAGCGAAAGGCGCGCGCTGCCCTTCATCTTGGTGCAAATACCTCGGGGGAGCTGCGGAGCAGCGGGGGCGGAGCCCCATCGCGCCCGAAGGGCGCGCCTGTCGGCGCGCCGCATGTCTTTTCGAAGAAAAGGCGGGCCGGCGAGACGAGCCCTACGTCTTGCGCGCCTTGCGGATCAGCATGTCGCGTTTCACCTTGGACAGCCGGTCGAAGTACATCCGCCCGTTCAGGTGATCGACCTGGTGTTGCACCGAGGTGGCCCAGAGGCCGACGAAGTCCCTTTCAACCCGCGTGCCCATCTCGTCCAGGTAGGCGACCGTCACGGCGCGGGGACGGGATACTTTGGCCCAGACGCCCGGCAGGTTGGGGCTGCCTTCCTCGTGGTCGCGCAGTTGCACCGAGGCGTGCAGGATGTCCGGGTTGGCCATGCGCACCGCCTCGCCGCGGGTGTCGGAGGCGTCGACCACCGCCAGCCGCAGCATCACGCCGATCTGCGGCGCGGCAAGGCCCACGCCCGGCATCGCCTCCATCGTGTCGATCATGTCGGTCCAGATGGCGCGGATCTCGTCGGTGACGGCCTCCACCGGCGCGGCGACCGTCCTGAGGCGCTTGTCGGGCCAGGGCACGAAGGGGCGGACGGTCATCGCAGGGCCTCGTATTCGGAAAGCAGCGCGCCGCGTTCCGCCAGCGGCAGGTGCTGAAAGTGCATCACCCCGTCGAGGTGATCGGTTTCGTGCTGGGCGATGCGGGCGGCGGCGCCGGTCAGCACGACCTCATGCGTCTTGTCGTCGAGGTCGGTGTAGCGCAGCCTGATCCGCGTTGGTCGGGTAACCATGACCGACACGCCGGGCATCGACAGGCAGGCTTCCTCGCCGGCCTCTTCGGGGCCGTCCAGCGGCTCCACCACCGGGTTGATGCAGACCATCGGCGTCTTCTCCCCGTCCTTCCAGGTCGCGTCCATCACGAACAGCCGCGACCGCACGCCCACCTGCGGCGCGGCGAGGCCGCGGCCCGGGGCGGCGTACATCGTCTCGAACATGTCGCCCGCCAGCCGCGCCACGGCAGAGGGCGCGCGCACCAGCATCGACGCCGCGCGCAGCCCGGTGTCCGGCCAGGTGAGGATCGGCAGCAGGCTCACGCCTTCTCCCGCGCGCGTTCCTTCTTCAGCTTGACCATCTTGCGGGTGATCATCTGACGCCGGAGCGGCTTGAGGTAGTCGATGAAGAGCTTGCCGTCGAGGTGGTCGATCTCGTGCTGGACACAGGTAGCCCAGAGCCCGTCGAAGGTTTCGGTCCGCAGCACGCCGTCGCGGTCCAGCCATTCCACGTCCACGACCTTGGGGCGCTCCACCTCGGCGTATTGCTCGGGGATGGACAGGCAGCCTTCCTCGTAGACGTTCTGCTCCTCCGACGCGGCGATGACGCGCGGGTTGAACATCACCAGCGGGCGGGCGTCCTCCCCGTTGTCGGACTTGGAGCAGTCGAGCACGATCAGCCGCGACAGCACGCCGATCTGCGGCGCGGCCAGCCCGATGCCCGGCGCGTCGTACATGGTTTCCAGCATGTCGTCGGCCAGCACGCGCAGATCGTCCGACAGGTCGGGCACGGGATCGCAGACCTTTTTCAGGCGCGGGTCGGGATGGATGAGGATGGAGCGCTTCATGCGCCGGGATTTAGGGAAATGTGCGCCTTCGCGCAAGCATCGGGGTTGCACCTGCGGATCAGTTGGCTAGCGTCCGCGGCAAAACTGCAGGAGATGCCGCCGCCATGAGCCGCTTTGACGAAGAGATCGACCGCCAGGGAACCCATTCGGTCAAATGGGACATGATGGAAAGCATCTACGGCGTGCCCTCGGACGAAGGTCTTGCGATGTGGGTGGCGGACATGGACTTCCGCCCGCCCGACTGCGTGCAGGCCGCCGTGCAGCGCATGGCCGACCACGGGCTTTATGGCTATTACGGCGACGACCGCGGATACCGCGAGGCGATCTGCTGGTGGATGAAGGAACGGCACGGCTGGACGGTCGAGCCGGGCGCCATCTTCACCACCCACGGGCTGGTCAACGGCACCGCGCTCTGCGTGCAGACATACACCGAGCCGGGCGACGGCGTCGTCCTGTTCACGCCGGTCTACCACGCCTTTGCCCGCGTCATCAAAGCCTCCGGCCGCGAGGTCGTCGAATGTCCGCTGACGATTCAGGACGGGCGCTACGTGATGGATTTCGACGCCTACGACGCGCAGATGACCGGGCGCGAGAAGATGGTGATCCTCTGCTCGCCGCACAATCCTGGCGGCCGGGTGTGGACCCGCGAGGAACTGCAGGGACTGGCCGATTTCGCCAGGCGGCACGACCTGATCCTCGTCTCGGACGAGATCCACCATGACCTCGTGATGCCGGGCCATACCCACGTGCCCATGCCGCTGGCGGACGACAGCATCATGGACCGGCTCGTGATGATGACCGCCACGACCAAGACGTTCAACATCGCAGGCTCCCACATCGGCAACGTGATCGTCCCTGACGAACGCCTGCGCGCGCGCTTCGCGGCGACCATGGCGGGGCTGGGGATTTCGCCCAACTCCTTCGGGATGTTCATGGCAGAGGCCGCCTATTCCCCGGAAGGCGCGGCCTGGGTCGACGAACTGGTGCAGTATCTCGACGGCAACCGGCGGCTCTTCGACGAGGGGATCAACGCCATCCCCGGCCTGCACAGCATGGAGATGCAGGCGACCTACCTCGCCTGGGTCGACTTTGCCGGGACGGGCATGGCGGCAGAGGAATACCGCGACCGCGTGCAGCAGCAGGCGAAGATCGCCGTCAACCACGGCCCGACCTTCGGCACCGGCGGCGAAAGCTACCTGCGCTTCAACTTCGCCACGCCGCGCGCCCGGGTGGTCGAGGCGGTCCGGCGGATGCAGGAGGCCTTCTCCGACCTGCAGTGACGGCGCGGGGCCGTCAGCGGCCCCAGCCACCTGCCGGGCGGTAGGCGTCGCCGACCTCCATCTCCGAGACACCCAGCGCCTTCGCCACCTCCTTCTTGGTGGCATAGCGCGACTTGGTGTGGAAGTTGGTGGTCGCCTGCCGGTAACGGCCGATCCCGTAGGCGCCCGGTTCGTTGTTCTTGACGATGATCATCCAGGGATGCTTGTTCTCGCCGCCGAACTCCGGGTTCTCGAAATCCATGTGTTTCTTGGTGGTGATGTTGGTCGCCGCCGGGTCGGTCAGGTCGAAGGCCAGCAGGATACGCCCCTTCACCATGCTGGGCCGATACCCCTTGTCCATCGAGAAGATCCACATCGCCGATCCGTTGTGCGACACGAGGCCGGAGGCCAGAGCCTCCTCCGCGTGATCCTTCGGAACCCATCTGAAAAATGTAGGCATGGTGCAATCCTCCCCGCAGAATGAAATGCGGAAAGGGTGCCACGACTTCCCGTTTTGCGGGAGTATGATTTCCCTGACTTCAGCCCGGACTCCGGCAACTCCGGGCGGCCCGTCTCAGGGTTTGTAGCGCGGCGGAAACCCCTTGTAGACCGGCAGGCTCCAGCCAAAGGCGATGCTGCCCGCGCGCAGGCAGAAGGTGACGGCGGCACAGGCCATCGCCGCCTGGGCCGGGCCGACAGTCTGCGGCAGGAAGGTGGCCAGCCCCGTGGTCAGCGCGCCGAAGAAGGCGCAGGTCACGTAGAGCTCGCCCTGCTTCAGGATCAGCGGCACCTCGTTGGCGACCACGTCGCGCATCAGCCCGCCCGCGCAGCCGGTCAGCACGCCCATCACCAGCACGATGCCCAGCGACTGCCCTTCGGCCACGGCGATGCCAGACCCGGCGGCGACCGCCACCGACAGGGCCGCTGCATCCAGCCAGACGATCGCCTTGTAACGGCTTTCCAGCAGGTGCGCGGTAAAGAACACCAGCACGGCGGCGGCACAGGCCACGCCAAGGATATGCGGATCCTTCATCCAGAAGATCGGGTTGCGGTCCAGCATGAGGTCGCGCAGCGTGCCGCCGCCCGTGGCCGTCAGGCAGGCAAAAAAGGCAAACCCCACGATGTCGAGCTGCGCCCGGCTGGCCACCAGCGCCCCCGTCAGCGCGAAGACAAGGACGGAAGCATAGTCGAGCAGCTGCAGCGCGGTCATGGCGCCCATCCCGCGAGTGCTCGGACAGCCAGCGGCGCGGCACGGCCGTTCCCGACAGGAGCGTCCTGCAAGCGTAGGTGAGCTGACGAGAGGCGATGACAGACCACCGGACAGCCCGTACCACCGGCCCCGGACTGCACGGCGCCAACGACATGCACGGTCATGCGTCAGCCCTCACGATGCCCCGAACAGGAAAACCCGGACCGAAGCCCGCAAGGGCCGACCCGGTCTGCGCCCGGCAAACGCGATGCGCGGTCATGCTGTCCTCCCCCTCTCCGCCCTGCAGACTGGCCCTTGTCCCGGGCCGTCCGAAGGACCTCGCGACCCGCCTTCTACGACTTGAAGGGGGCCATGCCGGCGCGGGCCAGTTCGTCCGCGCGTTCGTTTTCCGGGTGGCCGGCGTGGCCCTTGACCCATTCCCAGACCACGTCGTGACGCGCCTGCGCGGCGTCCAGCCTCTGCCACAGTTCGACGTTCTTCACCGGCTTCTTCGCGGCGGTCTTCCAGCCGTTCTTCTTCCAGCCGAAGATCCAGCCCGTCACGCCGTTCTTCACGTACTGGCTGTCGGTGATGACCGTGATCCTGGACGGTTTCGTCAGCGATTCCAATGCGCTGATCGCCGCCATCAGTTCCATCTGGTTGTTGGTCGTGACCCGCTCGCCGCCCTTCAGCTCGCGCTGCTTGACGACCTCGTCGCCTTCCATCGCGCGCAGCAGGACGCCCCAGCCCCCGGGGCCGGGATTTCCGGAGCAGGCTCCGTCGGTATAGGCGTAGAGGTCGGGCATGGCGCTTTCGGTCAGGCGGTTTCGGTGTCTGGATCTGTGTCTGCGTCCGGCAGGATCTTCCGGGCGGTCAGGGTGAACCACCCGGCGACCTCACCGTCAAGCCCCTTGTCCGCACCCTCGCGCAGATCGTCCGTCACCATGTCGAGCGCCGCCAGCAGGCCGGTCAGCTCCGCCACGGTGTAATAAGTGTAGAACCGTCCCAGCCGGTCGCGCTTTTCGCCCGTGCCTTCCTTCAGCCCGATGTGCAGGACGCCGCCGGGTTTCAGCGCCCGGTGCAGCCGCGCCAAGTGGCCGGGCATGGCCGCACGCGGCGCGTGCAGGAGCGAGAAGTTCGCCCAGATCCCGTCATAGCGCGCCTCGGCGTCGATGTCCTCGAACACCGCCTTGCGGACCTTCAGCCCTTCGACCTTCGACGCCTCGGCCACCATGGCGTCGGAGGCATCCGTCGCCTCGACCTCGAACCCCATCTCAAGCATCGCCTGCGCCCAGCTTCCCGGCCCGCAACCAAGGTCGAGCACCCGCCCGCCCTTCGGCAGCCGCGCCACGAAGGCCTGCAGCGATGCGGTGGCGGCCGGGTCCCGCCCCATGGTCTGCGCGTAGTCGCCCGCGCGGGCGTTGTAGACCTCAAGCGTCTCGCGATCCGCAGTCACAGCAGCACCCCCACGGCCAGGCAGGCGACGACCAGAACGGTCAGCAGCATCCGCAGTTTCATCCACCACTCGGGCGCCAGACCCCAGCGCCAGAAGGCGAAGTCCAGCGTCAGGAGCCCGAGAAACCCGAAGATCAGGTAGGTCCCGGCAGAGACCGGCCCGCCCCCTGTCATGAAGAAGGCCCAGAGCGCGGGCAGCACGGACAGCCCGTAACCCGTCGCCGCCTGCCCGCCCTCTGCCTTGGTGGCAAAGCCCCACAGAACGCCGGACATGAAGGACAGGATCACCGCGCCGTAGAACAGCTGCACGTAGGGGCCGGTGAACCGCGGCCCCAGCGTCGAGGCGGCGAAGTTCGCCGCAGCGGGCGACACCATCGTCAGCGCACCCCATGCAAACGGCAGCACCCCGGCCAGGCCGAGGATCAGGGCGGAACGGGGAATCTGGGTCATGGCGTCTCCGTCGCTTGGATGGCGGGCCGCGGGCGGGCGCGGTCCCGCACCCTGTTTAGCCCCCGGCACCACCGGCGGCCAGTGCCGCAAACCGGAGCTTCAAGCGCAGGGCGGACCGAAGGGCGCGCCCTATTCGTGCGGCGGGTTGCGCGAGGCCTGCAGCTCGCGGATCTCTTCCGGCCACTGGTCGTGGATGTAGGCGAGGATGTTCCAGATCTCCTCGTCCGACAGCGTGTCGCCGAAGGCGGGCATCCCGGACTCGAACCCCTTCACCCCCAGCCGCTTCACCAGCTCCGCGCCGCCCAGCTTCACGTAGTCGAAGTTCTGGACGTTGGAGTGATGCCATGTGTGGCCGCTCGCGTCATGCGGCGGGGCGGGCAGGATGCCGTCGTCGCCGGGCGACTGCCAGTCCGGCTGCCCTTCGAGGTCGGCCCCGTGGCAGGACGCGCAGTTCTCGGCATAGAGCGTCTCGCCGGCGGCCAGGTCCCGGCCATCGAATTCATGGCCGGCAAAGGCCGGAGCGGCAAACACAAGGGACAGGAGCAAAAGGCTGGATCGCATGGCGGGCGCCCTTCCGGGGTTGGTCTTTGTCATCGGCTCAGCCTAGTCCGCAGGCGCGCCCGGGCAAATCACGTTGCGCGGCGGCCACGAGCCGGGGCGCACGCAACGCCCGTCTCACGCCGGGACGCGCAGGACGCGGGGCACCTTGAACTCAACGTCTTCCTTGGCGGTCTCCACCACTTCCATCGCCACGTCGTATCGGGCGCGGAAGGCGTCGATGACCTCCTCGATCAGCACCTCGGGCGCAGAGGCCCCGGCGGTGATGCCCGCCGCGCCGATGCCCTCCAGCGCCCGCCAGTCGATGTCGGAGGCACGCTGCACCAGTTGCGCGTAGGAACAGCCCGCCTTCCGGGCGACCTCCACCAGCCTGCGCGAGTTGGAGGAGTTCGGCGCCCCCACCACCAGCAGCGCATCGACCTTGGGCGCGATGGCCTTGACCGATTCCTGCCGGTTCGTGGTAGCGTAGCAGATGTCTTCCTTGTGCGGCCCGACGATGGACGGGAACCGCGCCTTCAGCGCCGCGACGATCTCCGCGGTGTCGTCCACCGACAGCGTGGTCTGCGTGACGAAGGCCAGCCGCTCCGGATCGCGGACCTGCACATTGGCCACGTCGGCGGGGGTCTCCACAAGCAGCACCTCGCCCGCGGGCAGCTGCCCCATGGTGCCGATGGTCTCCGGGTGTCCGGCATGGCCGATCATGATCATCTGCAGGCCGTTCTCCGCATGGCGGGCGGCCTCGATATGCACTTTCGAGACCAGCGGGCAGGTCGCGTCGACATAGATCATCTCGCGCCGCGCCGCCTCGGCCGGGACCGCCTTCGGCACGCCGTGGGCCGAGAAGATCACCGGGCGGTCGCCGGGGCATTCCTCCAGCTCCTCGACAAAGACGGCGCCCTTGGCGCGCAGGTCATCGACGACGAACTTGTTGTGCACGATCTCGTGGCGGACATAGACCGGCGCGCCCCATTTCTCGAGCGCCATCTCGACGATCTTGATCGCCCGGTCGACACCGGCACAGAAACCGCGCGGCGCGGCAAGGTAAAGGGTCAGTGGGGTCATGCGCATGTCTCCTTGCCCCTCACCTAGTCAGTCGCACCGCCCGCGTCCAGTAATCCGGACCTTGATCCACCAGCGTTAACCAAGCAGGCTGGGTCCAAACGCCTATTTCAAAGACAGAGTATTGCCATGACCGCCTCCAGCGACGAGTTCACCGATTTCCTGCGCTTTGGCGGGGCCGCCCCGCCGGACCCGTTCGCCGCCCTGAAGGAAAAGGTCCGCCGCAACCCGCTGGACGGCGCCGCGCTGGAGGAACTGGCCGAGGCGCAGATCGCCGGGGGCCGCATCCTCGACGGTTTCGCCACCTACAACACGCGGATCTCGCTCGGGAACGTCTCCGCGCCCACATGGGCGCGGATCGGCGCGGCGATGGACCGGCAGCAGGAATACGCGCAGGCCATCGCGTGCTTCGAGCAGAGCCTGTCGCTGGAGGACGCGCCGGAGGTCCGCCACATGATGGGCCGCGCGCTGTTCAAACTGGGCGACGTGGACGCCTCCGTCGCGTTCCACGAAAGCGCCGCGAAGGAGACCGGCAACCTCGCTGCGTGGCTTGCGGTGGCGACGCTGGTCCCCGGTGCGCCCACCGCCACGCCCGAATCCATCCTCGCCGCCCGGCAGACCTTTGCGCAGGTGCTGGCGAACTCCCCCCTCGCCAACCGGATGAAGCGCACGCCAAAGCCCCGCCCCCGCACGGACGGGCCGCTGCGGGTGGGTTACGTGTCGTCCTGGCTGGAAAAGCCGAACTACATGCGGCCGACCTGGGCGCTGATCAACAACCACGACCGCGCAAAGGTGGAGGTGCACCTCTTCTCCGACAGCGCCGAAGGGGCGGAGATGATCGGCTACGAACCGCACCCGACCGACGTGATCCACACCACGGGCACGCTCGACAACACGCAACTGGGCAAGCTGATCTGCAAGACCGGGCTCGACATCCTGATCGATATCAACGCCTACAGCACACCCGAACGGCTGGGCATCTTCACCCAGCCCGTCGCGCCGATCTGCCTTGCGTGGCAGAACCACTTCGCGCCCTCCGGCCTGCCCGGCTTTCACGGGATCGTCGGGGACGAGCAATCGGTGAAACCGGGCGAAGAGGGGTTCTTCAACGAAACCGTCCACCGCCTGCCCACCAGCTACCTGACCTTCACCGTCGCCCACAGGGCGCCGCCCGTGACCGATCCGCCCTGCCTGACGAACGGTCACATCACCTTCGGCAGCCTCTGCGTGCAGTACAAGCTGACGCCCACCGTGATCGACGCCTGGTCGGAGATCCTGAAGGGCGTGCCCGGATCGAAGCTGTTCCTTGCCAACCGCACGCTGGAAAGCGGCGAGAACCGCGTCTGGCTGACCGAACGCTTCGCCGAACGCGGGATCGGCACCGACCGGCTGATCCTCGACGGCGGGGCCGAGCACTATGACTACCTGAAGAACTACGACCGGATGGATTTCGCGCTCGACGCCTTCCCCTACAACGGCGGCACCACCACGGTAGAGGCGATCTGGCAGGGCGTGCCGGTGCTGACCTTCGACGGCGACCGCTGGGCCTCGCGCACCTCCGCCTCGCTGATCTGCTACACGCACCTGAAGGACTTCGTCGCGCCCTCCCGGCAGGCGATGATCGACATGGCGATCCGCATGGGCAACGACCCCAAGACCCCCGCACGGCTGAAAGACATGCGCCACGGGATGCGTGACGCCCTGAAGGACGCGCCGGTCTGCGACGGCAGGCGGATGGCGCAGTCGATGGAGGCGCTCTTCGACCGGCTGATGGACCGCCGGACCGGCCGGCAGGCGGACCCGGCCTAGCCGATGATCCCCGCCGCCGCCCAGGCGAACAGGATGTAGCGCACCGTCTTGGCGAAGGCGACGAGCGCCACGAACAGCCACAGCGGCGTGCGCATCACGCCCGCGATGAGGGTGATGGCGTCGCCCAAAGGCGCCCATGACAAGAGCAGCGTCCAGACGCCCCAGCGCGCGTACCAGCGCTGCGCCCGCTCAAGCTGCGCCTCGGAGGCCGGGAACCAGCGCGACCCGCGGAACCGCTCCGCCGCGCGGCCCATGGCGTAGTTCACCACCGAGCCCAGCGTGTTCCCGACCGAGGCGACCACGATCAGCAGCCACAGCGGCCAGATGTCCTTGGCCTGCATCGCGGCAAAGACCAGTTCCGACTGGAACGGCAGGACCGTCGCCGCACCGAAGGCGGCAAGGAAAAGGCCGCCCATTGCGACGAATGTGGCGGCCAATCCCGTCATCGTTTCCCGGCTGGTGCCCCATCCGGCCCGGCGCCATCCCCACAGCGCCTGCCGGAAGGGTGCCCCGTCACTTGGACGAGGCGACCTCGAAGTTGCGTTCCACCTGCTGCTCGCGCGGCGGGCGGCCGATGACTTCGCGCAGCTCGTCCAGCTCGATGAAGTTGTCGGCCTGGCGGCGCAGTTCGTCGGCAATCATCGGCGGCTGGCTGCGGATGGTCGAAACGACCGAGACCCGCACGCCCTGACGCTGAAGCGATTCGACCAGAGGCCGGAAGTCGCCATCGCCAGAGAACAGCACGATATGGTCCACGCGCGGTGCCAGCTCCATGGCATCGACCGTCAGCTCGATGTCCATGTTGCCCTTGACCTTACGGCGTCCCTGGCTGTCCGTGTACTCCTTCGCGGGCTTGGTCACCATGGTGAAGCCGTTGTAATGGAGCCAGTCGACCAGCGGCCGGATCGGCGAATACTCGTCGTTTTCCAGCAAAGCCGTGTAATAGAATGCGCGCACCATCTTGCCACGACGCGCGAATTCCTGCCGCAGGAGCTTGTAGTCGATATCGAAGCCGAGTGCTTTTGCGGCTGCGTAGAGATTTGAGCCGTCTATGAACAGCGCAAGCCGTTCGTCCTTGTAAAACATCAAATGTCCTTTCATTCAATGTGTCCGCCGTCGTCCGTGAGTGTGAGTGTTTGGATAAAGGGCGGGCGTAGGAGCTAAGGTTAATGCTTTCAGCACGTATATCAAGCGCGCAAAACACCTCATAAGGATAGACCGGCGATCAATATGGAACAAGAATTCTTGATTGCATTGGGGTCGAACCTCGGGTCCGACCACGGCGACCCTGCGGAAACCGTGAAAGCGGCGCTTGCCGCGCTGGCAGACGCGGGCTTCCGGTTGCGACGGGTCAGCCGATTCTTCGCGACGCCGTGTTTCCCCGCCGGGGCCGGTCCCGACTACGTCAACGCCTGCGCCGCCGTGGCCCTGCCCGGCGCCGCCGCGCCCGAGGTTCTGACCCGGCTGCATGCGATCGAGGCGGACTTCGGCCGCGCCCGCGTGCAGCGCTGGGGCAGCCGGACGCTCGACCTCGACCTGATCGCCGCCGGTGACACCGTCCTGCCCGATGCGGACACCCACGCCGCCTGGCGCGCCCTGCCGCTCGAGGATCAGAAAAACCGCGCCCCCGACCGGCTGATCCTGCCCCACCCCCGGCTCCAGGAACGCGCTTTCGTGCTTGTGCCCCTGCGCGACGTGGCCGCCGGATGGCGCCATCCGGTGCTGGGCACAACCGTCGCCGCGATGACCGAGGCGCTGCCCGAAGAGCTGCGGCAAGAGGTCTTGCCATTGTGACTTGACGCCGCTTGTAAATCCGGCATTGCCGCGTTAAACCGTGGTTTCTCAGGAATCCACCACAGGATTGGAGCGTTCAGATGGCCCGCGTGACGGTAGAAGATTGCGTTGACAAGGTACCCAACCGGTTCGAACTGGTGATGCTCGCCGCGCACCGCGCGCGTGAGTTGTCCGCCGGTGCGGCGATCACCGTGGACCGCGACAACGACAAGAACCCCGTCGTTGCCCTGCGCGAGATCGCGGAGGAAACCCAGTCCACCGACGAACTGCGCGAGCGCCTGATCGAGTCGAACCAGACCCAGATCGAGGTCGACGAACCCGAGGACGACGCCATGGCGCTGCTCATGGGTGCCGAACAGGACAAGCCTCAGGACGACGACATGTCCGAAGAGAAGCTTCTGCGCGCGCTCATGGAAGCGCAGGGCCAAAGCTGAGCGGGACCTTTTGGGTCGGGGTAGGGCAACATGATCGCTGCTGAGGATCTTGTTGCCCTCGTCCGCAACTACAATCCGAAAACCAACGAGAAACTGATCACGGCGGCCTACGAATACGGCCGCCAGATGCACGAAGGTCAGTTCCGCAAGTCGGGTGAACCCTATTTCACCCACCCCGTCGCCGTGGCCGCCATCCTGACGGAACAGCAGCTCGACGATGCGACGATCATCACCGCCCTGCTGCACGACACGATCGAGGACACCCGTTCCACCTACACCGAGGTGGAGCAGAACTTCGGCCACGAGGTCGCGGAACTGGTCGATGGCGTCACCAAGCTGACCAACCTCCAGCTTTCCAGCTCCGAGACCAAGCAGGCAGAGAACTTCCGCAAGCTGTTCATGGCGATGTCCAAGGACCTGCGCGTCATCCTAGTGAAGCTCGCCGACCGGCTGCACAACATGCGCACCATCAAGGCGATGAAGCCGGAGAAGCAGCAGCAGAAGGCGCGCGAGACGATGGAGATCTTCGCCCCCCTCGCCGGACGCATGGGCATGCAGTCCATGCGCGAGGAGCTGGAGGATCTCGCCTTCCGCGTGCTGAACCCGCAGGGCCGCGAATCGATCATCCGCCGCTTCATCACGCTGCAGAAGGAAACCGGCGACGTGATCCACCGGATCACCTCGGACATGCGGCACGAACTGGAAAAGGCCGGCGTCGACGCCGAGGTCTTCGGCCGCGCGAAGAAGCCCTACTCCATCTGGCGCAAGATGCAGGAGAAGAAGATCGGCTTCTCCCGCCTCTCGGACATCTACGGCTTCCGCATCATCACCCGGTCGGAGGCGGACTGCTACGCCACGCTCGGCGCGATCCACCAGCGCTGGCGCGCCGTGCCGGGCCGCTTCAAGGACTACATCAGTCAGCCGAAATCGAACGGCTACCGGTCGATCCACACTACCGTCTCGGGCCGCGACGGCAAGCGGGTCGAGGTGCAGATCCGCACGCGCGAGATGCACGAGGTCGCCGAAACCGGCGTGGCCGCACACTGGTCCTACCGCGACGGCGCCCCCGCCGAGAACCGCTTTGCCGTCGATCCCGCCAAGTGGATCGCCTCCGTCACCGAACAGTTCGATTCGGAGGAGGATCACGACGCCTTCATGGAGGCGGTGAAGCTGGAGATGTACTCCGACAAGGTGTTCTGCTTCACGCCCAAGGGCGACGTGGTGAAGCTGCCCAAGGGTGCGACGCCGCTGGACTACGCCTACCAGATCCACACCCGCATCGGCTCGAAATGCGTCGGCGCCAAGGTCGACGGCATTCGCGTGCCGCTCTGGACCCGGCTGAAGAACGGCCAGTCGGTCGAGATCATCACCGCCGAGGGGCAGGCCCCGCAGGCCACGTGGCTCGACATCGCGACGACCGGCAAGGCCAAGACCGCGATCCGCCGCGCCCTGCGCGAGGCCAACAAGGAACGCTTTGCCCGGCTGGGCCTCGAACTGGCGCGCGCCGCCTTCGAAAGCCACGGCAAGAAGGCCACCGACAAGGTGCTCGAAAAAGCGGCCAAGACCCTGCGGCTGGAAGACACCGAGACCCTGCTGGCCCGCCTCGGCAGCGCCGAGCTGACCACCCGCGAAGTGGTGGAGGCGATCTATCCCAACCTCGCCGTCGTCCGGGACGTGGAGGTGGACACCAAACGCGCGGTCGTCGGCCTCGAACACGGCCAGGGGTTCGAACGCGCCTCCTGCTGCCAGCCGCTGCCCGGCGAACGCATCGTGGGGCTCGCCCATCGCGGCAAGGGCGTGGCGGTGCACGCCATCGACTGCGCCGCGCTGGCCGCCTACGAGGATCAGCCGTCGCGCTGGCTCGACCTTCACTGGGCGGACGGCATCCATCCGGCGGTCTACACGGTCACCCTTGAAATGGTGCTCGGAAATGATGCAGGCGCATTGGGACGGATTTGCACATTGATCGGAGAGCGCAAGGCCAATATCTCCGACATGACCTTCCTTGACAAGAAACCGGATTTTTACCGCATCATGATGGATATCGACCTGCGCGATGCCGAGCACCTGCATTCCGTCGTCTCCGCGCTGGAGGCAGAGAGCATGGTCGCTTCGGTAGAGCGACGGCGCGATCCCGGGCTGGAGGCGGCGCCGGAAGCGGCAGAATAAAGCGAGGCATCGGCAACGTGTTCAAGCGACGCGACAGGCGCCCGATCTGGCGGATCGTGGCGGAAGCGCTCTGGCCCAAAGGTGGCTGGGGTCGCGCCGCGCGTTACGTCCGGCTGCGCCTGAACCGCCTGCCCGATCCGCCGAACCGCATCGCGCGCGGCATCTTCGCCGGGGTCTTCACCACCTTCACGCCGTTCTACGGGCTGCATTTCATCGTCGCGGCGACGCTGGCGTGGCTGATGCGCGGCAACATCCTGGCCGCGCTGCTGTCGACCTTCTTCGGCAACCCGCTGACCTACGTGCCGATCGGCGTCATCGCGATGAAGACCGGCTACTGGCTCCTTGGCCTGCACGGCCATCCCGACCACCACGACGGCAGCCTCGGCGCCAAGTTCGTGAAGGCCGGGCAGGACCTGTGGGACAACTTCTACGCCATCTTCACGCCCGAACAGACGGACTGGTCGCACCTGAGGATCTTCTACGACGAGGTCTTCTATCCCTACATGATCGGCGGGATCATCCCCGGCATCATCGCGGGCACCATCGCCTACTACGTCTCGCTGCCGCTGATCACCGCCTTCCAGAACCGCCGCAAGGGGGTCATCAAGGCAAAGCTCGCCGAACTGAAAAAGCGCAAGGCCGAAGGCCGCGCGCCCTGACGCCCAAAGGTCTTCCGATGCAGGATTCCGCCACCGATTTCTTCGCGGGCAATGCCGCAACGGGCTACGACGCGCGCAACGCGCGCCTCGCACCGATCTCCGACGCGCTGCATTTCCTGACCGGCCTCGTGCTGGAGGACCTGCCCGACGACGCCCGTCTGCTCTCCGTGGGCACCGGCACCGGGGCAGAGGTGCTGGCCCTCGCCCGCGCTCATCCCGGCTGGCGTTTCACCTGCGTCGATCCCTCCGCCGACATGCTCGCCGTCTGCGCCGACCGGCTGGCGCAGGCGGGCCTTTCGGACCGCTGCACGCTGGTCCACGGCGACGTGCACGCCCTGCCTGACGGCGCCCCGCATGACGCGGCGCTGGCCATGCTCGTCGCCCACTTCATCGCCGAGGGCGACCGCCCCGCCTTCTACGCCGCGATTCGCGCGCAGCTCTCCCCCGGCGCGCCCTTCGTCAGCGCCGAGATCAGCCACGACCTCGACGCCCCCAGCTTCGCGCCGACGCTCGGGACGTGGAAGAAGGTCCAGACCCTGATGGGCGCCACGCCCGAGTCGCTCGACCGCCTGCCCGTCCTGCTGAGAGAGACGCTCGCCGTCCTCTCCCCCGCCCGGACCGACGCGCTGCTGGCAGAGGCGGGCTTCACCGCCCCAACGACATTCTACCAGGCCGTGATGATCCGCGCCCTGCACGCCCGCGCCTGACCGCGACACAGGCCCGGCCCCCGGGGCAGAGGTTCAAGGCACCCTCGCCCCGAACACGCCAACCTGTTGAAATTCAGACCGAACGGGCCGGCGGGCGGGCGCACTTGCCGAAGGCAACAGTCCCGCCCCCGGCCAGGCCATCACGTCAAGCGCAGCCCTTACTCTTCCTCTTCCGGCTGCACGTAGGCCACCGGCCCGAGGGTGGAGTTCAGCCCCCAGTCCCGCACCTTCAGCAGACCGTCCGCGATGTAGAGCTTGCGGATCGGGTACACCTGCTCGCCCTCCGGCCCGGCCACCACCATGACCGGCCCCTTGTTGGTGTTGCGCGTCCAGACCAGCGGGTCGGTCTCGGTGATGCTGTCGACGATCGCGCGGACCTCGTCGGGGTCCGTCACCCGCTCCACCTGGAAATAGCACAGCCCCTCGTAGCTGCCGACCGCGGCAAAGGCCACCGCCCCCACCACCAGCGTCACCGGCGCCGTGACCACCGCCGTGACCGAGGCCGCAAGCCCGCCGACGCCGCCCGCCGCCGTGGTCGCGCTCGACACCGTTCCGGCGGCGCCGGTCACCAGCTTCACGCTCTGGCCCGGGTGCATCAGCATGTAGTTCCCGGCGACCCGCGCGCCGGTCCGGGCCACGTCGCCCGCCCGGTCGACCGCCGCGCCTGCCAGCTTCGACGGCTTGTTGGCGCAGACGCCTTCCGCCCATGCCAGCGACGGCAGCGCCGTCAGCATCGCCAGTCCGATGAATGTCCCTGCAAGACGTCTCTGCGTCATTCCGGTCTCCTGCTCGCTATCCTCGCCCAAGGATCTATCAGGCCCGACCCGCCCGGCAAACGCCGCAGCCGCGGGGCGCACCCGCCTGCGCGGCCTTCCGCCAAGCCGCGCGCCCGGAAACCGCGTTGCATTTCCCGCAGGGACCCCTAGTGTTTGATCAAATTCCACCCCGGAGGCCCCCATGACCCCCACCGGCAAATTGCGCCTCGGCGTGAACATCGACCACGTCGCCACCGTCCGCAACGCCCGCGGCTCCGCCTACCCGGACCCGATCCGCGCCGCCAAGCTGGCGGAGGAGGCGGGCGCCGACGGCATCACCGCCCACCTGCGCGAAGACCGCCGCCACATCTCCGACAGCGACATCGAACGGCTGATGGACACGCTCACCCTGCCGCTCAACTTCGAGATGGCCGCCACGCCCGAGATGCAGGCCATCGCGCTGCGCCACAAGCCGCACGCCATCTGCCTCGTCCCCGAGAAGCGCGAGGAGCGCACCACCGAGGGCGGGCTCGAAGTCGCGCGCGAGGAGAACCGGCTGGCGCATTTCATCGCCCCCCTGCGCGACGCGGGCTGCCGGGTGTCGATCTTCATCGCCGCCGACCGCCGCCAGATCGAGGCCGCCCACCGCATCGGCGCGCAGGTGATCGAGCTGCACACCGGCGCCTACTGCGACTTCCACGCCGAGGGCGACTTCGACCAGCGCGACGCCGAGCTCGAGCGCATGCGGGAGATGGCCGCCTTTGCCCACTCCCTCGGGCTCGAGGTGCATGCCGGACACGGCCTGACCTACGAGACGGTGAAACCCGTCGCCGCCTTCCCCGAGGTGATGGAGCTCAACATCGGCCACTTCATCATCGGCGAGGCGATCTTCCTCGGGCTGCAACCGGCCATCGCCGAGATGCGCCGCCTGATGGACGAGGCCCGCGCATGACGGAGGTGACCGCCGCCGAGCGCGCGGTCATGGAGGAGCTGATCGACACCGCGCTCGACCGGCAGGGCAGCGGCGGGCCCGCCGCCATTGCCGCGGCGATCATGCGCGGCGACACGCTTCTGGCCCGCGGCGCGAACGAGGTGCACCTGAACCACGACCCCTCCCGCCATGCGGAGATCGTGGCGATCTCGGCGGCCTGCCGGGCGCTCGGCACGGCGGACCTCTCGGGCTGCACGCTGGTCACCACCCTGCAACCCTGCGAGATGTGCCTCGGCGCGATCCGCTTTGCGGGCATCGGCCGGGTGATCTTCGCCGCGCAGAAGGGCGGCGTGCAGGAGGCCAAGTATTTCGGCTTCCCCGGCCTCGACCTGCCCGACTTCGTGGCCGCCTGCGACGGGGAACTGACCACCTGCGGTGGCGTTGGGGAGGACCGTATCCTGCACGTCTACGCCGAGGGCAACGACTGAACGGTCCCCCGCTCTGGGGCGCCGTTTTCCTCTCCCCTCCCCCGTGCTAGCGTCGCCGCCACCAGTTCAGGAGTGCCCGCCATGTTCCGTTCCCTCGCCCTGATGGGTCTTCTCGCCGCCACCCCCGCCCTCGCCCTCGCCGAAGAGTTCAATCCGCAGGTGTCGAACTGCGACGGACGGTCCAGCGCATGGAACCTCGCCGAACCGTGGGAGGCGCACACCCGCACCTTTTCCAACGGCAAGACCCGCGTGGCGATGATCGACACGGTGGAACCGGCGGGCGGCTGGGCCTACCTGCTGATCCTCTCCCCGCCCTACGACGAACTCGGCATCCGCCAGTGCGTGATGATCGGCAACGGCGGGATCGGCTTCTCGCGCATGGACTTCGCCGCGATGACCGCCGATTACGACCCGGCGCAGGGGCTGATCTTCACCCTGCCCGTGGGCTCCTACATCACGGGCGAGGACAGCGACCCGGTCTACGACCTGCAGATCGTCCTCAACCAGGCGACCGGCGACGTCACCCTGCGCTGGCCGGACTGACCTTCATGATCCTCGGCATCGGAACCGACCTCGCCAACATCGAACGGATCGCGCGCACGCTCGACCGCTTCGGCGACCGTTTCCGCAACCGCGTCTTCACCGAAATCGAGCAGGCCAAGGCCGAACGCCGCGCCGACACGCCCGGCACCTACGCCAAGCGGTGGGCCGCGAAGGAGGCCTGCTCCAAGGCGCTCGGCACCGGGCTGCGGATGGGAATCGCGTGGAAGGACATGGCGGTGACCAACCTGCGCACCGGCCAGCCGGTGATGCACGTGACCGGCTGGGCGAAGGAGCGGCTGGACAGCATGACCCCGCCGGGTCACGAGGCGATCATCCACGTCACCCTCACCGACGACCACCCCTGGGCGCAGGCCTTCGTGGTGATCGAGGCGCGCCCGCTGGCATCGCCGGACAACGCCTGACCAACAGGCTGGCCCGGCGCACCCAAGGCCGTCCGGACGGGACGCCCCCGCGTCGCACATCCGGCCCCCATAAGGCCCGCCCTCACATCACGAACAAAGCGCCCGACTACACCGGCGCACCTCTGGCGCCGCGCCGCCCTGCCGGACGGACAACGCCAACCCGCCCCCCCCGGTCGCACCTGTCGAATGCCATGCGAAATCGACGCGACCCCATGGATTTCCGGGTCTCGGTCACGAGGCAATGCCAAGCAATCCTGCCCCCACTGCCACGCCTTTCCGACCCAATCCTAACCTTCGACGCGCCCCGCACCCGTGCCAGCTGTGCGGAACGGAGCGGACGTTGACGTGCAGTGGGTCAACGTCCGCAAATGATGACCTCAGGCCTTGGTAATGGAGTTTCCGCCATCCACGGTCATTGCGCTGCCGGTAACGAAAGATGCCTCCGGTGAAAGCAGGAACATTGCGGCCTGCGCGATTTCCGACGGCTCGGCGATCCGCTTGAGGGCATGGAACCCGCGCACGACCTCATGGAAGCTGGGATCATCTCCCGCCATGGGCGTCATCGTGCCGCCCGGCAGGAGCGCGTTCACGCGGACTTTCTCTGTGCCGTGTTCGACAGCCAGAACCTGAACCAGTCCAACCAGACCTGCCTTAGCGGCAGCATAGGCCGCCATACCCGGCAACCCAATCGCATGCCCGACGAACGAAGAGGTGAAGACAATGGACCCGCCGCCGTTGTCGCGCAGCGCCGGTATCTGGTATTTGGCCGCGTAGAAGCCGCTGTTGAGATTGACGGCCAGCACCTCGTGCCAGTTGTTCGAGTGCATGTCGGGCACGGGCTGCATCTGACCTACCGTGCCTGCGTTGTTGAATGCGCCGTCAAGGCCCCCGAACGTATCCAGGGCACAGCGCACGAGGGCTTCGGCATATGCCTCGTCGCGCACGTCGCCGGGAAGGCAGACCGCATTTCCGGGGCCTTGAGCGATCTGCCCGACGAGCCGTTCGAGTTCGGGCCTCCTTCGAGCGCCGAGAACGAGATTTGCGCCGTTCGAGGCCAGAAGAAGTGCGCTGGCAGCACCTATCCCGCTACTCGCCCCGGTCACGATGATGGTCTTGTCTTTGAGTTTCATTGCTATGCCTTTCGATCATTGGATGTTGATCGACTACGGCACAGCCTCGCGGACCGGCGACCCGTTTCATGCGCGGTCGGGGTGCTACGTATTCATTGCACAAGATCCGGATTGGACGTGGCCGGTATTGGAAAGCGGCCAATCGGACTGCGCGCAATATCGGCCATCTCGGGCTCGCTGCCGGCCTTCGCTGCATGGGGCACGAACGACAGCTTTTCCTTGGCAAATGCGATCCGGGTCAGCGAACTGACAGGGACGTCGCTTTTGTCTGACACCTGACAACACCCCCTCGCAGGGCGGGGCTATGCGCCGCCTCCCCCCGACAGCCACACGCGCCGCCTTACTCCCGGTTGCCGGAGCGGATCACCGAGCCCGCGCTGGCCTCGATGTCCCACGCGCCGCGTTCGTTGCCGCGCAGGTCGTTGTCCTCGAACTGGCCGCCCGCCTCCTTGTAGATCCAGACCGCCTCGTAGGCGTTGCCGGTGATCGTGTTCCCGCGCACCACCGCATGGCTCTTCTCGCGGGCCGATATCCCCGCCCCGCCGTTGCCGGCGATCTCGTTGTCCTCGATGGTCCCCCTGCCGCCCTCGAACAGGCTCACCCCGCTCTGCCCGTTGTCGCGGATGGTGTTGCGGCGGATCAGCGGGTCGCCGTCCTCGCTGATCGAGATCCCGGCATTGGCGTTGCCGTAGATCTCGTTGTCCTCGATCAGCCCTTTCGCGGCCTCGTAGACGTAGATGCCGCTCTGCTGACCGTCGCGGATGGTGTTGCGGCGGATCACCGGGTCGCCGTCCTTGCCGACGCTGATCCCCGACAGCACGTTCGCATAGACCTCGTTCTCCTCGAAGGTGCCGCGCCCGCCGTCGTAGACGTTCAGCCCGGACTGTTCGTTGTCATGCACGTCGTTGCGCCGCACGATCGGGTCCGATCCGGTCGCCACCGCGATGGCCGACTTGCCCGATCCCGTCACCTCGTTGTCCTCGATGGTGCCCTTGCCGTCCTCGAAGACGTAGATGCCGCTCTGCTCGCTGCGGTGGATGGCGTTGCGCCGGATCACCGGGTCGCCCCCGGTCTTGACCGAGATCCCCGACCCCTTGATGTCGAGGATCTCGTTGTCCTCCACCGTGCCGCGCGCGTCGTCGTAAACATAGACCCCGGTCGAGGCGCCGTCCTTGATGATGTTGTTGCGCACCGTCGCGGTGCTGCCCGACCGGACCCCCACGATGGCCAGCCCGCCCGAGGACATCACGTTGTCCTCCAGCACAGCCGAGCCGCCGTCGAAATCCACGGTGTAGAAATCGCCGCCCCGCAGGTGCAGCGTCAGGTTGGCGATGCGTCCCGACCCGGCGGTCCAGTAGATCACGTCGTCCTCGTCCGATTCCCAGACGATGGTCGTGCGGTCGCCGACACCGACGATGGTCACGGGGATGTCCACGTCCACGCCGCCCTCGTAGAGGCCCGGGTAGATCTCGATCACGTCCCCGGCCGAGGCCGCGCGCAGCGCCGCGTCGGGCGAGCTGTAGTCGCCCCGCCCGTCCGCCATCACCCGCAGCACGTCGGTTCCGGGGATCGGCTCGCGCGGGTTGATCGCCTCCTGGGTGGAAGAGGCCGTGACCAGCTCCAGCATGGCCCGCGCGCTTTCTGCCGCCGCCGTCTCCGGGAAGGTGGCGATCAGCTCCTCCAGCCGCGACCGGCGCGACAGCCCCTGCACCTGAAGCGCGGCGGTCAGCGCCGCGGTCGCGGTCTGCTCCGGGTCCTCGCGGCCCGGCCCCTGCATCAGGTCCAGCGCCCGCTGCGCACTCTGCGCCGCGCGGCTGCCGGGAAAGCCCTGCACGATCTGCGCCAGCGCATCGCGGCGCGCCGCGTCGTCCTCGATCAGCAGCGCGTCGGTCAGCGCGCCCTGCGCCCGCGCCGCCGGATCGAAGCTGCCTGTGCCGCCCGCGCCCGCCTGCTGGAACTCCAGCCCCAGCGCCGCCGCCACGGCCGAGATCTTGTGCCCGCTGTTGTAGCCGCCCTGCGCGTTCAGCCCGCCCTGGTTGTGCAGCCCCATGACCGCCAGCGTCCGCGCGTCCAGCAGCAGCGACCCGGACGACCCACCCGTGCTTTCGCAGCTGTGCCGCAATTGCGAGGCGGCCTCCGGCAGCGCGGCCTGCTCCGGGTGGATCTGGCAGGTGCCCGAGGAAAACTGCTGCGCGTCGCCCCGCGGGTGATGCACCATGGTCAGCGCCCGGCGCGGCGTCACGTCGGTCTCCATCATCATCGGGACGCTGCCGCCCAAGGCCTCGTTCGCGTCGGCCCCGATGATCTGCAGCAGAAGCGCATCGGTGGCGTCGTCCGCGGCGATCTCCCGGTCGTCGACAAGGAAGGTCTGCACGTTCCCGGTGAAATCGGTCGAGGTGTAGCCGAAGTTGATCCGCGCCTCCCGCACCCGGGTAAAGCCCGCCGCCACGAGGCTCGGCTCACGGAAACAATGCACGTTGGTCAGCAGACGGTTGCCCGGCAGCAACGCCGCGGTGCAGTTCGTCACGTAGGGCGAATTGAGCGTGGTCGACCCGTTCGGCGTCTGCACCGTGCGCGGCTTGCCGTCCGGCGTCATCAGGCACACGTCCAGCCGCCCGATGAACCGCCCGATGTCCTGCACGTCCTGCGGGGCCTCGCGGATCGGGCGCCAGAAGCCGCCGCGCGACGCGGCCCCCTCGACAAGGGCCTGGAAGGCCGAACTTTGCGCGTCGATCTTGAACTCGAACTTGCAGTCTTCCAGCGCATGGGCGGGCATCGCGGCCGCGACAAAGCCCAGCACCACGCAGGCGATCCGAAAAAGCATGATCCATCCGTCCCGATGAAATATGACCTGTGAAGTATGCCCCCACGGTACGCCCGTCCGGCGATCTGTCAACGGTTGGAGAGCCGCCTTGACACGCCCTGCCCTGCCGCTCATGTAGCGCGGGGGACATCTGGCAAGGGGCATTGAATGGCAACCGAAGAGAAAAAAGGTGGTCTGCTCGAGACCATCAAGACCATCGTCTACGCGTTGCTCATCGCCGGCGTCTTCCGCACCTTCCTGTTCCAGCCGTTCTGGATTCCCTCGGGTTCCATGAAGGACACGCTGCTCATCGGCGACTTCCTCTTCGTGAACAAGATGGCCTACGGCTATTCCTACGCCTCCTGCCCCTCCATCATCATTCCGCGCTTCGGCATCGACATCGACGCGCATGACGTCTGCGGCTGGGCCGACGGCGACAACGCCCGCCTCTTCGGGTCCGAGCCCGAGCGCGGCGATGTCGTGGTCTTCCGCCATCCGACCACCGGGCGCGACTTCATCAAGCGGCTGATCGGCCTGCCCGGCGACCGTATCCAGATGCGCAACGGCATCCTCTACATCAACGACCAGCAGGTCGAGGTGCAGCCCGACGGCACCTTCGAGGAGATCGCCGCACCGCAGGGCCCCCAGCGCCTGCGCCCCCGCTGCGCCAACGGCCCGGTCGGCGAAGGCGGCGTCTGCGTCAAGGAGAAGCTGATCGAGACACTGCCGGGCGGCACCAGCCACTCGATCCTGAACATTGGCACGCAGGGCTCCGACAACACCGGCGTCTTCACCGTGCCCGAAGGCAACTACTTCTTCATGGGCGACAACCGCGACAACTCCTCCGACAGCCGGGTCAGCTCCATGACCGGCGGCGTGGGCTTTGTCCCCTACGAGAACCTCGTGGGCCGGGCGGACCGGGTGATGTTCTCCTCTGCCGGGCGGTCGATGCTGTTCTTCTGGACGTGGCGCGGCGACCGGTTCTTCAAGAATATCCAGTGATCCCATGGACTTCGTCCGCGACGGGCTGGACTGGAGCGGCCTGACCGGGCGCGCCCGGGTGGCGCTTGCGACGGCCCTCTGGCTGGCGCTGTCCTTCCTGGCGCAGCGCGTCGACGGCTTCGGCCCGCTGCACGCCGCGCTCTGGCTCGCCGCCGCGCTGTCGATGCTGCTCGCCGTGGGCCACGCCCGCCGCCGCCTGCGCGACATCAACGCATCCGGCTGGTGGCTCTGGCTGCTGATGGTGCCCTTCGTCTCGCTCGTCTTCGCGCTGTTCCTTGTCCTGCGCAGGCCCGAACCCGCAAAGGCCCCTCCCGCCTTCAGCCGCACCGCCCGCGCCGCCACCGCCCTGCTCGCCCTGCTGGTCGCCAGCCGCGCCCTGTGGGAGCCCTACGCCATCCCCGCCGGCAGCATGAAGCCCGCGCTCCTGCCCGGCGACTACATCCTCGCCACGCCCGGCTTCGGCCGCCCCGAACGCGGCGACGTCATCATCTTTTCCCACCCCGACACCGGCACGCCTTTCGTCAAGCGCGTCATCGCGCTCCCCGGCGAAACCATCGCCTTCGAAAACGGTATCCCGGTGATCGACGGCACGCCCCTGCCGCACGCGCCCGACGGCCTCTTCACCGAACCGGCCGAGACGCCTCTGTCCACCGCCGCGCCGCGCTGCGCCAACGCCCCCGTGGCCCCCGGCGCCCCCTGCGAAAAGCGCCGCGAGACCGAGACCCTGCCCGAGGGCCGCACCGTCACCGTGCTCGACATCGACGCGAAGACCATGGACGACCTGCCCCCCTTTGTCGTACCCGGGGGGCATGTCTTCGTTCTGGGCGACAACCGCGACAATTCTCTCGACAGCCGTGTGCCGCGCCGGTCCGGCGGCCCAGGTCCCGTGCCCTACCGCGCCATCACCGGCCGGGCGCGGATCGTGCTGTTCAACAACCGCGGCACCGGCGGCCGGGTGATGCGGGGGATCGAATGAAGGTATCGGCAGAGATCAAGGCGCTCGAGGAAAAGCTCGGCCACACGTTCCAGGACAAGTCCCTCCTGCGGCGCGCCGTCACCCATGCCTCCATGTCCGGCCCCGGGCGCGAGGACAACCAGCGGCTCGAATTCCTCGGCGACCGCGTCCTCGGCCTCGTCATGGCCGAGGCGCTGCTGGGACATGACCGCAACGCCTCCGAAGGGCTGCTGGCGCCGCGCTTCAACGCGCTGGTGCGCAAGGAAACCTGCGCCGAGGTCGCGCGCACCATCGGCGTCGGAGAGGCGCTGAAGCTCGGCCGCTCCGAACAGATGTCCGGCGGCCGGCGAAAGCAGGCGCTGCTCGGCGACGCGATGGAGGCGGTGATCGCCGCGGTCTACCTCGACGGCGGTTTCGACGTCGCGCAGGAGATGATCCTGCGGCTCTGGGCGCCCCTGATCGCCAGCGTCGAGGAAGACGCCAAGGACGCCAAGACCACGCTCCAGGAATGGGCGCAGGGCCGCGGCATGGCGCCGCCCTCCTACACCGAGGTCGAACGCTCCGGCCCCGACCACGCCCCGGTCTTCACCATCGAGGCCCGCCTCGCTACCGGCGAAACCGCCCGCGCCACCGCCGGCAACAAGCGCCAGGCCGAACAGGCCGCCGCCCGCGCCCTGCTGGACGAGCTAACCTGATGACCTGCGGGCAGCCTTCTGCCGCTCGAACTTTTCCCACACGTGCATCTGGCCTTTCTGGCGCGCTGCGGCCAGCCACAGCTTGCGCCGGGCATCGGGCGTCTCCAGCGCTGCATAACACCCGCCCGAGAACTTCGGCCAGTCGAGGGCCAGCCCCTTTTTCACCAGTTCCGCGGACAGATCGCGCCCGTCCGGCAACACGCATTTGGCTACCGTACGTCCGTGCGCGTCCTCGTCCACGATGGAGGCGGAAACAATCTGCCCTTTGCAAAGCGCCATCATCGCCCGCTTGGCGCGGATGCCATAAGGGTGATCCATTTCCGGCGCGTCGATCCCGAACAACCGCAAGCGTACGCCTGCCAGGTCGATTGTGTCGCCGTCCACAACCCAGGCCTTGCCCTTCAACACGCGCCGGACAGGTTCGGGATCGCAGTCAGCTACCGCGGGGGTTTCTGCTCGCGGGGTGCAGGCCGCGGTGTGGAGACCGTCGGGCGGACGGGAGAAACCGGTCGGCTGCCGCGGTCGCGAAGCCATTCTTCGTCAGCCGCCCTGTCCTTCCGGGCTCTGTCATGAATGTCCTTTGACCTGGCTTTTGCGCCCGACGAAAAACGCTGGGCGAGCACGACAACCAAAAGAACCAATCCCAAACCGATCACAGCTTCGAAATACAAAACGAGTTCCCCGAGACAAAACCACCTGACGCTATTGAGCATCTGCAAGTTGGGAGGGGCAAGAACTTTCCGCCCCCATGGCGGTTCTCCTTCCCTTGACCGACGCACTGGTGCAAGACACGCCTCGTTCCTTTCGCGCAGAAGTTCCCCATGACCGACAACCTCCGCGGCGCCCTCTGGATGATGCTCTCGATGCTGGGCTTCGGGATCGAGGATGCGTTCTTCAAGGCGGCCACCGCCACCGGTGGGGTCAGCGCGGGGATGGGCACCGTGCAGTTCGGGCTGATGGCCATGGCGCTCTACGCGCTTTATGCCGTGCAACAGGGGGTGCCGGTCTGGACCGGCGAATACCTCAAACCGCGGCTCCTGATCCGCACCGCCTTCGAGATCATCGGACGGCTGTTCTTTGCCCTCTCGCTGGCCTACACGCCGCTTTCGACCACCTCCGCGATCCTGCAGGCCGCGCCGCTGGTGGTGATGCTGGGCGCGGGGCTGATCCTCGGCGAGAAGATCGGGCCGCGCCGCTGGGCCGCCATGGCCGTGGGCTTTGCCGGGGTGCTGCTGATCGTCCGCCCCACGCCCGACGCCTTCCAGCCCAACGCCATCCTCGCGATCCTCGGCATGATCGGCTTTGCCGGGCGCGACCTGGCGACCCGCACCGCGCCGATGCATGTGCACGCGGCACAGTTGGGGGTGCTG
Organism: Sagittula sp. MA-2; assembly: GCF_030126985.1. GTDB lineage: Bacteria > Pseudomonadota > Alphaproteobacteria > Rhodobacterales > Rhodobacteraceae > Sagittula. The sequence continues at coordinate 472,015 of NZ_CP126145.1, read as the reverse complement.
GGCTTTGCCGTCGTCACCTTCGCCGGGCTGGTGATCGTGGCGTTCGAGCCGGGTGCGCCCGCGCTGCCGACCGCGCAGGCCGCCACGCTGCTCTGCGGCACCGCCATCGCCGGGGTGATCGGCTATACCGCCATCACCTTCGCCATGCGCACCGGAGAGGTCTCGGTCGTGGCGCCCTTCCGCTACTTCCGCCTGATCGTGGCGCTGATCCTCGCCTATTCGATCTTCGGCGAACGGCCCGACACGCTGACGCTGGCCGGGGCCGCGCTGATCGTCGGAGCCGGGACCTATTCGCTGATCCGCGATGGACGGCGCAGAAAAACCGCGCCGCTCGCAAAGACGTGAGCCGCCAAATACCGACAATTTTAGCGAGAGGCCCGTTTTCGAGGTCAGACGCGCAAAACCGCCATGTTCGCGATTCGTCGCCACAGACGAAAGGTTAACAACCGGCCGGTTCACCCCCTCCAACCGGCCGGGACTCACCACAACAAAACCTTAACGCGCCGGGATTAACGCACCGACCGATCCGGAGGGGACGGGTTTCGGCCTTTGTGCTATGGCGGGACGGAGCGAAACCCGCTAAGGGAGCGCCTTCACCATCGGACCAAGACAGCCACCATGACCACACGCGCCGGATTCATCGCCCTGATCGGAGAGCCCAACGCGGGCAAATCCACCCTCACCAACCGCATGGTCGGGGCCAAGGTGTCCATCGTGACGCACAAGGTCCAGACCACCCGCGCCCGCATCCGCGGCGTGGCGATGGAGGGCGAGAGCCAGCTGATCTTCGTCGACACGCCGGGCCTGTTCCAGCCGCGCCGCAGGCTCGACCGGGCGATGGTCGCCGCCGCATGGGGCGGCGCTGCCGACGCCGACATCGTGGTTCTTCTGGTCGAGGCGCACCGCGGCAAGACGCCGGGCGTGGACCGCATCCTCGAAGGGCTCGCAGAGCTGCCGCGCGGCCGCCGCGTCGCGCTCGCGATCAACAAGATCGACCGGGTGAAGGCCGAGGAACTGCTGGCGCTGTCGCAAAAGCTGAATGAAATCTATGCGTTCGAGAAGACCTTCATGATCTCCGCCGAACGCGGCTACGGCGTGGACGACCTGCGGGAATGGCTGGCAGCCGAGGTGCCGGAAGGCCCGTGGCTCTACCCCGAGGACCAGATCGCCGACCTGCCGCTGCGGATGATCGCGGCGGAGATGACGCGCGAGAAGCTGACCCTGCGCCTGCATCAGGAACTGCCCTACCAGCTGACGGTCGAGACGGATCACTGGACGGAACGCGAGGACGGCACCGCCCGGATCGACCAGGTGATCTACGTCGCCCGGGACGGCCACAAGGGCATCGTGCTGGGCCACAAGGGCGAGACGATCAAGGCGATCTCGAAGGCCGCGCGCGAGGAGCTGACCGAGTTCCTGGGTCGCAAGGTGCACCTGTTCCTGCAGGTGAAGGTGCGCGAGAACTGGCTGGAAGAGGCCGAGCGCTACTCGGAAATGGGGCTCGACTTCAAGGACGGCAACAGCTGAGCCGGTGCCCCGGACGGGGCCCCTTGTTTCCTTGGGCGTTGACCGTTTCTCAATGGACATGAACGCCGCATAAACCGGAGTGCCGATGCCCCGCCTGACCGCCCGTTTCTGGGTCGACGCCTACCTCACGCGGCTGCGCCTGCACGACATCCCGGCCTTCGTCGTGGCGCACGGCGACGACACCGCCGGCGCCGTCCTGGTCAAGCTTGCGACCCTCGACGGCAAGGCCCGCGCCTTCACCCGCAGCTTCGACCTCGCGACCGGAGAACGGGTCTGGACCGACCTCGTCAGCGGCGACGAACGGGAGGTCGACGCGGCCATTTCCCGCCAGCGCGGCTTCGACCCGGACCTCTGGGTGATCGAGGTCGAGGACCGCGCCGGACGCCACCTGCTGGACGAGGACGGGCTGGCCTGAGCGCAGGGCGGCGCAGAGCCCCGCCCTACATCCCCGCGCGCTGTTGCACGGGCCGGAACACGCCGATCAGCCGGGGAAGATCCGCGCCATCTGACCCTCGAAATGCGCCCAGGTCATCGTCGCCCGGTTGCCCGCATACCCGTGGTAATGCGACCGCCCCGACGAGTTCGGCAACCCGGCCCAGATCTTCGCGATGTTGTTCATGAAGGCCGTGCGGGTCATGACCCCTTCGCGGAAGGCGGTCAGCCCCGCTTCCTCCAGCAGGATGTCTGCGAGGCGGTCCTGCACCTCCGGCGTGAAGCGGGTGTTCGGCCCGTAATGCGCCTTGCGCACAAGGCCGCGCAGGGTGGCGGGGATGATCTGGTAACGCCCGATGGCATGGGGCTGTCCGGGCGTCGCGTCGATCCAGGCGTAGATCTCCGTCAGGGTCATGCGGGTGGGCGGCAGGGGCGGCCGGATCCGCGCCCCGTGCTGCACCGCGTCATAGCCCGCGCGCCCTGCCTCCGCCGCGGCGATCAGGTCGCGCAACTGCGCCACCGGCCCGCCAAGGCGCGGTCCGATCCGGTCGATCACCGGCGCCCCGCGGCTGGGCCACGGCGCAAAGAAGGAGGCCGCCGCGCGCCCCGCGAACAGGCTCGCCTCCGCGCCGTTGGCGCTGCCTGCGCCGCCCGTGCTGACCTGGATCACCTGCGCCTGCCGGTCGCGGACCATGGGCACGACAGCGCCGCCCGCCCCGCCGAACATCGGCCCGCGATCCGCGAACAATGCGCCGCGCGGTTCCATGGAGATCGCCTGCGCCGCGGCCCCCTCCGCCGTCAACACCATGGCCAGAATCCACAGGTATCGCCGCATCCCGTCCTCCTTCTGAAGGTCAGGGCGTTGTGACACAGCGGGGTTGAGAAACCCTTGCCCCCGCCCGGCCGCGGCGCCAATGTCGCGGCATGGAATGGCGGGACACCGGGATACTGCTGGCAACGCGGCGGCACGGCGAGACCTCGCTGATCCTCGACGTGTTCACGCCGGAACGCGGGCGGCACGCGGGCGTCCTGAGGGGCGGCACCTCGCGCAAGATGGCACCGCACCTGCAACCCGGCGCGCAGCTCGACCTGAGCTGGCGGGCGCGGCTCGAAGACCACATGGGCGCCTTCACGGTCGAACCGCAACGCTCCCGCGCGGCGGCAGCCCTGGGGGACAGGCTGGCGCTGGCCGGGCTGAACGCGGTCGTGGCGATGCTGCGGTTCTGCCTGCCGGAGCGGGTGCCGCACCCCGATCTCTACACCTTCAGCGAACGGCTGCTGGACCTGCTGGACCAGCCCGACCTCTGGCCGCTCGCGTACCTGCGGTGGGAGATCGCCCTGCTGGAAGAGATGGGCTTCGCGCTCGACCTTTCGAGCTGCGCCGTCACCGGGCGGACAGAGGGGCTGGTCTATGTCTCGCCGAAGAGCGGACGGGCGGTGACCGCAGAAGGGGCGGGCAACTGGATCCACCACCTGCTGCCCCTGCCCGAGGTCATGCTGGGCCAGGGTGCTGCCGGGAACGCCGAGATCGCAACGGCCCTGGGTACAACCGGCTATTTCCTCGAACACCGGCTGGCGCCACAGATGGGCGACAAGCCCGTGCCAGAGGCCCGCGCCCGGCTGATCGACCGCATCCGCCAGCGGGAATGAACCGGCACGCGCCGCCCGCCCGCGCAAGCGGCGTTTCAACGCAGGCCCCCCGACAGGCAAATGTGATGAACTAGGTGGCAACGTCTTGCCAGAAGGCACGGAGGCGAGGCCCCTTCCCCCTCCGTTCGGAACCCGTTAGGAATGCTGCGATGAAATGGACCCTGCCAAATATCCTGACGGCCCTGCGCCTGCTCGCCGCCCCCGGCGTGGCGCTGATGTTCCTCTACTTCGCGCGGCCGCTCGCGGACTGGCTGGCCCTGATCCTGTTCCTCGGCGCGGCAATCACCGACTTCTTCGACGGCCACCTTGCCCGCGCGTGGAGCCAGGAAACCAAGCTGGGCGCGATGCTGGACCCGATCGCGGACAAGGCGATGGTGGTGATCGCCCTGATGGTCATCATCGGCTATTCGTCCTGGACGCCGTGGCTGGTGCTGCCCGCGACGGTGATCCTGTTCCGGGAGGTCTTTGTCTCGGGCCTGCGGGAATTCCTCGGCGACGTCTCGGGCACACTGAAGGTCACCAAGCTGGCAAAGTGGAAGACGACAGTCCAGATGGTCGCCATCTCGGTGCTGTTCAGCCAAGGCGTGTTCGAACACTATCTCGTGATGTCCGCCATGGGCATGGACGACGAGATCGTGCGCAATATCCTGAACGGCACGGCCGAAGACCTGATGGGCCTGCGCTGGAAACAGCACGGCATGGTCTGGGCCGGCCTCGCCGGGATCGCGCTCTTGTGGCTGGCGGCGGCGTTGACGCTGATCACCGGGCTCGACTATTTCCGCAAGGCGATCCCGCACCTCAAGGAGGAGACGTGATGCAGGTACTCTATTTCGCCTGGGTCCGCGAACGGATCGGGCTGGCCAAGGAAACGGTGGACACCGGCGCGGCGACGGTGATGGACCTCGTGGCCGAACTGCGCGCCCGGGAAGAGCGCTACGCGGCGGCCTTCGAGGACATCTCGGCCCTGCGTGTGGCCGTGGACCAGGAACTGACGGAATTCGACGCCCCGCTGGCCGGTGTGCGCGAAGTGGCGTTCTTCCCGCCGATGACGGGCGGCTGATGCGGATCGTCGTGCAGGACGCGCCTTTCGACTTCGGCGCAGAGGCGGCGGGTTTCGCCGCCGGGCGCCACGACATGGGCGCCATCGTCACCTTCACCGGCGTCGTGCGCGACGTGGACGGCGGGCTGAACGCGATGGAGATCGAGCACTATCCAGGCATGACCGAGAAGGCGCTGGAGAAGATCGCCGCCGAGGCCATGGAGCGATGGTCCTTGGGCGATGCGCTGGTGATCCACCGCTACGGGCGGATGGAGCCCGGCGAGCAGATCATGATGGTCGCCACCGCCGCGCGCCACCGCAAGGACGCCTTCGAGGCAGCGGAGTATCTCATGGACTACCTCAAGTCCCGCGCGCCCTTCTGGAAGAAGGAATTTGTGGGGGAGGAGACGGGGTGGGTCGCTGCGCGGGATGAAGACGAGGCGGCGCTCGACCGCTGGTAGCGACCTCTTAAGGGCGGCGCGAAGCCCCGCCCTACGATCCGTGTCGCCCTTTGGCGGGTGTCGTTTCGGATGGTGCCATCCCGCCCTTTGGCGGGAGCCCACGGGTGCTTACCGTCACGCCCTCCGGAAAACCCGCCGGCTCAGACCATCACGCCAACGACAAGCACATCCGCTGCGGTCAGGGCCTGTACCGGCGACAGAAGCGTGGCCACCGTGAGACCGTCCGCCGTGACGATCTGATCCCCGTTCGCGAGGGTCGTCACCGCGATCTCCGGCGCCGGGGCTCCGGCAGAGGCGTCGTATTCCACGACCAGCTCGTCGTCGCCCACGCCGAAGTCGTCGATCAGCGCGCCGGTGCCATCGCTCTGCGCCGTCCAGCCGGAGACGAAGAAGTCGTCGTCCCCCGCGCCGCCGATCATCTCGTCGCCCTCGCCCGCGTGCAGCGTGTCATCGCCCGCGCCACCGTCCAGCGTGTCGCTGCCGTCCGCGCCCGCCGGGGCGCCCGGATAGCGCTGGAGCATCTCGTCGAACAGGCTTTCCGCCGCGGTCTGCTGGTCCTCGTCGGACAGCGCGTCGAATTCCGCCCTGTTGTCAAAGACATGCTCGAGGGTTTCATGGAAGGCACGCGCTGTCAGGTCGTCGCCCGAAGGACCGGGGACATGGGCGTACATCAGGTCATCCCCGCCGTCGCCCGCCATGGAATCGCCGCCCGCGCCGCCGATCAGCAGGTCGTCCCACTCACCGCCCGACATCTCGTCGTCGCCCTCGCCGCCTAGAAGCGTGTCCTTGCCAGTGTCGCCAAAGAGCGTGTCATCGCCCGCCCCACCGTCGAGGGCGTCGTGCCAGGCGCCGGCGTTCAGGAGGTCGTCGCCTTGGCCGCCTTCCAGGAGGTCGCGGCCGCGCTCTCCGTAAAGGGTGTCGTTACCTTCGTGACCTTCGAGTGTATCGCAGCTCCGCCCGCCGGCCAGCCAGTCGTCCTGCGCGGTGCCGTCGACCTGGTCGGACCAGAGCCCCGCCTGAACGATCTCGCCGGAGGCGGTGTCGGGCTGGTCGAGCGGCAGGTCGGGCTCTTCGTTGCCCGCCGTCACATCGTCCGGCTGGGCGATGGCGGCAAGCGTCATGGTGCCGAGGAGGGATGCGATCAGTGCGGTCAGCATGGGGGCCTCTGGAATGCTTTGTCCCGGACCATTCTGTTGAGGATTAAGGCCGCAATGCGCCGCAATTCGGGTAATTGTTCACACGTGCCGACGGATGGGGCTTCCCTGCGTGTCACTGGTTTTGGTAAGACAAGCAGACCAAAGCGAGGTCCCATGCCCTTCGAAAAAGTCCAACCGGAGAAACTGGCGGCGGCCGTCGTGCGGCAGATCGAAAAGCTGATCCTGCGCGGCATCCTGCGCCCCGGAGAGCGCCTGCCCTCGGAACGCGAACTGTCTGAAAAGCTTGGAGTTTCCCGCCCGTCCCTGCGGGAAGCGGTGGCCGAACTGCACGAACGCGGCCTTCTGGAAAGCCGCGCCGGGGCCGGGATCTTCGTCACGGATGTGCTGGGGTCGGCGTTCTCGGAGGCGCTGGTGCGGCTGTTTGCCAACCACGACGAGGCGGTGTTCGACTACCTGTCGTTCCGGCGCGACATGGAGGGGCTGGCGGCGCAGCGCGCAGCGCAATACGGCACCGAAACCGACCTGAAGGTCATCGACGAGCTGATGACCAAGATGGAAGCGGCCCACGGCAAGCGGAACCCGGCAGAGGAAGCAAGGCTCGACGCCGACTTCCATCTGGCAATTATCGAGGCTTCTCATAACGTTATCATGCTGCACATGATGCGCAGCATGTACCAGTTGCTGCGGGAAGGCGTGTTCTACAACCGCCAGATCATGTTCAAGCAGCGCACCACGCGCGAAAGCCTGCTGGAGCAGCACCAGGCCATCAACGCCGCCCTGCAGGCCCGCGACGCGGAGGCCGCGCGCGTGGCCGTCGAGCGGCACCTGGGCTACGTGGAGACGGCGCTGACCGCCGACCGCAAGGCAGAGCGGAACGAGCTGATCGCGCGCCAGAGGCTGGAGCGGGAAATCAACCGCTGAGCGTTTTGCGCCTCTTGGAAAAGGCGTGTCGGAAAGGTGAAAACAGGCACCGCGCGTTGCGTGAAGCTGTGAACGTGGGCTTCACTCTTGCACGTCAAAATTGTAGCAACCGGCCGATACGCCACCAGAAGGACACAAAACCGGGGTCCGATAACGTAGCGACCGCTGCGTTCATCCCACCCCGTTAACCGCTTGTTGGGGTGAGTCCCGGCCGGTTCGCCCCCCCTGAACCGGCCGGTTGTTAACCTCTCTGCGCAAAGCGGGCCGGGCGCGGCCGACGGGATGCGCGATGCCGCCCGAATCGCCCCCTCCCGACTGCCCTTGTCTCAGGCGTCGTCGGTGGGCTTCGCGTTGAGCTGGCCGTAGGCCGAGGCGCCGATGGTCGCTTCGAGGTCGAGCTGGGTCTCGAGGAAGTCGATGTGGCCTTCCTCGTCGGCGATCAGTTCCTCGAACAGGTTCTTCGACACGTAGTCGCCCACCGACTCGCAGTGCTTGCGGGCCTCGATATACAGGGTGCGCGCGTCGTATTCGGCGGCAAGGTCCGCCTCCAGCGTTTCGCGCAGGTTCTGGCCGATGCGCAGCGCGTCGAGCTTCTGCAGGTTGGGATGGCCGCCGAGGAAGATGATGCGTTCGATCAGCTTGTCGGCATGGTGCATCTCTTCGATGCTTTCCTCGCGCGATTTGGCGGCCACGCGGCCAAAGCCCCAGTCTTCCTGAAGCCGGTAGTGCAGCCAGTACTGGCTGACCGCGGTCAGTTCGCTGCGCAGCGCCGCATTGAGATATTCGATGACTTTTTCGTCGCCCTTCATGGTGCCCCTCATGAGATGAATTGGCCTGGCTCTCGCCCGTGGTGCGGGCGGTGGCTGGGTGATCGGTCAGATCACCTTAGGGCAGATTCAGGGGCGGCGCCAATAGTCCGCACGGCGGGTGCGACCGTCAGCGCACCTGGCGCATGCGGCGTGCACCGGCCTTGGTCAGAACGGGCACTTCGAGGCTGGTGTTCTTCTGCATCGTGTCGAGGAACAGCGGCAGGCAGCCGGCGCAGTCGGTCTTGCGTCCGAGCGCGCGGAACACCTTTCCGGGCGTGATGATCGTGTCCGGGTCGGCGGCCCGCATCCAGTCCATGGCGGCGTGGATGTCCTTGTCCGAGATTCCGTTGCAATGGCAGATCATCATGACGCGTTTGACCCTGTTGCTGACGGGGAATAGATGACCAATTCGGTCGGGCATGTCAATCCTGATGGATTTACTCGGATCAATCGTGATCCGGGCGTGAGCCCCGCGCCGGGGTGAGACCGCGCCAAAGCCTGCCAGCAAAGGCCCTTCGGCAAAGAAAAGACCCGGGCGCATCGCTGCGCCCGGGTCCGTGCCAGATCGGGTTGAGAGGGAGGCCTCAGCCCTTGGAGAATTCCGGATAGGCTTCCATGCCCAGCTCGGCCATGTCGAGACCCATGATCTCTTCTTCCTCGCCGACGCGGATGCCCATGACCATTTTCAGGACGAACCAGACCACACCGGAGGTGACGACCACGAAGATGCCAACCACGAGGATGGAGTAGAGCTGCACGCCGAGGTTCGCGTCACCGTTGGTCAGGACCACGGCGATGGTGCCCCAGATGCCGCAGACGAGGTGCACCGGGATGGCGCCGACAACGTCGTCGATCTTGAGCTTGTCGAGGACCGGAACCGCGAGGACGCAGAGCACGCCGCCGATCATGCCGATGATGGTCGCCATGCCGAGACCGGGGGTCAGCGGTTCAGCGGTGATCGACACGAGGCCTGCCAGGGCACCGTTCAGCACCATGGTGAGGTCCGGCTTCTTGTAGAGGATCTGCGTCAGGATCAGCGCCGCGATCGCGCCACCGGCAGCTGCCGTGTTGGTGTTCGCGAAGATGCGGGAGATGTCGGCCACGTTGCCCGCGGTGTCCATGTAGAGCTGCGAGCCGCCGTTGAAGCCGAACCAGCCGAGCCACAGGATGAACGTACCGAGGGTCGCCAGGGTCAGGTTGGAACCCGGCATCGGCACGGTGCGGCCGTCCTTGTACTTGCCGATCCGCGGTCCGAGGATCAGGGCACCGGTCAGGGCTGCCCAGCCGCCGACGGAGTGCACGACGGTGGAACCTGCGAAGTCGAGGAAGTCGGTCTGGCCGTCGATGCCCGGCGCGAGGAAACCGCCGCCCCACTTCCAGGACGCCTGGATCGGGTAGATGAAGCCGGTCAGGATCACGGTGAAGATCAGGAAGGGCCACAGCTTGATGCGCTCGGCCAGGGTGCCGGAGACGATCGACGCGGTGGTGGCGCAGAACATCAGCTGGAAGAAGAAGTCCGAGCCGACGGAGGCGTAGGTCAGGTCGGTTTCCGTATCGGCGAGGCCGACGGGCTCCAGCGAGGTGGGCATGAAGGCACCGATGACGCCCTCCATGGACCAGCCGTCGCCCGGGTACATCAGGTTGTAGCCGATTAGGTAGTACATGATCGCAGCGATCGAGAAGAGCGCGACGTTCTTCATGAGCTGCATGGTGACGTTCTTCTGACGGACGAGGCCGGCCTCGAGCATGGAGAAGCCTGCGCCCATCCACATCACCAGGAAGCCGGTGACGAGGAACATGAAGGTGGTGAAGATGTAGCCGATCTCTCCGTTCGGCGGCGTGACGTCTGCCTCCTGAGCGAAGCCCAGCGTCGGCAGCGCCACCAGCGCGGCGATCGCGGCAACTGTGGTGAAGCGTTTCATGTCTGTGTCATTCCCCTATGAGTGGCGCGTCTCAGAGCGCGTCTGCATCCGTTTCGCCGGTACGCACGCGCACCGCCTGCTGCACATCCAGAACGAAGATCTTGCCGTCGCCGATCTTGCCCGTCTGCGCGGTGGTCTTGATGGTCTCGACCACCTGATCCGCCATGGCTGCGCCGACGACGATCTCCAGCTTGATTTTCGGCACGAAATTCACGGCGTACTCGGCTCCGCGGTAGATTTCGGTATGGCCGGACTGAGAGCCGAAGCCCTTGATTTCCGTCACCATCATGCCGCGCACGCCGATGCCCGTGAGGGCTTCGCGCACCTCCTCGAGCTTGAACGGCTTGATCGTTGCAATGATCAGTTTCACCTTGTTCCCCTTCGGTCTTGGCGGGGCCTCCCCCCGCATTGCACTGGCAGCAAAGCGGGGGAGACCGCCCGAATTGAAGAGTTTGACGGAAAATGAGGCGTTCCATTAATCCGCCGCGCACAAAAAATGTGCCGTATGCGATAATTGCCTATATTTTGCGCAAAACAAAAACGTCAGCTTTGCCGGGAAGAGGTCAACATTCCGAGTCGGAAAGGGTAGAGTCGCCGCAACGAACAAACCTGAGCAGGCGCAGTTTCACATGAGTTCCACGCGAAAGCCCGGACGGCTGGTGGCGGACCGCAGGTATGGCGGACAATCGACCCGCCAGACCGCGAAATCCAAGACCGCGGCAGCGGGCAAGACCACGGCCAAGAAAACCCCGACGAAGCGGCGCCGCGCGCCCAGGCAGCGGCGCGGCGGGTTCGCCGGGCTGATCACCGGGTTCTTCGGCTGGATCTTCCGGCTGGTCTTCAAGATCACCGTCTCGGTGGCGGTCCTCGTGGCGCTGGTGATCGGGGCCTGGGTGCTCTACGTCGAATCGACCCTGCCGGAGGTGGAAACGCTGCTCGACGGGCGCGCCCGCGGCTCGGTCACGCTGCTCGACCGAGACGGCGCGGTCTTTGCGCTGCGCGGCGACCAGTTCGGCGGCGTGGTCACCGCCGAAAGCGTCAGCCCGCACCTCAAGAACGCCGTGGTCGCCACGGAGGACAAGCGCTTCTACCGCCACTTCGGCGTCAGCCCGCGGGGCATCGCCTCGGCGGTGCGGATCAACCTCAGCGAAGGCCGGGGCGCGCTGCAGGGGCACGGCGGCTCCACCATCACGCAGCAGACCGCGAAACTCCTCTGCCTCGGCAAGGTCTACGATCCCAAGGTCTGGAAGTCGGAGGCCGATTACGTCGCCGACTGCCGCCAGTCCTCGCTGGAGCGCAAGGCCAACGAGGCGATCTTCGCCATGGCGATGGAGGTGAAGTACACCAAGAACGAGATCCTCTCGATCTACCTCAACCGCGCCTACATGGGCGGCGGCGCCTACGGGGCAGAGGCCGCCTCGCAACGCTACTTCGGCAAGCACGCGGCGCAGCTGAACCCGGCCGAGGGCGCGATGCTGGCGGGGTTGCTGACCGCCCCCTCGACGCTGGCGCCGACCTCGAACCTCGAACGCAGCCAGGCCCGCGCGGCCACGGTGCTGCGGCTGATGGCCGATCAGGGCTACATCACCGAGGAGGAGATGCGCCAGTACCAGAACAACCCGGCGACGCTGGGCAGCGGCGCGAACACCATGGGCGGCGGCTATTTCGCCGACTGGGTGATGCAGTCCGGGCCGGAGTTCTTCACGCAGGACACGACGGAGGACGTGGTGATCTCGACCACGCTCGACCCGCGCATCCAGCGCGCCACCGAGGACGCGGTGCGGCAGATCTTCTCCGAGAAGGTGAAGGACGGCTCCAAGGCGCAGGTGGCCGTGGTGGTGATGAGCGCCGACGGCGCGGTGCGCTCGATGGTCGGCGGGCGGGACGTGGACGCCACGGGCCTGTTCAACCGGGCCTTCCAGGCGGTGCGGCAGACCGGCTCTGCCTTCAAGCCCTTCGTCTATGCGACGGCGCTGGAACTCGGGTACTCGCCGCTCGACACGGTGGTGGACGAACGCTGGTGCGTGGACATGCCGGGCGGGCAGAAGGACTACTGCCCGGACAACTACAGCCGCAACTTCCACGGCCGGGTGACGCTGGCAGAGGCGCTGGCGCGCTCGCTGAACGTGCCGGCGGTGAAGGTCTCCGAATCGGTGGGGCGCGACCTGGTGATGCGCGTGGCGCGCGACTTCGGCCTCTACCGCGACCTGACGGACACGCCGTCGCTGGCGCTCGGCGCGTCTGAGGCGACGCTTCTGGAGATGACCGGCGCCTACGCGGGCATCCTGAACGGCGGCTCCTCGGTGACGCCCTACGGCCTGCAGGAACTGCGCCTGAAAGGCGACACGGAGGCGTTGATGGGCACCGGCGGCGGCATCGGCGAACGCGTGGTGCAGGAAAGCGCCGCGCGGCAGCTCACGTGGATGATGCAGAAGGTGGTCGACGAAGGCACCGGCACGCGGGCGCGGCTCGACGGCTGGGAGGCGGCGGGCAAGACCGGCACCAGCCAGGAGGCGCGCGACGCCTGGTTCGTGGGCTTCACCGCGGATTACGTGGCCGGGGTCTGGATGGGCTACGACGACAACACGCCGCTCTCCGGCGTGACCGGCAGCGGCCTTCCCGCCGAGATCTGGCACGAGGTGATGGCACGGGTCCACGATGGCCTGCCCCCGAAACCCCTGCCGGTGCAGGCACCCGTGGCCCCCGCCCCGCCGCCGGAACCGGAACCGCAGCCCGTGCCGCAACAGGCCCCCGAGGTCGCGGTCCCCCGCGGCGGCGGCACCACCCGCGAGGTCCCCAAGAGCGTATTGGAACAGGTCCTCCGCGACATCCTCGGCGGCGGCAACCGCTGACACCGGCCGTCGGCCGGGGCGGCGCACAGCCCCGCCCTACGGGCCGGCAGCGTTTCGGCCACCGATGCGCTTGGGTCCGGGGTTCAGGAAATGGGGGCTCCGCCCCCGCCGCTCCTTCGGAGCCGCTCCCCCGAGGTATTTGGACCAAGATGAAGGTGCAGGACAGCTCCAAGATGTCCTCTGGATTGGGTCTTCACCTCGCCAGGGTCTTCATCTTGGCTGAAATACCTCGGGGGAGGCCGCAGGCCGGGGGCGGAGCCCCCTCTTCGTGCCGGGCCGATCGGGGGCGAGGCCAGTCGGCGTCACGCGGCCCCGCCCAGATGCTCCGGTCAGGAGGCCGTCCTGAGGTCCTGGATCAGCGCGTCGATGTTGCCGCGGCGGCGGTCCAGCATGGCGCCCACCTCGGTGCGTTCGGTCAGGAGCATGTTCACCCCTTCGATGAACAGGTTGAACAGCAGCGGGCGGCCGGTGCGGTCGGAGACGTGGAACGAGACGGTGAACGGGCTCGTGCCGCGCAGGAAGGCGGTGGTCTGCACCTCGTAGTAGTTCTTCACCGCCTTGACCGACTGCACTTCCAGCCGGCCGCCGATGAATTCACGGAAGCGCTTGCCGTACTTGCGCGAGATGTATCCGGTGAAGGCGTCCGAGAAGGCCTTCTTCTGCGCGGCCGTCGCGGTGCGCCCGTCGTTGCCGAGGGCGTAGGCGGCGATGTAGGGGATGTCGCCGTAGGTGCGGAAGATGCGTTCGAAGTCGGTGTACATCGCGCGTTCGGACTTGCCGCTGGCGATGACGCTGTTGATCTCGCCGACGAGGCCGTCGATCAGACCGCGGGCCTGGCCTTCGGTCAGCGCGAGGGCGGGCATCGGGAGGGCCAGCGCGAGGAGGCTTGCGCCGCCGAGGGCGAGTACCGTGCGTCTGGTGTACATCGTGTCCATGTCGAATGCCTTTCTGGAAAAGGGGTGCCGGTCAGAAACCGGTGGTGTCGAGCGCCATCGGGTCGATGTCGGCGGCGCCCGGGGCGTCTTCGCCCAGTTCGAACCGGCGGTTCTGCAGGTACATGAGCCGCGCCTGGGCGTAGCTGTCGGCGCTGTCGTAGAGCACCGAATCGACGGTCTCGCCGAATTCGCCGCGGGTGATGACGGTGTCGGCGGCATTCGCGAGGGTGCCGATGTATCTCTCGGGCGAGTCGAGCGCGTAGCTCAGCGGGTTGGTCACGAGGTCCACGGCGGCGCCCACGGCGTCCCGCTCGGTCGAGGGGCCGACCAGCGGCAGTTCGAGGTAGGCGCCCTCGGGCAGGCCCCAGACGGCCAGCGTCTCGCCGAAGTCGCTTTCGTCCGACACGAGGCCGATCTCGGCGGCCGGGTCGAGGATGCCGAGCCCCAGCGTCGCGTTCATGGTGAAGCGCAGCGTGTTCTTCGTCGCGCGCCACAGGCGCAGCTGCAGAAGCTGGTTCAGGACGGTCTGCGGCGTGCCGACGGTGTCGGCGAACTGTGCCACCGCCTGCCGGCTGCCTGCGGGAATGCCGTCGGCCAGGCCCGCGCCGGTGCCGCGCAGCACACGTTCGTCGACCTTGCGGTTGAAGGCGTGCACGCGGCGGTTCTGGGCCTCGTAGGGATCCCACACGCCATCCGGCGCCTGTCCCGGGCCGGGGACCGAACAGGCCGCCAGAGACGCCGCCACGATGAGTGCGAAAACCGCACGAGTCCTGAGCATTCGGACCGCCCCCCGTCGAAAGTCCTTGGATCGCCACACGGCTTCCGTAAAAGACAAGGTAGTTTCATTTTACAAGGTGCCCAAGCAAGCAACCTGCATTCAGCACTTTTGTGGCACAAAGGCGACAAGGGCAAGCACCGGGAGGATCCGCCGGCATACGCGGCGGAAGGCTGCCAGATCCCATGATCGCCCCGCCGGCCAACCGCGAGGAGGCACATGAGTAAACAGGAATTTGAAAAGGGCCGCGACGAGCTGAGGGCAGCGCGGCGGCAATCACGGCCATATTACTGGTTCGTCGCGATCTTCAGCTTTCTCGTGAACATGCTGATGCTGACCGGCCCGCTCTACATGCTTCAGGTCTACGACCGGGTGCTGGGCTCGCGGTCGGAGGCGACGCTGGTCGCGCTGACCGTGCTGGTCGTCTTCCTCTACGGCATGATGGGCATCCTCGACTACGTCCGCGGGCGCGTCATGGGCCGGGTCGCCGCGCGCTTCCAGGCGGCGCTGGACCTGCGCGTCTTCGACGCCGTGCTGCGGCGCTCGACCGTCAAGAACGACGAACTGGCCCAGACCGGCCTGCGCGACCTGGAATCGGTGCAGCGGCTGATGTCCTCGCCGGTGCTGCTGGCGGCCTTCGATATCCCGTGGTCGCCGATCTTCCTCTTGGGGCTGTTCATCTTCCACCCGTGGATGGGCTACCTCGCGCTGGTGGGCGGCGGTTTCCTGATCGTGGTGACGCTGGCCAACCAGGTGATCTCGCGCAATCCGACGCTGAAATCCAACGTTGCCGTCATGCAGGCGGAGCGGACCTCGGACCAGATCCGGCAGGAGGCGGAGATGGTGCAGGCGCTCGGCATGCGGCGCGACGCCTTCGTCCGCTGGATCGGCGCGCGCGGTCAGGCGCTGTCGGGTCAGATCGCCACCGCCGACATCACCGGCACCTTCACGACCATGACCAAGACCTTCCGGATGCTGTTGCAGTCCGGGATGCTGGGGCTGGGCGCCTACCTCGTGCTGCAGGGCGACCTGTCGCCGGGCGCGATGATCGCCGGCTCCATCCTGATGGGCCGCATGCTGGCGCCCATCGAACTGGCCATCGGCCAGTGGCCGCTGGTCACGCGGGCGCGCAAGGGCTGGACCAACCTCGCCCAGCTTCTGTCCGAGGTGCCGGAGGACCCGCCGCGCACCGCCCTGCCCCGCCCCGCGGCGAAGCTCGACGTGCAGCAGCTGACCGTGGTCGCCCCGGGCGAACAGCAGGCGGCGCTGCGGCTGGTCAGCTTCAACGTGGCCCCCGGAGAGGCAGTCGGCGTGATCGGTCCTTCGGGATCGGGCAAGTCGACGCTGGCCCGCGCGCTGACCGGCATCTGGCGCCCGGCGGGCGGCAAGATCCGGCTGGATGGCGCCTCGCTCGACCAGTACGGACCGGACGTTCTGGGCCGTCACGTGGGCTACCTGCCCCAGCGTGTCACGCTGTTCGACGGCACGATTGCCGAGAACATCGCCCGCCTTTCGCCCCAGCCCGACGCCGAGAAGGTCGTGGAGGCGGCGCGCAAGGCCGATGCGCACGAGATGATCCTGAAGCTGCCGAACGGCTATGACACCCGTGTCACGGCGATCGGCGGGCGGCTGAGCGGCGGGCAGATGCAGCGCATCGGGCTGGCGCGCGCGATGTACGGCGACCCGGTGATCCTCGTGCTGGACGAGCCGAACTCCAACCTCGACAACGAGGGGTCGGAGGCGGTCAACAAGGCCATCGCGGGCTTCAAGGCCGAGGGGAAATCCGTGCTGATCATGGCGCACCGTCCCGCGGCCATCAAGGAATGCACCAAGCTTCTGATGCTGGAAGGCGGGCAGCGCGTGGCCTTCGGACCGAAGGACGAGGTGCTGCAGCAGATGGTGAAGAACCACCAGCAGATCCAGAAGGCGGCGACGCCCGGAGGTGTGAGATGAGCGACAGGACCGAGGACGACACCCGGGCGACACCGGGCACGGCCGGCAACGCCGCCGCCAATCCGCCCGATGGAGCGGGCGCGGCTGGCAGCACGCAGGTTCTGGGCAGGATGACGGCCGGCGCGCCGGGCGCGGATGGGGATGCCGGGGCGCCAACGCCGGCGGCTGCCGCGGCTGCGGCTGTGGCGGCCCGGGCGGCGGCGTCGAACACGGGCGGCGGCGGGGGCATGACCCCGGCGCTGCCGTCGCATGCCTCCTTCCCGACGCGCGGCCCGATGACGGTGGGTGTGCTCGCGGTGGCGCTGCTGGTCGGCGGCTTCGGCTACTGGGGCGCCACGACGAACATTTCCGGCGCCATCGTCGCCTCGGGCCAGATCCAGGTGGATCAGAACCGGCAGGTGGTGCAGCACCCGGACGGCGGCGTGGTCGCGCGGATCGCGGTGGACGAGGGCGACGAGGTGGCGGAGGGCGACCTGCTTTTGCAGCTCGACCCGACGCTGCTGCTGTCGGAACTGACCATCGTCGAGGGCCAGCTTTACGAGCTGATGGCCCGCCGCGCGCGCCTGATCGCGGAGCGGGACGGCGCGGAGGAGATCGTCTTCGACGAGGAGGTGCTGGCCGCCGCGCGCAACAGCGAAGAGGTGGAAGAGCTGGTGGAAGGCCAGCGCAACCTGTTCTTCGCCCGGGCGGAATCGCTGAACCGCGAGATCGAGCAGCTGGGCAAGCGGGCCGACCAGACCGCCGACCAGGTGCGCGGGATCGAGGCGCAGCAGGCGGCGCTGACCACGCAGCTGGAGCTGATCGGGAAGGAGCTGCGCGACCAGCAGACGCTTCTCGACCGCGGGCTGGCGCAGGCGAGCCGGGTGCTGTCGCTCCAGCGGGAGGAGGCGCGGCTGTCGGGCACGATGGGCGAGCTGGTGGCGTCGAAGGCGCAGGCGGAGGGGCGGATCACCGAGACGGAGATCCAGATCCTCGGGCTGGAGACGCAGCGCCGCGAAGAGGCGATCACCACCCTGCGCGACCTGCAGTTCCGCGAGCGCGAGCTGGCGGAGCAGCGCCGCAGCCTGCGCGAACGGCTGAGCCGGCTGGACATCCGCGCGCCGGTGTCGGGCGTGATCTACGGGATGACGGTGTTCACCCCGCGCTCGGTCATCCGGGCGGCGGAGCCGGTGATGTACCTGGTGCCGCAGGACCGGCCGCTGGTGATCGCCGCGCAGGTGGAACCGATCCACATCGACAAGCTGTTCGTCGACCAGGAGGTGGCGCTCAAGTTCTCGGCGCTGGACCAGCGGCAGACGCCGGAGCTGTTCGGCGAGGTGACGCAGATCTCGGCGGATGCCTTCGAGGACGAGGCCTCGCGCGTGCGCTACTACCGGGCGGAGATCGTGCTGAACGAGGGCGAGATCGCGCGCCTGCCCGAAGGCACGGTGCTGATCCCCGGCATGCCGGTGGAGGCCTTCATCCGCACCGAGGACCGCACGCCGCTGGCCTACCTGGTGAAGCCGTTCATGGACTATTTCTCGAAGGCGTTCCGGGAGAGCTGAGCGTCTGATGGCGGCGGGTCGGGACGGTGCGGCGCGGTCCTTTGCCCCGACGAGGTTTGGCGGACCCGGCTGCCTGGCCCGCGCCCCTGCCCCGGACCTGCGCCGCGTCGCGGGCAGGGCCGAGGTATTTTTTGCCAAGGTGAAGCAGCAGGGGGTTTCGCTTTTCCGGGGCGCGTTCTAGCGTCTGCCCGGCGGCCGGCAAGCCGCCGCGGCGACAAGGAGACCCCCGATGAGCAACGAGATCGAAGAGCGTCTGAAAACGCTTGGCCTGACCCTTCCCGACGCGCCCGCGCCGGCGGCGAACTACGTGCCGTACGTGCTGAGCGGCAACACGCTCTATGTCTCCGGGCAGATCAGCATGATGGACGGCGAACTGATCAAGGGCAAGGTGGGCGCCGATCTCGACGTGGAGCAGGGCGCGGCGGCGGCGATGGCCTGTGCGCTGAGCCTGCTGGCGCAGGTCAAGGCGGCCTGCGGCGGCGATCTCGGCCGGCTGAAGCGGGTGGTGAAGCTGGTGGGCTTCGTCAATTCGCTGGGCAATTTCACCGACCAGCCGAAGGTGATCAACGGCGCCTCGGACCTGATGGTGGCGGTGCTGGGCGACAAGGGGCGGCACGCCCGCTCTGCCGTGTCGGCGGCGGCGCTGCCGCTGGGCGTCGCGGTGGAGATCGAAGGCATCTTCGAGGTCGAATGATGCTGCCGCGCGCGTTTCTCGACCGGCCCGTCGCGCATCGCGCGTTCCACGACCGGGCGGCGGGGCGGCCGGAAAACAGCCGTGCCGCGATCCGCGCCGCCGTGGCGGCGGGTTATCCCATCGAGCTGGATCTGCAGCTTTCGGCGGACGGTCAGGCCATGGTGTTCCACGATTACGACCTTGCGCGGCTGACCGCGGCCAGCGGCCCGGTGGCGCAGCGCACGGCGGCGGAACTGGGCGGCATCCTTCTGCGCGACGCGGAGGACGGCATCCCGACGCTGACCGAGGTGCTGGAGATCGTCGCCGGACAGGTGCCGCTGCTGATCGAGGTGAAGGACCAGGACGGCCAGATGGGCCCGGATGTGGGTCCGCTGGAGGAAGCCTGCGCGCGGGCCATCGAAAGCTACGAGGGCGAGGCGGCACTGATGTCGTTCAACCCCCATTCGGTGGCCATGCTCGCACGGTTGTGCCCGCGCCGTCCGCGCGGCCTGACCACCTGTGCGGGCACCGCCGAGGATTACCCCACCCTGCCCGCCGCGCGGCGGGTGGAGCTGGCGGAGATCGGGCTGGCGGACGAGATGTCGCTGCATTTCATCAGCCATCACCACGAGGACCTCGACAATCCGCGGGTGGCGCAGCTGAAGGCGCGCGGCCTGTCGATCCTGTGCTGGACGATCCGCACGCCCACGGAGGAGGCAGAGGCGCGGCGCATCGCCGATAATGTCACGTTCGAGGGCTACCCCGCTTGATCGCCGCGCCCGCGGGGCCAGATTGGGAAGCATGAACACAGAGACTGCGCAGCGCGACGTGACCGTGAGTGTCCTGCCCTCGCTTGGCGACATCGCGCCCGGGGTCTGGGACGCCTGCGCCTGTCCCGAGGCCGGGGACGGCCAGCGGCCCCGCGACCCCTTTACCACCCACCGGTTCCTGAAGGCGCTGGAGGACAGCGGGTCGGTCGACGCGCGCACCGGCTGGGAGCCGCACCACCTGTCGGTCGAGGTGGAGGGCGAGGTCGTGGCCGTCGCGCCGATGTACGCCAAGAGCCACAGCCAGGGCGAATACATCTTCGACCATTCCTGGGCGCATGCGCTGGAGAACGCGGGCGGGCGCTATTACCCGAAGATGCAGATCGCCGTGCCCTTTACCCCCGCCACCGGGCGGCGGTTCCTGGTGAAGCCGGGCTGGGAGACGCTGGGCCGTTCGGCGCTGGTGCAGGGCGCGATCCAGTTCGCGGCGAACCACGGGCTGAGCTCGGTCCATGCCACCTTCTGCACCGGCGAAGAGGCGGAGGCCGGGGCGGAGATGGGCCTGCTGCACCGGGTGACGCAGCAGTTCCACTGGGACAACGACGGATACGCTGACTTCGACGCCTTTCTGGCGACGCTGTCCTCGCGCAAGCGCAAGACGATCCGCAAGGAGCGCGCGAAGGCGCAGGATTTCGGCGGCGAGATCCACATGCTGACAGGCGACGATCTGCGGCCCGAGCACTGGGATGCCTTCTGGCGGTTCTACCAGGACACGGGCGCGCGGAAGTGGGGCTCGCCCTACCTGACCCGGCATTTCTTCGACATCGCGCAGGAGACGCTGCGGGACGACATCGCGCTGGTGATGTGCGAGCGCGACGGGCGCTACGTGGCGGGGGCGCTGAACTTTGTCGGGCGGGACGCGCTTTTCGGGCGCTACTGGGGCTGCGTCGAGGATCACCCCTGCCTGCATTTCGAGGCGTGTTATTACCAGGCCATCGACTTTGCCATCGCCCACGGGCTGAAGCGGGTGGAGGCCGGGGCGCAGGGCGAACACAAGCTGGCGCGCGGGTATCTGCCGAAACCGGTGCATTCGCTGCACTGGATTGCGGAGCCCTCCTTTTCCGACGCCGTGGCGCGCTATCTGGAAGCAGAGCGGCGCGCGGTCGGTGAGGATATCGAGATCCTGACCAGCTACGGGCCCTTCAGGAAAGACAGACGGGAGGAACAGGAATGACCGAGAAACTGTCGGACACCGGACGCAAGACCGTGCTGGAACCGCTTTTCGACACCGGATGGGAAATGGTCGAGGACCGCGACGCGATCCGCAAGACCTACAAGTTCGACGACTTCACCGCCGCTTTCGGCTGGATGACGCGGGCTGCCATGTATGCCGAGAAGTGGGGCCACCATCCGGAGTGGTCGAACGTCTACAACACCGTCGAGGTCACGCTGACCACGCATGACGTGGACGGGCTGTCCTCGCTCGATGCGAAACTGGCGCGGAAGATGGACGGCCTTTTCGGCTGACCGCTGAGGTCCGGGCCGCGCCCCCTGAGTCCCGGGGGCGCCCGGCCGGCCGTGCCACGACTGCCTGCCAAAGCGGCAAACCGCCCGCCGGAATGCGTTTCGGCGGGCTTTCCGTAGATACCTCCCCACGTCACCCCCAAAAGCGGGCGAGGCGACTCGCCGCGGCGCTTGCTTGCTCGGACAATCGTCCTGCGGGAGCAAACGCATCCACGCGGTATGGAGGGACACATGACGAGTACATCGAACGATACGGGAACCCTGATCTACGGGCTGGACGACACGCCCGCGCCGCCTGCCGCCGCGCTGGCGGCGATGCAGCACATCCTTGCCTCCATCGTGGGGATCGTGACGCCGACGCTGGTGATCGGCGGCGTGCTGGGGCTGGGAGAGCACATCCCCTACCTCATCGCCATGTCGCTGTTCGTGTCGGGCGTGGCGACGTTCATCCAGTGTTACCGGCTGGGGCCTGTGGGCTCCGGGCTGCTGAGCGTGCAGGGCACGTCCTTCGCCTTCCTCGGGCCGGTGCTGGCGGCGGGTTTCGCGGTGAAGAACGCGGGCGGCACGCCGGAGGACATGCTGGCAATGATCTTCGGGCTGTGCCTTGCCGGCTGCGTCGTGGAGATCGTGCTGAGCCAGTTCGTCGACAAGCTGGACCGCATCATCACTCCGACCGTGACGGGCATCGTGATCACGGTGATCGGGCTGTCGCTGGTCAAGGTGGGTTTCACCGACTTCGCCGGCGGCGCGCAGGCGGGCGAGACGCTGGGCGCGCCGGTCAACCTGCTGATGGGCGCCATCGTGGTGGCGGTGATTCTGGTGCTGACCTTCGTGGGCAACCCGATGCTGCGCATCTCGGCGATCATGATCGGGCTGGTGATCGGCACGATCGTCGCCATGGTCCTGGGCCAGGTCGACCTGTCGCGGGCCGGTCAGGGCGAGCTTCTGGCGATCCCGCAGCCGCTGAAATACGGGCTCGATTTCGACATCGGGCTGTTCCTGCCCATCGCCTTCGTCTTCCTCGTGACCGCGATCGAGACCTCGGGCGACCTGACGGCCAACTCCGTCATCGCGGGCCAGCCGGTGAAGGGGCCGCTCTACATGAAGCGGATCAAGGGCGGCATCCTTGCGGACGGGGTGAATTCGGGCCTCGCGGCGCTGTTCAACACCTTCCCGAACACCACGTTCTCGCAGAACAACGGGGTGATCCAGATGACCGGCGTCGCCTCGCGGCACGTGGGTCTGTATATCGCCGGTATCCTCGTGGTGCTGGGCTTCCTGCCGGTGGTGGGCCAGATCTTCCTGCTGATCCCCAAGCCGGTGCTGGGCGGCGCGACGCTGGTGCTGTTCGGGACCATCGCCGTGGCGGGCATCCGCATCCTCGCCACGCAGGAGATCGACCGCAAGAAGGTCTACATCATGGCGGTGTCCTTCGGGCTGGGCCTTGGCGTGACGCTGGTGCCGGATGCGACGCAGAACCTGCCGGTCTTCCTCAAGCAGGTGGTCGCCACGCCGATCACGCTGGCGGGCCTGTCGGCGATCATCCTGTCGCTGGTGATCCCGGACACGGACGAAACCGCGAAGCCGGTCGAGACCGTGGCCCCGGTGGAGGAAGAGACGGCAACCGTCTGAATACCGTCGAAATGCAATGGAGGGTGTGCCGTCTGGCGCGCCCTTCCCGTCTCCGGAGTGCCGGAGCCGGAAAAGAAACACCCCCGCAGCGGACTGCGGGGGTGTCGATACCCGTAAGGCGGTGTCAGCCCAGACGCGGCAGCGCGGTGTCAAAGACCGTGTCGGCGATCAGGCGGCCGATCCGCAGGCCTTCGGTGTTGTCGGCCTCCCAGTGGATGCCGCCGTATTCGCGGCTGGCGCCTGCCTCGTCCGCCGCCTGGCTGAGTGTCGTCCACGACCGCCGCACCCCGCCCAGTTGCTTGGGCCAGTTCACGAGGTCGGGCGCGTAGCCGGTGAAGGACACGTGGTCGGTGCCCAGAAGATGTGCCAGCATCCGCGCGGAGGCGCCGCTGAATGTCGAATGCCCCGAGGTATAGGCCGGGAAGGGCGGCGTCGGGATCAGCGTCTTCCATTCCGCGTCATGGAACTGCGCGAACCTGTCCTGCGGCAGGATCGTGGTGCGGATCGCCGTTTCCGGGCGCAGCACGTCCATGTCGAACTTGCAGTCCCATGTCACGATGGCCGCATCGGCCTGCGACATGCTGATGAGCGCCATGAATCGCGCCTGGTCGACAAGGTCGAGGTCCTGCCGCTGAAGCAGGTCCATGGCGATGATCTGCCAGTGTCCCGGCGGGGTCGCGCCGCGCGGGCCGTCTTCCCAGAAGAAGGCGATCTCGGCCTGGTCCTCGGTGCGGAAATCGCTGGTCGCGCCGCCCCACTGGAAGACCTTCTCGAGCTGGCGCATGAACTCCTTGCTGTCCTGCCGCGGGAAGGGCGCCGGGCGGAAGTCGCGGGCAGAGCCGACCGCGAAGGTCTTCATCTTGCCCCAGCCGGGCAGCAGCGGGCCGCCGTACTGCTTGAAGGTCGGGCCGTTCTCGGCACCGAAGAACGGGCCGGTCGGCTGCCAGGCCATGGGGCCGTCGAGCTTGGTGTAGAGCAGCTCCTTCGATATCCCGATCCCGTCCTCGCCACGCCAGTCGAGCACGGCATGGGCGGCGTTGGCGCCCCAGACGATGGCGTTGTTCTTGGCCTCGCCGTCCTCGAACCCGTCGAGGAAGGCCATCAGTTCGCAATTGTCCCAGCCGAAGAGCGCATTGATCGCCGTGGCGACGGCGGTGCCGTAGGCGATGTCGGCGTTCACCGGCGCGGGCGGCTCGGGCAGTTTCACCGGCCCGGCGTAGCGCGGGGCCAGCCCGTTCACCGCCACGAAGCCCGCGAGGTGGCCGATGGCAAAGGCGCGGGTGGCGGGCGGCGGCGGGGTGGCCGTGTCGCGCACCTTCTGCACGAGCTGGTCGGACCACCACATCACCGGGGTCATCCGGCCCGGCGAGACCACCCCCTCGATATAGGAGGCGGCAGAGCGGCAGCTCTGCCCGGCGAAGGCCTTCGGTGCAGCGGCAACAATGGCGGCGGTCGTCAATGCACCCAGCGCCGCGCGTCTGCTGAATTTCGTAATCACTTGCGAGTCGGTCATATGGCAGCTCCCAACTTCAAATTAATGTTATTGGCCGATGTTGGCCGACGGTTGGAAAGCTGGCAAGTTTTTAGGCCGGAGGTTTCCCGAAAAGCATGGGGAAAACTCCATGATTCCCGTGCGACGGGCGGTCATGCGGGTGGTCGGCGCGCATCGGCGGGATGCCGCGCGCGCGATCGTGAGACCAAGAGAATCGGTTGGGAAAAGGGTGTCGCGGGGCCGCTGAGGGAGCCGGCAGGCCCCGGCTGTACGGCGGTCAGCGGGGGGCTGGCGGGGGCATCGGGCGGCGCGTTGCGCGGGAAGGCGGCGCCCCTTCGGGCCGGGGCGCCGCCTTGGTTCAGGCGAGTTCCAGCATCGCCTCGCCGCAGGACTTCTCGCAGACGCCCGGGCTCTCATCGAGGTTCAGCGCCTTCACGGTGCCGTCCTCCACCACCATCGCGTAACGCTTCGAGCGGTCGTAGAAACCCACCGGCGGCGCGGTGAAGTTCATGCCCATCGCCTTCGTGAAGGCGGCGTCCGGATCGGCCAGGAAGGTGATGCCCGCCTTGTCGCCGCCGGTGTGACGGCTCCAGGAATCCATGACGAAGGGGTCGTTGACCGCGATGCAGACGATCTCGTCCACGCCCTTCTCGGCGAAGGCGTCCTTCGTCTTGATGAAGCTGGGCACATGGGCGTTGGTGCAGGTGCCGGTAAAGGCCCCCGGCAGCGCGAAGATGAGCAGCTTGCGGCCCTTGGCCAGCGCCGAGAGCTCGACCGTCTCGGGCCCGTCTGCGCCGATGCGCAACAGAGTTGCCTCCGGCAGCGTGTCACCGGGTGAAATCGCCATTTGTCCTGTCCTCCGTGGAATTGCGTTTCCCTGTGTCGCAAGGATAGTGTCTCGGCGACAAGAGAAAAGGAGCACGCGCCATGACGGACGTCGTTGTTGTTGGGGGAGGACAGGCGGCGGCCTCGCTGGTGGCAAAGCTGCGTTCGAAGGGGTTCGAGGGCACCATCACGCTGATCGGCGAGGAGCCGGTGCCGCCCTACCAGCGCCCGCCTTTGTCGAAGGCCTACCTTCTGGGCGAGATGGAGGAGGAGCGGCTCTACCTGCGGCCCGCGACCTATTACGCCGAGAACGCCATCGACCTGCATGTGGGCGAGAAGGTGATCGCGGTGGACCGTGACAACAAGGAGGTCATGGCCGGAGGCCGCGCGGTGAAATACGACGAGCTGGTGCTGTGCACCGGATCGGTCCCGCGCCGCCTGCCCGCCGGGATCGGCGGGGCGCTCGACGGGGTCTACGTGGTGCGGACGCTGGCGGACGTGGACGCGATGTGCCCCTCCTGCGTGTCGGGCAAGCGGGTGCTGGTGGTCGGCGGCGGCTACATCGGGCTGGAGGCGGCGGCGGTCTGCGCCAAGCTGGGCCTGACCGTGACGCTGGTCGAGGCGGCAGAGCGCATCCTGCAGCGGGTGGCCGCGCCCGAGACCTCCGCCTGGTTCCGCGACCTGCACAGGGCGCGCGGCGTCGACCTGCGCGAGGGCACGGGGCTGGTGCGCCTTCTGGGCGAGGGTCACGTCACCGGCGCCGAACTGGCGGACGGCACGACACTGGACGTCGACATGGTGATCGTCGGCGTCGGCATCGCGCCCGCCACCGAACTGGCGGAGGGCTGCGGGCTGGAGGTGCTGAACGGCATCGCGGTGGACAGTCACGGCCGCACCTCGGACCCGTCGATATGGGCGGCGGGGGACTGCGCGTCCTTCCCGCATGGCGCAGGCCGCATCCGGCTGGAATCCGTGGGCAACGCCATCGACATGGGCGAACTGGTGGCCGAGAACATCATGGGCGCCGGACGGAGCTACGTGCCGAAGCCCTGGTTCTGGTCGGACCAGTACGACGTGAAGCTGCAGATCGCCGGGCTGAACACCGGCTACGACCGGATCGTGGTGCGCCGCGACGGCGAGGCGCTGTCGCACTGGTACTACGAGGGCGACACCCTGCTGGCGGTCGACGCGATGAACGATTCCAGGGCCTACATGGTCGGCAAACGGCTGATCGAAGGCGGCAGGACCCCCGATCCGGAAGCGGTGGCCGACCCGGAGACGCAGCTCAAGGCGCTGCTGAAGGCGTGAGGATCATTGCGGGCGAGTGGCGCGGCCGGCGGCTGGCGTCCGTGGGCAAGGGCGATCCGGGCGCGCACCTGCGCCCCACCACCGACCGCGTGCGCGAGTCGCTGTTCAACATGCTGGCGGGCGGGCGTTTCGGCGAGCCGTTCGAGGGCGCGGTGGTGCTGGACCTCTTTGCCGGGACCGGCGCGCTGGGGCTGGAGGCGCTGTCGCGCGGCGCCCTTTCCGCCACCTTCGTGGAGAATGGGCGGGTGGGACAGCGGCTGATCCGCGAGAACCTGAAGACGCTGGGCTGTGCCGACCGGGCGACGGTGATCGGGGCGGATGCGACGCGGCTGCCCGCGGGCGCGCCATGTTCGCTGGTGTTCCTCGACCCGCCCTACGGCAAGGGGCTGGGCGCACGGGCGCTGGAGGCCGCGCTTGCGCAGGGCTGGATCGGGGCGGAGGCGCTGGTCGTCTGGGAAGAAAGCGCGCCGCAGGTGGCGCCCGCAGGCTTTGCCACGCTGGATACACGCAAATACGGTGACACCCATGTGACGGTGCTGCGCGCCCTGTGATGTCGCCCCGGCTGCCGCCGGGACGATACGCGCGGGCCCTGCCCGCGCAGGCGGGAGAGGCTCTGCCTCCCCCGGACCCCCTCCGGAGTATTTCCGAAGCAAAGAAGCCGGGGGCGCTTTGCGTGGCGGGTGCGGGTCAGTTGCCGCTGACCGCACCCGCCACCATGGCGCGGGCGTCGTCCACCAGCTGCTGGCCGGGGAGGCCCTTGGTGTCCATGTCGGCGATCCATTCGTCGATCACCTCGTCGCCCAGTTCCCGGATGTGGGCGGTTTCCTCTTCGGAGAGGGTGGCGATCTGGTTGCCGGCGGCCTCCATCACGGCGCGGCCTTCGGCGTCGCCGGTGTCATGTGCGCGGCCCGCCCAGGCTGAGGTTTCCAGCCCGGAGTTGGCGTCGATCACCGCCTTCAGGTCGTCGGGCAGGCTGTCGTAGACGTCCTTGTTCATCCCCCAGATGAAGAACAGGTTGTAGAGCGACTTGTCGCCCGCCACGTCGGTGTGGCTGTCGGTCAGCTCGTCGAGTTTCAGCGAGGGCGACATTTCCCAGGTGATGACGCCACCGTCGAGCACGCCTTTCGACAGCGCCTCGGGGAACTGCGGGACCGGCATGCCGATCGGCACGGCGCCGAGTTTTTCCAGCAGGAGCGTCGCCGGGCGGGAAGGGCCGCGCAGCTTTTTGCCCTGCAGGTCGTCCACGGTTTCGGGCGCGTCGCCCTTCATGTGGATCAGCCCGCGGCCGTGCATGTGCGCGGCGATCAGGTGCACGTCGGCGAAGTCGTCCGTCAGGTACTTCTGCGTGAAGGTCCAGGCGGCGACGGAGGCCTCCTCGGCGGACTTGGTCACCATGAAGGGCAGTTCCAGCACCTCCGTTTCCGGGAAGCGGCCGGCCTGGTAGCCGGGGATGACCCAGCCGCCGTCGATCACCCCGTCGACGATCAGGTCGTACTGCTCGGGGGCCGTGCCGCCGAGCTGCATGAACGGATATATCTCCACCTTGATGCGGCCGCCGGACTCCTTCTCGACCTTCTCGGCCCAGGGTTCGATGAAATGCGCCGGGTTGGCCGAATTCGGCGAGACGAAGTGCTGGAAGCGCAGCGTCACCTCCTGGGCGGCGGCGCCGGTGGCGAGGGTGAGTGCGAGGGCGGTGGTCAGCCAGTACCGGGTCATCGGGTCTCCTTCCCGTGATGTGCTGCAGTGCAGCGGCACGGCGGAGGTACAGGAACGCCCCGGGGGATACAACCTTCCCAAGCGTCAATCTGACCGGATCGATGGTCGCAACCTCTTGACCACATGGTCAAATTTCCGCATCGGCGGGAATTGCCGCCGATCTTTCCCCGATGCCCGATGGCGGTGGAAATCGCCGGTTCCGATGCTATTCTGACATTCGAAGACATGCATGACAGGGAGGTCCGCACGTGTCCATCATCCGCCCCACCCGCCGCGAGATCCTGGCCATGGCCGCGAGCGCCCCGGCGCTGACCCTGCCCGCCCTGGGCCGTGCCCAGACGCTGGGCGCGCCGGCGTCCGGCAATCCGCAGCATTTCAGCTTTACCCTGGGCGAGGCGAAACTGACCGTCGTCTCGGACGGGCGGCTGGAAGTGCCGGCCAACGGGCTGGGCGTGAACGCCGATCCCGAGGAGGTGAAGGCCTTCCTCGAAAGCTACTTCCTGTCGACGGAGACCAACTATTCCCACACCAACCACCTGGTGATCGAGATCGGCGATGCCGTGGTGCTGGTCGACGTGGGATCGGGCGACCGCTTCCTGCCCACCGCCGGAGAGCTGATGGGCAACCTGTCGGACGCGGGCATCGACGCGGAGGCGATCACCCATGTGGTCATCACCCACGCCCACCCCGACCACATCTGGGGTATCCGGGACGACTTCGACGAGGCGATCCTGCCCGGCGCCGCCTTCCACATCGGCACGGCGGAGCACGAGTTCTGGATGCAGGACGGTCTGGCCGCGCGCATGCCGCAGGACCTCCAGCAGTTCGCCGTGGGGGCGGTCAACTCGCTCGAGGTGGACGGCGCGGAGTGGACGCTGGTCAACCACGAGGACGAGATCGTGCCGGGGGTGCGCGTGATCGACACGCCGGGCCACACGCCGGGCCACATGTCGGTCGTGGTGGAATCGGGCGGCAAGCAGCTGATCGCGCTCGGCGATGCGATGAACCACGCCTACATGAACTTCGCCCGGCCCGGCTGGTACAACAACTTCGACATGAACGGCGAGCTGACGGTGGAGACCCGGCAGAACCTGCTGGACATGGCGGCCACCGACCGCATGGCGGTGCTGGGCTACCACTTCCCCTTCCCGGGCGTGGGCCATGTGATGAAGGAAGGCGACGCCTACCGTTTCGTGCCCGCGCTCTGGCAGTGGGGCTGACCGCCTATGAGCCAGACCGACAGGGGGTGCAGGGGCGCCCCCTGCCCTTCATCTTGGCAAAAATACCTCCGCCGGAGGCGTCCGCGGGTCGCGCCCGCGCTGCCGCCCGGGGTCAGGGCGACAGGCGTCAGTAGGTCGGGTGGAACCGGCCTGCGGGCGAGAGGGTGAAGATCTCCACCCCGTCCGAGGTGACGCCGACCGAATGTTCGAACTGCGCCGACAGCGACTTGTCGCGGGTCACGGCGGTCCAGTCGTCGCCAAGCACCTTGGTTTCCGGACGGCCGAGGTTCACCATCGGTTCGATGGTGAAGAACATGCCCTCTTCCAGCCGCGGGCCGGTGCCCGGGCGGCCGTAGTGCAGGACGTTCGGCGGGGCGTGGAACACCCGGCCCAGCCCGTGACCGCAGAAGTCGCGGACCACCGACATGCGGTGCCCTTCCACGAAGGTCTGGATGGCGTGGCCGATGTCGCCGAAGGTGTTGCCGGGCTTCACCGCCTCGATGCCCTGCATCAGCGCATCGTGGGTGACCTCGATCAGCCGCTCGGCCTTGCGGGGCAGCTTGCCCGCCACGTACATCCGCGAACTGTCGCCGAACCAGCCGTCGAGGATCACGGTCACGTCGATGTTCAGGATGTCGCCGTCCTTCAGCTTCTTGTCGCCGGGGATGCCGTGGCACACCACGTGGTTGACCGAGATGCAGGACGCATGCTGGTAGCCCTTGTAGCCGATGGTGGCGGAGGTGGTGCCCAGCTCGGTCACGCGGCGGGTGATGAAATCGTCGAGCTCGCCCGTGGTCACGCCGACGTCGACCTTGTCGGCGACCTCGTCGAGGATCTGTGCCGCGACCTTGCCTGCCGCATGCATGCCGGCAAAGTCCGCTGCGTCATGGATGCGGATGCCCTCTCGGGTGATGCGGCCTGCGGTATCCTGGTTCAATGCGCGTCTCCGTTCGCTTTCTGCATGATTTAAGCGCTTTTGACCGAAGATGCCAGAGCGTCAGCTTGGCAATGCGGCCCGGTGCGGGCTACGATTTGCCCTGTTTTCCAGACCGAACGGATTTTCAGCCATGCGACATTTCCTTCCGCTTATTGCCTGTCTTGCCCTTGCCGCGCCTGCCCCGGCCCTTGCCGACGACTGCCGCGACCGGATCGCGGCCATGTTCGACGGCGGCCCGCTCGACCCCTTTGCCCGCCCGCCGCACAGCTTTGTGGGCACGACCTACGACGCCGAAGGCACCGTCCGCTGGGTCTACGAGGCGCGTTACGAGACGGCGCTGAAGACGGCCGGGGGCATGCGGGGCGGGCAGCAGATCCTGCTCGACGGCTCGGAGAGCTGGATGGGAGAGACGCCGGATGGGCCGTGGACGAAGGCCCCGAACCTGATGCCTGCCGACCCCGAGGGTTTCATCCGCGCGCAGATGGCGCAGAACGTGAAGAACCTCGACCGCACGGATTGCCCCGGCATGGTGGATGTAGAGGGCATGACGCTGGAGAAGTTCGTCTATTTCACCAGGACAGATCCGATGCCGGACGCCGCGGGTGCGTGGTTCGGCGCGCTCAACACCGTCTTCGTCGATCCCGGCACCGGGCGGGTGATGCGGTGGGAGACCTCCGAAAGCGTGGCGCATTACGCGTCCGAGCCGTCCGGCGACGTGCAGGTGAACGTCTATACCTACGATCCCGCGATCACCGTCACCCCGCCGATGTGACGGCTTTATGAACCTTTTCCTCCGGCGCGCGGCGGCGTAAGCCGCGCGTGAGTATTGGAAAGGACCTTCCCATGTCGCACGTCACCCTTGTCCGCCACGGCCAGGCCAATTCCTCTGCGCGGGACGAACTGGGCTATGACCGCCTGAGCGAGCTTGGCTGGCAGCAGGCAGAGTGGCTGGGCGGCTGGTTCCGCTCCACCGGCGAGAAGTTCGCCCGGGTCTACACCGGCACGCTGCGCCGCCACGTCGAGACCGCCGAGGCCATTGCGCCCGACTGCCTCGAAGGACCGATCCGCGACCCCCGCCTGAACGAACTGGCCTATTTCGACCTCGCCACGCTGGTCGAGGCGCAGCACGGGCTGAAGATGCCGGGAGACCGCGAAACCTTTGTCGCGCACATGCCGAAGATGTTCGGGCTGTGGCAGGAGGACCGGATCGAGGACGCGCCGGAAACCTTCGCCGCCTTCGAGGCCCGCGTCCGCGAAGCGCTGACGGAGATCGCCGAGGGCGAGGGCCGCGCGCTGGTGGTGACATCGGGCGGGCTGATCGGCATGGCGATGCGGATCGTCATGCGGCTGGACCTGACGGCGCTGGCGCACGCCTGCCTCGCGATCGAGAACACCTCGCTCCACCGCATCCAGCCGCTGCCCAGCGGGCTGGCGCTGACGCAGTTCAACGCGCTGCCGCATCTGGACACGCCCGAACGCCTGTTCGCACGCAGCCACCTGTAAGGCCCCCCGGACCGTTCCCGCGCCGGAAGGGCGCTTTCCCCTTGAACCCCGGCGCGGGGGACGGTTCCCTGCGCGCAACCACGAACACGGGAGACACGCGCTTGACCCACCTCTGGATCCGTTCCGAAAGCCGCCCCAACGAGGAGCGCGTCGGCCTGACGCCGGAGGGGGTGAAGGCCCTCCGCGCGAAGGGCATCGCCGTGACTGTGGAGGAAAGCCCCCACCGCGTGCTGCCGCTGGAGGATTTCACCGCCGCCGGGGCCGAGGTCGCGCCGGAAGGGTCCTGGCCCGATGCGCCGCCGGAGGCCATCGTCTTCGGCCTGAAGGAACTGCCGGAGGACGGCACGCCGCTGCGCCACAGGCACATCATGTTCGGCCATGCCTTCAAGCGGCAGACCGGCTGGGACGGTTTCCTGCGCCGGTTCGGCGAGGGGGGCGGCGCGCTCTACGATCTCGAATACCTCGTCGACAAGGACAACCGGCGCGTCGCGGCCTTCGGTTTCTGGGCGGGCTACGCCGGTGCCGCGGTCAGCGCCCTGGCCTGGGCGGCGCAGGCGCGCGGCGAGGTCTGCGGCCCGGTCAGCACCTGGAAGGACGCCGAGGCGCTGCAGGACGAGGTGCGCGCGGCGCTGTCGGGCGCCCCGCAGGCCAGCGCGCTGGTGATCGGCGCGCTGGGGCGCGTGGGTTCGGGGGCGCAGAAACTGTGCGAACAGGTGGGCATCCCGGTGACCGGCTGGGACATGGCCGAGACCGCCCATGGCGGCCCCTTCCCCGAAGTGCTGGAGCACGAGCTGTTCTTCAACTGCATCCTCGCCATGCCGGGCGTGCCGGTCTTCGTGCCGGCGGACGCGGGCGGGCGGGTGCGCCGGCTGGGCGTGATCGGCGACATCGCCTGCGACCCGACGAGCGACTACAACCCCGTGCCGGTCTACGACGCCGCCACGAGCTGGGAGGCGCCGGTGGTCCGGGTGCACGACGCGCCGCCGCTGGACGTGATGGCCATCGACAATCTGCCCTCTCTCCTGCCGCTGGAATCCTCGCTGGATTTCGCGGCGCAGCTTCTGCCGCATCTCCTGACACTCGACCGGATCGGGGGAGGTGTCTGGGGCGCGGCACGCACTACATTCGATGAACATCTGAAGGAGGCCATGGCATGACGGTACACTGGATCGGAACGGGGCTGTCGACTGTCCCCGGACTGCGGCGGCTGATCGACGAGGGCGTGCCGGTCGTGGTCTGGAACCGCACGGTGGACAAGGCCCGCGCGGCGGTGGGCGACAGGGACGTGGAGGTCCGCGCTTTCGCGCCCGAGGTGCTGAAGGGCGCGCTGTCGGAGGGCGACGTGGTCGTGTCGATGCTGCCCGCCGACTGGCACGTGCCGCTGGCCGAGATGGCGCTTGAGGCGGGCGCGCAGTTCGTCTCGTCCTCCTACATCTCGCCGGAGATGCGGGCGCTGGCGTCGAAGGCACGGGCGGCGGATGCGCGGCTGGTGAACGAGGTCGGCCTCGACCCCGGCATCGACCACCTGATGGCGCACTGGCTGGTGGCCGATTACAAGGCCTCGCCCGCCTTCGACAAGGCGAACGCGGTCTCCTTCACCTCTTATTGCGGCGGGGTGCCCAAGGTGCCGAACGCCTTCCGCTACAAGTTCTCCTGGGCGCCGGTGGGCGTGCTGAAGGCGCTGCGCTCGCCCTCTCGCTCGATCCGGCACTACGAGGAGCTGGAGGTCGCGCACCCCTGGGACGCGCTGACCCGCTATGACGCGCCGCTCGACCCGCCGGAAAGCTTCGAGGTCTATCCGAACCGCGATTCGCTGCCGTTCATGGCGGAGTACGGATTCGGCGGCGACTGGCAGGTGAAGGACTTCGTGCGCGGCACGCTGCGGCTGAACGGCTGGGCGGAGGCGTGGAAGGACATCTTTGCCGAGGCGCCGGGCGCCTCCGACGCGCGCCTGCAGGAGATCGCCGACAGGCTCTTGGCCGAGAACGGCTATGACGAGGGCGAGCCGGACCGCGTGGTGCTGTGCGTGTCGCTGAAGGCAGAGCGCGACGGCACGCCGGTCTATCACAAGACCTGGGTGATGGACGCCTGGGGCGATGCGCGCGGATCGGCCATGGCGCGGCTGGTGTCGGTGCCGGTGAGCTGGGCGGTGCAGTCGGTGCTGGCCCGCGAGGTCCCCGCCGGCGTGACCGCCGCACCGTCCGACCCGCGTCTGGTCAACCGCTGGCTCGACGGCGTGAAGGGGCTGGCGCAGCGGATGACGGTCGTGGATCACCTTTCGTGAAGGAGTGAATCGAGGGTAAACGCATGAAGATCTGGGCATTCTTGATATTCTGGCCGGGCGCCGTCGCGGCGGGGCACACGGTCTGTCACGAGGTTCTGGCGGTGGAGGGCTGGCAGGCGTCGGCCTTTCCGTCGGGTATCGTCCACGACGTTCAGGTCACGGGCGAATGGACGATCGCGGACGGGGTCTACGATCCGGTCGGCGCGCCGGGATACCACGGCGCCGCGGCCAAGCGCATGGCCGAGAGCGGCGTGGACCGCGTGAACGCCCGGGCGGCCTATGGCACGCTTCTCTACAGGGTGCCCGAGAACGGCGGGTCGCGGCAGGGCACATGGGCCGCCTTCAGGACCACGCTCGATTCCACAGGTCCGTTCCGCGTGCACGGCAAGAAGGTGGAATTCCGGATCAACGAGACCGACCCGGGGCTGAGCGACAACGCCGGTGCCCTGTCTGTATGCGCGATGTATTCGGAGTGACGGCAGGGGCGGCGTGAAACCCCGCCCTACGAGGTGCCGGACGTCCTGTGCGACGATCCGGGGGGTGGAGGGGGCGCTGCCCCCGCCCCTGCGGGGCCCCCCGAGGTATTTTGCGCCAAGATGAAGGGGGGCTCAGTCCGCCTTTGGCAGCCGCGGGGCGGCGCGGTCGAGGGTGAGATCGGCGTCGGAGAAGCGGAAGGGCGAACGCACGCCGGGGATGCCTTCGGGCGCGATCTGCAGGCCACGGGCCCTGACCTGAGGGTCGGCAAAGACCTCTGCCATGTCATTGATCGGGCCGGCGGGGATGCCTTCGGCCTCGCAGGCGGCCAGCAGGTCGTCCTTCGCCAGTTGCCGGGTGCCGGTTTCCAGCGCCTCCGTCAGTTGCGCGCGATGCGCGATGCGGGCGGCGTTGGAGATGTATTCAGGCTGTGTACCCAGCTCTTCCATGCCGAGCACGCGGGCCAGCCGCCGGAACTGCGCATCGTTGCCGGTGGCGATGATGATGTGCCCGTCCCTGCATTCGAAGACCTGGTAGGGCGTGAGGTTGGGGTGGTAGTTGCCGGTGCGTTCCGGCGGTGTGCCGGTGGAGAGGTAGTTGAGCGCCTGATTGGCCATGGCGGCCACGGCGCAGTCCAGCAGAGCCATGTCGATGTGCTGGCCGCGCCCGGTGCGGTCGCGCTGGTGGATCGCGGCGAGGATGGCGGAGACGCTGTAGAGCCCGGTGAAGAGGTCGGTGATCGCCACGCCCGCGCGCTGCGGTTCGCCGTCCGGGGCGCCGGTGATCGACATGAAGCCCGACATGCCCTGGATGATGTAGTCGTAGCCCGCGCGGTGCGCATAGGGGCCGTCCTGCCCGAAGCCGGTGATCGAGCAGTAGACAAGGCGCGGGTTGAGTTCGGCCAGCGAGGGATAGTCGAGACCGTATCTCGCCAACCCGCCGACCTTGAAGTTCTCGATCAGGATGTCGGCATCCGCCACGAGGTCGCGGACCTGCGCCTGCCCTTCGGGCGTGGTCAGGTCCACCGCGACCGAGGTCTTGCCCCGGTTGCACGAGTGGAAATAGGCGGCGGTGTGATCGTCGTCGCGGTCGATGAAGGGCGGGCCCCAGCGGCGCGTGTCGTCGCCTGCGGCGGCCTCGACCTTGACGACCTCGGCGCCCATGTCGGCCAGCGTCTGGCCGGCGAAGGGGCCGGCCAGGATGCGGGCCAGCTCGACGACCCTGAGGCCTTCGAGCGGGCCGCGCGGGGCTGAGGTCATTCGCCGAGCTTCTCGTCGAGAATCTTCGAGAAGTCCTGGTAGCTCATGTTCGAGTACTTCTGGCCGTCGATCATGAAGGTCGGGGTGGAATCGACGCCGTCACGCTTGGCGTTCTCCTGGAACCAGACCAGCAGGGTGCGCAGCTTGTCGCCGTCGGCGAGGC
The DNA here is from genome assembly GCF_030126985.1 of Sagittula sp. MA-2. Taxonomy (GTDB): domain Bacteria; phylum Pseudomonadota; class Alphaproteobacteria; order Rhodobacterales; family Rhodobacteraceae; genus Sagittula. Next base: position 436,261 of record NZ_CP126145.1, on the reverse strand, counting down.
AGGCGTCGAGCTGTTCGTTGTCGAGCCCGGCGATGCGGCCGATCTTGCGCAGCTCGTCCGCCACACCGGCGTCGTTGCCGTCACGCGCGGGGGCGAGGATGGTGTCCTGGCCCTTGTAGATCAGGTCGGTGATGCCGAAGAACTTCTCGGGGCCGCCGCAGCGCGCGATCATCGAACCCCACATGCCGTACTTGTCGAAGTAGACCTCGCGGTAGACGAATTTCACCTTGCCGGTGTCGACGTAGTTCTTCTTCAGCTCGGGGATCAGCGTCTTTGCCGCGTTGGCGCAGTGCGGGCATGTATACGACGCGTATTCGATCACCTCGATCGGTGCGTCGGGGTCGCCCATGACCATCTCGGTGATGGTGGAGGTGTCGACCTCTGCCGTGCTTTCCTGCGCGTTGGCCGCGCCCGGAAGCGCGATGTTCGCGCCCGTGCCCTGCCCGCCTTGCGTGATGTACCACGCGCCGCCTGCTGCCAGTCCCAGCGCCACGAGGGCGCCCGAAAGGATCCTGTTCATCTGTCTTGCCTCTCTTGAGTTCAGTCCGCAGAGCGGGGCTCGCGCCGCCCTGCCTTCGATATGACGTTTGCCCCCAGTCGTTCAAGCGCTGCGCGCAGGCCCTCGTCGGTCACGGCCTGCGCCGCCTGCCGGGCCTCTGCCACCGCCTGGGGATCGGGGGTACGGTCGTTTTCCGCGGGTTTGCGGTGCCGGAAGTCCGCCTGCCCCTCGGCAAAGCCGGTGGGCGCGGTCTGGGTCAGGATGACATGGCGGATCGCCGGGTAGCCGTAGACGGCGTTGATCCGGTCGAGGATCTCGCGCTTGCGCATCTCGAGCATCGGGGCAAAGGCGCCGCGGGTCAGGATGACCAGCTTGGCGCCCTGCGAATCGTTGGTCGTGCCGTCGTAGCGGACACGGCCGTAGCGCACCTCGACCGGGCGGCACATGCCGGCCAGCTCGGCGCCGACGATTTCCTCCCAGTGGGTGAGGATGCGGGACTTGGCAAAGCCGCGCGTCTCCGAGGCCTTGCGGATCTGGCCCGACAGCAGCTTCTCGGTCCGGGCGAACCCGTATGTGGTCGACTTGCGTTGCGCCATGATTGACTCCCCGTACGGGAGGCTATTCTAAGGCCACGGCCCCCGGGCGCCAGCCCCGAAGTTCATGAGGTATTCACCCTTGCGTGACCCCGCCGATGCCGCAGACCTGCTGCAATGGTACGACCGCCATGCCCGCGACCTGCCGTGGCGTGTGGGACCGCGTGCGCGGGCGGCAGGCGTCAGGCCCGATCCTTACCGGATCTGGCTGTCGGAGATCATGCTCCAGCAGACGACCGTGGCGGCGGTGAAGGATTATTTCCGTGTCTTCACGGAGCGTTGGCCGACGGTCGAAGCGTTGGCCGCCGCGCCGGACGCGGAGGTGATGGCGGCCTGGGCGGGGCTGGGATATTACGCCCGCGCCCGCAACCTGCTGAAATGCGCACGGGTGGTGACGGCGGATCACGGCGGGGTGTTCCCGGCGGATCACGACGTGCTGCTGACCCTGCCGGGGGTGGGCCCCTACACGGCGGCGGCGATCTCGGCCATCGCCTTCGACGCGCCCCGGGTGGTGGTCGACGGCAACGTGGAGAGGGTTATGGCGCGCCTGCATGACGAGCACACCCCCCTGCCCGCGGCCAAGCCGATCCTCACGGACCACGCGGCGGCGCTGACACCGGACGCGCGGCCCGGGGACTATGCGCAGGCGGTGATGGACCTCGGCGCCACGATCTGCACGCCCAAGCGCCCGGCCTGCGGGCTCTGCCCCTGGCGGACCTCCTGCGCGGCCTGGGCCAACGGCACCGCGCTGGAGCTGCCGAAGAAGGCCCCGAAGAAACGCAAGCCGGTGCGGCAGGGGGTGGCCTACCTCGCCCGGCGCGTGGACGGGGCGTGGCTTCTGGAGACGCGCCCGGACAAGGGGCTGCTGGGCGGGATGCTGGGCTGGCCCGGGACCGACTGGCTGGACGTGGAGGGCCCCGCCCCGGAGGAGGACCCGCCGATTCGCGCCGAATGGAAGACGGTCGGCGGCGAGGCGCGGCACACCTTCACCCATTTCCACCTGCGGCTGGTGGTGAAGACCGCGCTGGTGCCCATGGACCGAAAGCCACACCGCGGGGATTTCATCGCGCTGCCGGATTTCAGCCCCAGTGATCTGCCAACGGTGATGCGGAAGGCCTTTGACCTCGCGCAAGGCAGGTGATGACCGCTTGGGTCAGGGTCGCGTCAGAGCTATAACGGACCCGAACACCGGAGCAGTCCCATGATCCCCGCCGCGCATGTCGCCCGCTTCACCGCCGCGCTTCCGTTCTTCCTGTCCTTCCTGCTGATTCCGCTGGTCTGGATCGGCGCGGTCAGGGGCGGGGCCTGGGTGCTGCTGACGCCGCTGGCGACCTGGTACCTGTTCTCGGCCATCGACATCCTGACCGGGCTGAACACGCAGAACGCCGACCTCGACACGACGGAGGACCAGCTGTTCTGGTACAAGCTTCTGACGCAGCTCTGGGTGCCGGTGCAGTTCCTGACGCTTTTCGGGCTGATCTGGTACGTCAGCCGCGCCGACCACCTGAACGGCTGGGAGATCTTCGGGGTGATGTTCGGCACGGGCGTGATGACCGGCACGGTGGGGATCGTCTACAGCCACGAACTGCTGCACCAGAGGAACAGGTTCGAGCGCTGGCTGGGCGACATCCTTCTGGCCATGGTGCTCTATTCGCATTTCCGCAGCGAGCACCTGCTGGTGCACCATCGCTATGTCGGCACCCCGCGCGACCCGGTGACCGCGCGCTACAACGAGGGGTTCCACCGGTTCTATCCGCGCGTGCTGCGGGAATCGCTGCAGTCGTCCTTTCGGGCGGAGCGCGACATGCTGGCCCGCAAGGGGCTGCCCTGGACCCACCGCAGCAACCCGTTCTGGCGCTACTGGGCGCTGCAGGCGGGCATGCTGCTACTGGCTCTGGCGCTTGGCGGCTGGCTGGGCGCGGTACTGTTCCTCGTGCAGGCCGGCGTCGCGATCTGGCAGCTCGAGGTGGTGAATTACGTCGAACACTACGGGCTGACCCGCAAGCACCTCGGCGACGGGCGCTACGAACACGTGCTGCCGCGCCATTCGTGGAACGCCTCGCACCGGGCGACGAACTGGCTGATGATCAACCTCCAGCGCCACTCGGACCACCATTACAGGCCCGACCGCCGCTTTCCGCTGCTCCAGACCTACGACGAGACCGAGGCGCCGCAGCTGCCCTACGGCTATCCGCTGATGGCCATGGCGGCGATGGTGCCGCCGGTGTGGAAACGCGTGATGAATCCGAAGGTCCGGGCCTGGCGGGCCCGCTATTACCCGGAGATCACCGACTGGTCCCCCTACAACAAGGCGCGCCATCCGATGCCGAGATAAAAGACCTTTCGGACGAAAGGTCTTTGGCGGCGAAGACTTTTCGTCCGAAAAGTCTTCCTGCCCCCGGCTGGAAGGTCGCACCCCGGCGGCTGCGGGGTGACAATGCCGCGCTGCGGCGGTATAGGGCGCGCGACATCATTTGCCTTTCAAGGACACGCCATGACGACGCTCGTATTCGGCCACAAGAGCCCCGACACCGATTCCACCGGCAGCCCGATCCTCTGGTCCTGGTACCTCAACGAGGTGAAGGGCGAGACCGCGAAGCCCGTCCTCCTGGGCGAGCCCAACACCGAAGCCGCCTTCATGCTGGAGCACTGGGGCCTCGCCAAGCCGGAGATCATCTCCTCGGTCGAGGCCGGCGCGCCGGTTGTCATCGTCGACACCAACAATCCGGCCGAGCTGCCGGCGGACATCAATGCCGCCGACATCCGCGCGATCATCGATCACCACAAGCTGGTCGGCGGGCTGGAAACCAAGGGTCCGATCGACATCACCGTGCGCCCGCTGGCCTGCACCGCGACGATCATGGTCGACATGATCGGCTCCGACATGGAGAAGTGCCCGCGCGAGGTCCGCGGCGCCGCGCTGACCTGCATCCTCTCCGACACGCTGGAGTTCCGTTCGCCCACCACCACGCAGCACGACCGCGACGTGGCCGAGGGCCTGGCCCGCGACCTGGGCGTCGACCTGAGCGACTACGCGGCGAAGATGTTCGCGGCGAAGTCCGACGTCTCCGCCTTCTCCGACGCGGAGCTGATCCGGATGGACTCCAAGGAATACGAGGTCGACGGCACGAAGTTCCGCGTCTCCGTCCTTGAAACCACCGCGCCCGAGATCCCGCTGGGCCGCAAGGACAGCCTGATGGAGACCTTCAAGACCGTCGCGGCCGAGGACGGCGTGGACCAGGTCCTGCTGTTCGTCGTGGACATCCTGAAGGAAGAGGCCACCCTGCTGGTCCCGAACGACCTGGTGAAGGGCGTGGCAGAGAAGTCCTTCGGTGCGACCGTGTCCGGCGACACCGTGGTCCTGCCGGGCATCATGAGCCGCAAGAAGCAGATCATCCCGAACCTCAAGGTCTGAGGCGGGCGCGATCCTGCGCGTTGTTTTCCGGGCGCCCCTGCCGATGCGGGGGCGCCTTTTTCGTGCCGGGTCGGGGGCTCTGCCCCCGCTTCGCTCCCCCGAGGTAATTGGGCCAAGATGAAAGGTCAGGGGGCGCGGAAGGGCAGCGGCTGGCCCAGGTCGATGCCTTCGGGGCCGATCCGGCAGCCGAGGGCCAGGGTTTCCACGCCCGATGCGCCGGCCCGTGCGAAGGCTTCCGCGTAGGCCGGGTCGAGGTCGGGGGCGAGGGTGACGGTGCGGGCGTCGGTGCGCTGCACGAGGTAGAGCATCACCGCGCGGTGCCCCTGCCCCGCCATCGCGGCCAGTTCGCCCAGGTGTTTCGCGCCGCGGGCGGTGCGGCTGTCGGGAAACTCCGCGAGGCCGGGCCGGCGCGAGAGGGTGACGGACTTGACCTCGACGTAGGTGTCGGGCCGCCCGGCGCCGGTCAGGAGGAAGTCGATGCGGCTGTTCTCGCCATACTTCACCTCTGGCCGGACGGTGTCGTACCCCGTGAGCCCCGCGACCTGCCCCGCCGCGAGGGCGTCCTTCAGCACGCGGTTGGCAGCGCCGGTGTCGACGCCGGTGAAGTGGCCGCCGCCGTGATCGACCAGCCGCCAGGCCCATTTCAGCTTCTTCTTCGGGTCGTCGTTGGGTTCCAGCCAGATCCGCTGGCCCGGATCGGCGAGGCCCAGCATCGATCCGGGGTTGGCGACATGGGCGGTCACCTGCGTCCCGTCGTCCAGCCTGCAGTCCGCCAGGAACCGCTTGTAGCGGCGTTCGAGGGTCGCAGGCACCAGATGTGTTTGAAAGCGCATGGAGCGGGCCCTATACGTTAACCACCCGGAGGCGCAAGGCGCCCGGGGCCAAGAGGAGGTGCCGCCCATGCCCAATCCCACCGCCGCCATGCTGGTGATCGGGGACGAGATCCTGTCCGGCCGGACGCGCGACAGCAACATGCACCACCTCGCGCAGGAATTCACCCGGCACGGCATCGACCTGCGCGAGGTGCGCATGGTCTCCGACGACCGGGCGGCGATCGTGGCGGCGGTCAACGCGCTGCGCCAGGCCTTCGACCACGTGGTGACATCCGGCGGGATCGGGCCGACGCATGACGACATCACGGCGCCCTGCGTGGCCGAGGCCTTCGGCGTGCCGATCTCGGTCAGGGAGGATGCGCGCGCGATCCTGCAGGCGCATTACGACCGCTCCGGCACCGAGATGAACGAGGCGCGGCTCCGGATGGCGCGCATCCCCGACGGCGCCACGCTGATCGACAACCCGATCTCCGCCGCCCCTGGGTTCAGCCTCGGCAACGTGCATGTCATGGCGGGTGTCCCGCAGATCTTCGAGGCGATGGTGGCGAGCCTGCTGTCGACGCTGGTGGGTGGTGCGCCGCTCCTGTCGCAGACCCTGCGCGTGCAGCGCGGCGAGGGCATGGTGGCGGAACCGCTGGGCGCACTGGCCGAGGAGTTCTCGGACCTGCAGTTCGGGTCCTACCCGTTCCAGAAGGACGGCATCTTCGGCACCAACGTGGTGGTGCGCGGCACCGATGCCGGGCGGCTCGACGCCGCGATGACGCGGCTCAACGCCCTCTTCGGCGACTGAAGGACGACGATGATCCACCTCAAACCCGATCTCTCGCGGCTGTTCTCGGTCCTCGACACCACATGGCCCGCCGCGGCGCGGGTGGAGACCGGTCCCTGGACCCTGCGCGAGGGGCGTGGCGGCGGCAAGCGGGTGTCGGCGGCGACGGCGCGCGGCGCCTGGCGGGTGGACGACCTGACCGCCGCCGAGACGGCGATGCGGCTGATGGGGCAGCCCGCGCTCTTCATGATCCGCCCGGGGGACGAGACGCTCGACATCGCGCTCGAGGCGCAGGGTTACGACCGGGTCGATCCGACGAACCTGTGGCTTGCGCCGATCGACCACCTGACCGACCTGAAGCTGCCGCGCGTCTCGGCCTTTGCCATCTGGGAGCCGCTGGCGATCATGAACGAGATCTGGGAGGACGGCGGCATCGGCGAGGCGCGGCGGCGGGTGATGGACCGCGCGCCCGAGCCCAAGACCGGCCTCTTCGGGCGGGTGTCCGACCGGCCCGCCGGCGCGGGCTACTGCGCGATCCACGAAGGCGTCGCCATGGTGCACGCGCTGCACATCCTGTCGGAACACCGCGGCAAGGCGCTGGGGGGCTGGATGATGCGCTGTGCCGCGCTCTGGGCCGCCCGGAAGGGCGCGCGCTGGATGGCCTGCGCCGCCACCGCCGAAAACGCGGCGGCCAGCGCGCTTTATGCGTCGTTGCACATGGAGGTCGCCGGGCAGTACCATTACCGGATGTACCAAAGCGAAGGCGAAGACGCGTGACCGACACCAGACCCACGGCCCTGAACCTGCCCATGGTGGACCCTCTGCCGGAGGCGACGCAGAAATACTTCGACGTCTGCCAGGAGAAGCTCGGCATGGTGCCGAACGTGCTGAAGGCCTATGCCTTCGACATCGACAAGCTCAACGCCTTCACCGCCATGTACAACGACCTGATGCTGGCGGACTCCGGCCTGACCAAGCTGGAGCGCGAGATGATCGCGGTCGTCGTGTCCTCGGTCAACAAGTGCTTCTACTGCCTGACTGCCCATGGCGCCGCCGTGCGCGCGCTGTCGGGCGATCCGAAGCTGGGCGAGATGCTGGTGATGAACTGGCGCGTGGCCGACCTGTCGGAGCGCCAGCACGCGATGCTCTGGTTCGCCGAGAAGATGACCAAGGCCAGCGCCGAGATCGGCGAATACGACCGCGAGGCGCTGCGCGATGCGGGCTTCAGCGACCGAGACATCTGGGACATCGCCAATGTGACCGGGTTCTTCAACATGACCAACCGCGTCGCCTCTGCCACGGACATGCGCCCGAACGATGACTATCACGCGCAGGCGCGCTGATACCCGGCGGGGGCTGGCCGCGGCTGCGGCGCTGGTCCTGCTTGGCGGCCCCGCGTCGGCGCTGGACCTGCCGCTGCCGGGCTCGGCAGAGCAGACCTTCCGCACGGTGCAGGACCCCGGGGTCTACGCCCTGCCCACCGGGCCGTGGGCGGAGGACGCGCTGCCCACCCGGCGGGTCGAGGGGCGGGTCGAGGTCGAATCGTGGCGGGTGGCCAATTCCGGGCTGACCACCTTCCAGTTGCTGAAACCGCTGCGCGACGCGCTGGAGGCCGAAGGGTTCGAGATCGTGCTCGACTGTGCGGCGCTGGTCTGCGGCGGTTTCGACTTCCGGTTCGCGACGCTGGTGGTGCCCGCGCCGGAGATGTTCGTCAGCCTCGACAACTTCCAGTTCCTCTCCGCCACCGGGCCCGAGGGCGGCGCGGTCTCCGTGCTGGCCAGCCGCGGCGCATCGGACGGGTACGTGCAGGTGATCCGCGCCGGGCAGGGCGTTCAGGCGGAGATCACGCGCGACGCCCCTGCCCCGGTGCAGACGCCCGGCCCCGCTGCCGACCCGGGCGACATTCCCGCCGCGCTGGAGCGGGACGGCCACGTGACGCTGTCGGACCTCGTGTTCCGGTCAGGGTCGACCGACCTCGGCGGCGACGACATAGCCTCCCTCGACGCGCTGGCGCAGTACCTTGCCGACAATCCCACCCGGCGCATCCTGTTTGTCGGTCACACCGATGCGACCGGCTCGCTCGAGGCCAACCAGGGCGTCTCGCTGCGCCGGGCGCAGGCGGCCGTCGCCTACCTGCGCAACCGTCACGACACCGACGCCTCGCAGATCGGGGCGGAGGGTGCGGGCTACCTCGCCCCGGTGGCCAGCAACCTCACCCCCGAGGGGCGGGAGGCCAACCGCCGCGTCGAGGCGGTGCTGATCTCGACCGAATGACTACCTGAGCCAGCCGGTGCCCACCGCCCGCACCCAGGTCCGGCGCCCGTGCGCGCGGGCCATGCCGACCATGCGGCTGGCGTCGTAGGGCACGTGGTGGTGGCTGCTGGCCCAGCCCGCCGGCGTCCGCTGCACGGTGGCATAACAGGCCTCGGGGGTTCCGGCCTCGATCACATGGGGCACCGGGGTATCGTCGTCGTAGCCGGGGCAGCCGACGCTGCCGGGGTTCAGGATCGTGCGCCCGTCCGGCAGGGTGACACGGCGCGGGATGTGGGTGTGCGCGCAAAGGCAGAGTGGCGCATCCACCGTCGCCAGCGCCGCGATCTCCGCCCGCGGACGCAGCTGCGCCTCGGCGGAGGGGCCGAGCTTGTCGAGCCAGTAGATCCGGTCGCTGTCGGGTGTGCCGTGGCAGAGGAACACCTCGCCCATATGGCGGGTCGGCGGCAGCGACCGCAGCCAGTCGAGGTGGCGCGCCTCCAGCTGGTCGAAGGCCACGCGGTCGGACGGCCCCATGTCCCCGGGCGCGAGGTCGGTCAGGTAGCGGTCGTGGTTGCCCCGGATGCAGAGGATGTCGCTGGCCATCAGCACCTCTGCCACCTCGCGCGCGGCGAGCGGCCCGCTCAGGTGGTCGCCAAGCGCCACGATCCGCGTGATGCCCCGCCGCGCGATGTCCGCAAGCACCGCATGCAGCGCGTCGGCGTTGCCGTGGATGTCGGCGATGACGGCAAGGGGCGTGTCGGTCTCGGTCACGGGGCGGCCTCCGGATCATTGCAGCCCAGCAAGCCGCATCCCGCCCCCGCCTTGCAAGGCCCGTGGCACACCGCGCGACTGCCCGCCGGGGCGCATGATGAAAAAAACCCCCGACGACTTCTGTCATCGGGGGCCAGTCTGCCTAGCATCAGGCGGGGAAACTGATCTTGTCGTCGTACCGGGGGTGCTCAGGCCCCGGGTCTTACCACTTCTGCGGGCCCTTTTCGGCAAAGGCATGCACAAGGAAATCGATGAAGGCGCGGACCTTGGGCTGCGTGAAGCGGCCCGGTGGATACACGGCGTATACGCCCTGCATTTCCATCGGCAGATCGGGGATCGCATCCTCGACCAGCCCCTGCTCCATCGCGTCGTGATAGAGGTAGGACGGGAGGTAAGCGATGCCGAGACCGGCGATGCAGGCGTTCAGAAGGGACTGCCCGTCGTTGACCGTCAGCCAGCCCGCGGTGCGCACCTGCCGCTTTTCGCCCGAGGGCGCGGTCAGCTTCCACACGTTGCCGGAGGCCTGGTTGGAGTAGTGCAGCAGCTTGTGCTCGTTCAGGTCGTCGATCCGTGCGGGGCGTCCGTATTTCTCGAAATAGGCGGGCGAGGCGATCATGCGCTTCGTCGTCTCGGTCAGCTTGCGGGCGCGCAGGGTGCTGTCCTCGAGCTCGCCGATGCGCACGGCCATGTCGAACCCTTCGGAGATCAGTTCGACGTAGCGGTTGTTCAGCACCATGTTCACGGTGATGTCGGGGAATTCGGCAAGGAATTCGCCCAGCACCGGGCTCAGGTGGTTCACGCCGAAGTCCGTCGCCACGCTGATGCGCAGAAGGCCCGAGGGCGCGGACTGCATGGAGGTGACAAGCGCGTCGGCCTCTCCGGCGTCGTTCAGGACGCGGCGGGCGCGGTCGTAGTAGGCCAGCCCGATTTCGGTGGGGGACACGCGCCGGGTGGTCCGGTTCAGAAGGCGGGCGCCAAGGCGCGCTTCCAGGCTCGAGACGTGCTTGGACACGGCCGACTTGGAAATACCCATCTTCTTTGCCGCGTCGGTGAACCCTCCCTGGTCCACGACGGTGGCGAATGCTTCCATTTCGGTCAGACGATCCATTCCCGTCTCCTCGTCCAGTCTTGTTCCCGTTGCTTATGAAAGCGAACAGGGGCCGAAATGGGGCGGGGTAAGGACAATATCGCGGTTTCTGCAGGGACTGGCGAACAGAGGGAAACAGGTTAACCGGGCCGGCAAACGAAAACCCCCGGCGCAGGGGCCGGGGGTTCCGTTCGGGATACAAAGGGAAGATCAGGCGGCCTTGCGACCGTGGGTGCCTTCCTCGATCTCCTCGACGATCTTCGCGACGAAGTCCTTCAGGTCGTCGGGCTTGCGGCTGGTCACGATGCCGTTGTCGGCCACGACCGAGGTGTCCATCACCTTGGCGCCCGCGTTCTCGAGGTCCGTGCGGATCGAGGTGTAGCAGGTCATGCGGCGACCGGCGACGATGCCCGCCTCGATCAGGACCCAGGGCGCATGGCAGACCGCGGCGACGACCTTGCCCTGGTCATGGAAGGTGCGCACCAGTGCCAGCACCGATTCCTCGACGCGCAGCAGGTCGGGGTTGATCTGGCCGCCGGGGATCACCAGCGCATCGTAGTCGTGCGGGTTGGCATCCTCGATCTTCAGGTCGGCCTCGGCCTCGCGGCCCCAGTCGGAACCTTCCCAGCCCTTGATCGCCTTGCCGTCGAGCGTGGCGACATGCACCTCCGCGCCCTTCGCGCGAAGCTGGTCGCGGGGGAATTCCAGTTCGGATTGCTCGAAGCCGTGGGTGGCGATGATCAGTACTTTGGTTTCTGCGATATTCGGCATGGGTGCCTCCTGTCGTATGTTTCATATGCGCGGCACATGTGGCGCGCTCTGACAGGAAAACGGTCAGACCCCGGGCAGAGTTCCTGCCCGGGGCCCCCGGATCAGCCTTCCGTGGCGGGAGGCGGAGGTGCCTCGGACGTGGTGCCGAGGAAGGGCCGGCGCCCTTTCGGCTTGTCCGCGTCGGGGCCGTACCAGTCCTCGTTGCGGGTGACGATCATGGTCAGCGCCAGCGCGAGGAAGGCCAGCGTCGACCCCGCCAGAAGCGCGTAATCCGCCGAGCGCAGGATCAGGTAGAGCACCGCGTAGACCACGACCAGCATCGCGCCCAGCACAAGCGCCCGGCGGCCAAGGTTCAGCGCCACCACCCCGAAGAGCGTGAGCAGACCGATCACCGCTGCGCTCGACAGCGCATAGGCCAGCGCAAAGCCCAGGTGTTCGGCATAGGACACCATCAGGAGCACGAAGGTCGTCTGCGCCAGCCCGGCCAGGATGTACTGCACGGGGTGCGCGGGCCGCCCGGTGCCCCGTTCGGTCAGCAGGATCGTCAGGAAGGTCAGCGCGATGAACAGGATGCCGTAGCGCGCCGCGCGATAGGCCTTCTGGTAGAAGTCGTTGGGCGTCAGGTACTCGACCCCGAAGGTGGTGCGGCGGGCCGCCTCGTCGGGGTCTTCCAGCCCGGCCTGCGGCATCGACCGCGCGAGGTGCGGGATCGTCCATTCGGCGGTGAAGCCCTCGTCCGTCACGGTGGACCCGTCCGGCAGAAAGGCGCCGGTGAACGAGGGGTGCGGCCAGTCGCTGACCATCGTCACGCGCGAGGTGCGGCCCACCGGCGACACCATCATCAGCTGCGCGCCGTTCATGCCGAGCCGCATCTCGTAGCGGCCCCGCTCCCGCGGATCGCCGACCAGCGCCTTCACCCCGGAGCGCTGCGACATGGGCTCAAGGGCCAGCGCCTCGCCGCCCTCCTCCAGCCGCGCCTCGCCGCGCAGGGAGCGGTTGTCGTAGACGCCGAACCAGACCTCGGCCTGTTCCCAGAGCAGCCGCTGATCCGTACCGACCAGCCGCTCCGCTGCCGCGGTGTCGAAGTCGAACCCGGCCTCTACCTGCGCGGTATAGACCGGCACCCGGAAGATGCCGCGCCTGCGCTCCTGCGTTTCGGTCGCGATGTCCACGTCGAAGGCTTCGGGCAAGAGGTGCACCGGGGCGCTGGCTTCCTGCACGGTCTCCCGGAACCGCTCGAACAGGTCCTCGCCGGTGTCCGGGTCGGTCAGGACGACGCCGGTCTCCGGGTCGACCCTGGGCCGGGTCGCAACCCGCGTCACCGTGGTTTCCACCGGAATGACAAGCTGCGGGCCATAGACGTACTGCCGGCCGCCCCACTCCTCGCCGACGCTGTTGATCGTCGCCTCGGAGTAGGACTTCCGCGAATTCACCACCTCCGCCGCAAAGAACAGCGGGATGAACATGAGAAGGGTGAGAAGGCCGACGATAAGGAACCGTCGACCGGATGATCTGAGCATGGCAATATCCTCCGATTAATCACTTCGGCGAACATGCCGCCCCGGCTGTGCAGGCGCGCCCTGACAATTCTGCAGGGTTCGTGCAGGACGGATCGTCAGAGCGTCGCCGCCAGCCGCACCCCCTGGTCGATGGCCCGCTTGGCGTCCAGTTCCGCCGCCACGTCCGCCCCGCCGATCACATGGCAGCTCCGGCCCGCCGCCTCGAGCGCATCCGCAAGGCCGCGCGCGCTGACCTGCCCGGCGCAAAGCACCACGGTGTCGCAGGCGATGACCTCGGGCCGCTCGCGCGCCTCTCCGTAGGAGATGTGCAGCCCCGCGTCGTCGATGCGCTCGTAATTCACGCCCGCCTTCATCTGCACGGCCTTCATCTGCAACCCGGCGCGGTGGATCCAGCCGGTGGTCTTGCCCAGCCGCTTGCCCGGCTTCTCCGCCTTGCGCTGCAACATCACCACCTCGCGCACCGGCGCGTCGGGCTGCGGCCCCTCCGGCGCCAGGCCGGACCGTGCCTCTGCCGGATCGGTCACGCCCCATTCGCGCATCCAGTCCGGCAGGCTCTCCGTCGGGCTGTCGCCGGTCACGAGGAACTCCGACACGTCGAAGCCGATGCCGCCCGCGCCGATCACCGCCACGCGCTTGCCCGCCTCCGCGCCGTGGCGCAGCACGTCGATGTAGCCCAGCACCGAAGCGTGGTCCTGCCCGGGGATCTCCGGGTCGCGCGGGCTGACGCCGGTGGCCACGATCACCTCGTCGAAGTCCTTCAGGTCCTCCGCGCCCACGCGCTGCCCCAGGGCCAGCGTCACGCCGGTCTCGGCCAGCATCGCGCCGAACCAGTCGACCAGCCCGTGGAACTCCTCCTTGCCGGGGATGACCTTGGCCATGTTCAGCTGCCCGCCGACCTCTTCCGCCGCGTCGAACAGCGTCACGGTATGGCCGCGCTGCGCGCAGGTGATCGCCGCGGACATGCCCGCCGGTCCCGCGCCCACCACCGCCACGGTCTTCGTCACCTTGGCGGGTTCGACCACAAGCTCCGTCTCGAACCCCGCCCTCGGGTTCACGAGGCAGGACGACACCTTGCCCGAGAACGTGTGGTCGAGGCACGCCTGGTTGCAGGCGATGCAGGGTGCGATCAGGTCCGACCGCCCGGCCTCTGCCTTGGCGACGAAGTCCGGATCGGCAAGGAACGGCCGCGCGAGGCTCACCATGTCGGCGCAGCCCTCCGCCAGCACCTGTTCCGCCACCTCCGGCGTGTTGATGCGGTTCGAACAGATCAGCGGCACGCCCACCTTGCCCATCAGCTTCTGCGTGACCCATGCGAAGGCCCGGCGCGGCACCGATGTGGCGATGGTCGGCACCCGCGCCTCGTGCCAGCCGATGCCCGTGTTGATGATCGAGGCGCCCGCCGCCTCCACCGCCTGCGCAAGCTGCACCACCTCCTCGTGGGTGGAGCCGTTGGGGATCAGGTCGATCATCGACAGCCGGTAGATCAGGATGAAGTCCGGGCCCACCGCCGCGCGCACGCGCTTCACCACCTCCACCGGCAGCCGCATACGGTTCTCGTAGGAACCGCCCCAGCGGTCGGTGCGCTTGTTGGTGTGGGTCACGAGGAACTGGTTGAGGAAATACCCTTCGGAGCCCATCACCTCCACCCCGTCATAGCCTGCCTCGCGGGCGCGGGCGGCGGCTGTGGCAATGTCGGCGATCTGCTTCTCGATGCCTTCCTCGTCCAGTTCCTTCGGCGGGAAGGGGCTGATCGGGGATTTGACCGGGCTGGGCGCCACGCAGTCGGGACCGTAGGCATAGCGGCCCGCATGCAGGATCTGCATGGCGATCAGCCCGCCCGCCTCGTGCACGCGGTCGGTGACGATGCGGTGGTTGGCGATGTCCTGAGGGGTATAGAGGCCCGCCGCCCCGGGAAAGACGCCGCCTTCATTGTTCGGGGCCATGCCGCCTGTCACCATCAGCGCGACGCCGCCCCGCGCGCGGGTCGCGTAGAACTCCGCCACCCGGTTCCAGTCGCCCCGCTCCTCGAGGTTGGTGTGCATGGACCCCATCAGCACGCGGTTCTTCAGCGTGACATGCCCAAGGTCGAGCGGGCTGAGCAGGTGCGGATATGACGTCATGTGTGGGCCTCCCTCTTTGGCTGGCACCACACACCATGACCCGCCCGCCGTCCACGTCAACGTGACGTCATGGGTGTTTGGGGCACCTCTCCGGAAGACGGGCCGCGCCCGCATGAGGTGCGCCTGTGATCCCGGGAGATGGGCTGCGAAGACGACCGCCCCCGTCAGCCGTCATGGCGTCGCGCCCGAAAGCATCCCGGGGGTCCGCTCGCCTTTCCGTTTCTCCGACGCGGATCTCACCCTCGACCGCGCCGCGCCACGGCTGCCGAAGGCGGACTGTCTCCCTTCATCTTGGTGCAAAATACCTCGGAGGGCCCCGCAGGGGCGGGGGCAGCGCCCCCTCCCCCGGACACGAAAAAGGCGGCGCACCGATACCCGGCGCGCCGCCCCTGTTGCCGACCCAAAAGGGCCTTATTCCGCCGCGTCCCGCCGGGGCAGAACCCAGCCCGGGCGCGGGTAGTGGCAGGTGTAGCCGTGCGGAATGCGCTGCAGGTAATCCTGGTGCTCGGGCTCGGCCTCCCAGAAATCGCCCACCGGTTCGACCTCCGTCACCACCTTGCCGGGCCACAGGCCCGAGGCGTCCACGTCGCGGATCGTCTCCAGCGCGACTTCACGCTGCGCCTCGTCGACGTAGTAGATGGCCGAGCGGTAGGACATGCCCCGGTCGTTGCCCTGCCGGTTGGGCGTGGTCGGGTCGTGGATCTGGAAGAAGAACTCCAGCAGCCGGCGATAGCTGGTCTTCTCCGGGTCGAAGAGGATCTCGATCCCCTCCGCATGGGTCCCGTGGTTGCGGTAGGTCGCGTTGGGCACGTCGCCCCCGGTATAGCCCACCCGGGTCTTTTCCACCCCCGGCAGCTTGCGGATCAGGTCCTGCATTCCCCAGAAGCAGCCCCCAGCCAGAACGGCACGTTCGGTCATTGGATCTCCTCCACCTGGTCGATGTACTGGCCGTAGCCTTCGGCCTCCATGTCGTCGCGGTGCACGAAGCGCAGCGAGGCCGAGTTGATGC
This sequence comes from Sagittula sp. MA-2, assembly GCF_030126985.1. Classification (GTDB taxonomy): domain Bacteria; phylum Pseudomonadota; class Alphaproteobacteria; order Rhodobacterales; family Rhodobacteraceae; genus Sagittula. Next base: position 420,621 of record NZ_CP126145.1, on the reverse strand, counting down.
AGTAGCGCAAACCGCCCCGATCGGACGGTCCATCCGGAAAGACATGCCCCAGATGGCTGTCACCATGGCGCGAACGTACCTCCGTGCGGATCATGCCGTGCGTGGTGTCGCGCAGCTCCACGACGTTCTCGGGTTCGATCGGCTTCACGAAGCTCGGCCAGCCGCATCCCGATTCGTACTTCGCGGCGCTGGCGAACAGCGGCTCCCCGGACACCACGTCGACGTAGATGCCGGGCTCCTTGTTTCCCAGGTATTCCCCGGTGCCCGGACGCTCCGTACCGCTCTGCTGCGTGACGCGATACTGCTCTGGCGTCAACGTGGCGATAACGTCCGGTCTGCGTTCATATTTTGGCATGTGCGTCCTCCTGTGCGGTCTGCAACGGAAGATGGGGCCTGTTGCGAATAAGCAAAGCCCCGCCGAAACATCGTACACATGAATGTGGGCAGCCTTGCGCCAAAAAGGTTCACCTGTCATGAAACAGGCGGGTGACAACGCTTTCTCCCAAGAACACGCAAGTCGCCTCGGGCGCGGAGATGGCAGCTCTGCGCCCGTCAATACCCCTCCGGACATCCACGGCTTGCATCGCAGCGTTCCGAAGCCCTGCTCTCGCAGGAACCTGTACATTTCGAGTGAATGCGTATTGGCAGCACGTCCCCCCACTCGGCAAATCGGATTCCATCACGGAATGAACGCCCGCGCAAGAGTCACGTTGCCGTGGCGTCTACTGTTTTTTCGGCAATCCGCGAAATGTGACCGAACTGCCGCGCCCCGTCAGCCCTTGCCGCGCAGGCGCCCCACCGCCCAGCGGGCCGCGTCCCGGACGGCCTCGTCGGGGTCGTCGCACAGCCCCTGCGCCACCGGCTCCAGCGCCGCCCGGCCGGAGTTGCCCACGGCATACATCACGTTGCGCACCATGCGGTCGCGCCCGATCCGCTTGATCGGAGAGCCGGAGAACCGCGCCCGGAATCCGGCGTCGTCCAGCGCCGCCAGATCGGCCAGCGGCGGGGCGCGCAGGTCGTCGCGGGCGTGATATTTCACCTCCTGCGCGACCCCTGCGAACTTGTTCCACGGGCAGACCGCAAGGCAGTCGTCGCAGCCGTAGATGCGGTTGCCCAGCCCGGGGCGCAGCGCCTCGTCCACCGGGCCCCTGTGCTCGATCGTCAGGTAGGAGATGCAGCGCCGCGCATCCAGCCGGTAGGGCGCGGGAAAGGCATCGGTCGGGCAGACGTCGAGGCAGCGGCGGCACGAACCGCAATGATCCGCTTCCGCTCCGTCCGGCGTCAGGTCGAGCGTGGTGAAGATGCAGCCGAGGAAGAACCACGACCCCAGCCTGCGCGACACGAGGTTGGTGTGCTTGCCCTGCCAGCCGAGACCCGCGGCCTGCCCCAGCGGCTTCTCCATCACCGGCGCGGTGTCGACGAAGACCTTGATCTCCGGCCCCGCCGTGCCCTCCGCCTCTGCCGCCTCGATCAGCCAGCGGCCCAGCCGTTTCAGCCGCTTCTTGACCACGTCGTGATAGTCGCGATGGCGGGCATAGACGCTGACCGCGCCGCGCTCGGGCCGGTTCAGCACCGCCAGCGGGTCCTCCTCGGGGCCGTAGTCCTCCGCCAGCATCACGACCGAGCGCGCCTCGGGCCAGAGCGCCGCCGGATCGCCGCGCCAGTGCATCCGCTCCGCCAGCCAGCCCATCTGGCCGTGATGGCCCGCGCCGACAAAGGCCTGCAGCCGCGACATCACCTCCGGCAGGTCCGCCACGCGGGCGACACGGCAGTCGGAAAACCCGACCTCTGCCGCCTCCCGCTTCAGCGCTGCCGTCAGATCCTGCACGCGACCCCCGTTCCTCTCTGTCCGAAGTGTCCCCGACCGCGGCACATCGTACCGCTCAGGGCAACCGGCCTCAGAAGTCGAGGTCGGCGTAATGGGCGGGCGGCGGGAAGCCCGGCACCTGGTCGGCCAGGATCGAGCGGAAGGCGGGGCGAGACTTGATCTTCGCGTACCAGTCCTTGACCACCGACGACCGGTTCCAGTCCACGTCCGAGATGTAGTCCAGCGACGACAGGTGCGCGGCGGCGGCGAAATCGGCCAGCGTCATGGAATCCCCAGCCAGCCAGCGGCGGTGATCCAGCAGCCACGCCATGTAGTCGAGGTGGTACTTGACCGCCTTGGCGCCCGACTTGACGTTGCCGCTGTCCGGGAAGCCGGCCTTCATCATCTTCTTGTTCACCCGCTCGTAAAGTAGCTTCGACGTCACCTCGTGGTGGAACTTGTCGTCGAACCAGCCCACCAGCCGGCGCACTTCGTAGCGCGCATCGGCAGAGCGCGGCATCAGCGAGGGTTCGGGATACTTCTCCTCGATCCATTCGCAGATCGCCGCCGACTCGGCCATGGTCTTGCCGTCGATCCGGATCACCGGAACCTTGGCCGCCGGGTTGCGCCGCAGGAAGTCCGGGTCCTGCTCCCAGTAGCGTTCCTCCACCAGCTCGCATTCGATCTTTTTCTCGGCGAGGCTCAACCGCACCTTGCGGCAGAACGGTGAAAGAGGAACGTGATAAAGCTTGGCCATTTAAGTCCTGTATGGTCGGGGAGCCCCCCACTAATAGAGGTCAAGGCCACCGGGATTCAAGCGCCTCCACGCGTCCCGGCCACGGCGCGCCGAAGCGCCGCTCATCCTTCGAAACAGTCGTCCCGCCCGTCGGCGGCAATCGTCGCCGCGCCGTCCTGGATCGACCGCGCCCGCCGGTCGACAGAGTTCGAGGGCCGCCCGGCGTTGCGCTCCTTCGGGTTGGGCAGGACCGCCGCCAGTAGCGCGGCCTGCCGCGCGCTCAGCGCATCGGCGCTCACCCCGAAGTAGTGCCGCGCCGCGGCCTCCACGCCAAAGACGCCCTCGCCGAACTCCGCCACGTTCAGGTAGACCTCGAGGATACGCCGCTTCGACCACAGCGCCTCCACCATGGGGGTCATGCCGGCCTCCAGCCCCTTTCGGAACCACGACCGCTCCTGCCAGAGGTAGACGTTCTTCACCACCTGCTGGCTGATGGTCGACCCGCCGCGCGCCGCCCCTTCCGAGATCGCCGCCCGGATCGCGCCCATGTCGAAGCCCCAGTGCTCGCAGAAATTGGCGTCCTCCGCCGCGACGGCAGAGCGGGCCATGACCGGCGCGATGTCCTCGAAGTCGACCCAGTCGCGTTCCAGCGCGCCCAGCCGCGACCGCTCCACCCACATGGTGTGCGTCATCGGCGGGTCGATCACGCTGAACAGCGCCACCGCCACGACCACCAGTCCTGCCATCAGCACCACCCCCCGCAGCACGAGCCTGCGCAGCCTCCGTTTCAGGGGAAGCCTGCCCGCCGTGCGCGCCTTGTCGCTCTTTGTCTTCCGCGCGTCCGTCTTGCGCGCCGCTTTTGCCCGTCTTGCCATGCCCCTTGTCTACACTGACGGGCGGCGGGTTCGAGAGCAAAAAAAGGAGCGCCCCGAAGGACGCCCCGCAGCCTGCCCGTACGGCCAGGCGAACCACTTGTTACCGTCAAAAGGGAACCCTTACCAACGCCCCCTATATTGCTTCGGAAGGTGGCCGCGACCGTGCGCAAAAGTGGCGAGAAAGAGGTTTTTGACCTAACGTCAACCAATTTCGCGGATTTCGTAGTCGCGCTTTATCCCTGCGGTTGTCCTACCCCAATCGCTTTCACGCATACGTTTCTGATGCGCCTCGAAGGCGGCGGAATCGGTGAATCGCTCCGCAACGCGCCAGACCAGCGGGCCGCAGGGCTCCACCTCGAAAGACAGGCAGCCCGGTTCCGCCCGGGTCAGTGCAACGTGTTCGGGCAGCGCCTGACGCACCCGCTCCGCCTCTGCGGCGTCGGCGCAGACCAGCCGCCCCGTCAGTTCGATCATGTCCCCTCCCCCGCGCCCGTCCAGCCGGAGCCCGTCCAAAGCCGATAAAAAAAGGTCCCCGCCCGGAGGCAGGGACCTTCGATGTCCAACGCGGGGATCACTCCGCCGGAACGGCGAGGCTCTCCTCGATGCCCAGCGGATGCGGGATCTTGTTCAGCATCTCCTTCGGGCAGACCTGCACGAAGTGCGCCTTCTCCAGGTCCCAGTGCTGCAGGATCTCCGCCGCGCGCTGCGACCGGGTCTCGGCCAGGTGACGCTCGATCAGGTCCTTCAGCTGGTCTTCCCAGGCCGACACGGTCACCGGGCAGGTCACCAGGCTTTCCATGTTCATCATGTCGCGCGCCTGGTCGTCCGGATCGTACAGGTAGGCCATGCCGCCCGTCATCCCCGCACCGAAGTTCGCCCCGATCGGCCCGAGGATCACGGCGACACCGCCGGTCATGTACTCGCAGCCGTTCGACCCGCAGCCCTCGACCACGACCTTCGCACCGGAGTTGCGCACCGCGAACCGCTCTCCGGCCCGGCCTGCGGCAAACAGGTAGCCGTCGGTCGCGCCGTACAGCACGGTGTTGCCGATGATCGTGTTCTCCGACGCCACCAGCGGCGAGACCAGCGGCGGACGCACCACGATGGTGCCCCCCGACAGGCCCTTGCCGACATAGTCGTTGGCGTCGCCCGACACTTCCAGCTTCAGCCCCGGCGCCGCGAAGGCACCCAGCGACTGCCCGGCAGAGCCGGTCAGCTTGACGTGCAGGTGATCGGGCTGCAGCGCGTTGCGCATCCCGAACTTCGACACGATGTGCGACGAGGTCCGCGTGCCAACGGTCCGGTGCGTGTTCATCACCGCGTAGGACAGCTGCATCTTCTCGCCGTCCTTCAGGAACCGCGCCGCATCGCGCACGATCTCCGCGTCGAGCGTATCGGGAACCGGGTTCCGATCCTTGTCGCGGTTGTACTGGATCGAGTCGGAGCCATCCACGCGGATCAGCAGCGGGTTCAGGTCGAGGTCGTCGAGGTGTTCCGCACCGCGCGACACCTGCGTCAGCAGGTCCGCCCGGCCGATCACGTCCGCAAGCGAGCGTGCGCCGATCTCGGCGAGGATCTCCCGCACTTCCGTCGCGTAGAAGGAAATGAGGTTCACCACCTTGTCGGCGTTGCCGGTGAACTTCTCGCGCAGCGCCGGGTCCTGGGTGCAGACGCCCACCGGGCAGGTGTTCGACTGGCACTGGCGGACCATGATGCAGCCCATGGCGATCAGCGCGGCGGTGCCGATGCCGAACTCCTCGGCGCCCATCATGGCGGCCATCACGATGTCGCGGCCCGTCCGCAGGCCGCCGTCGGTCCGCAGCGTGACCCGCGACCGCAGGTTGTTCATCGCCAGCACCTGGTGCGCTTCGGACAGCCCCATCTCCCACGGCAGGCCGGCGTACTTGATCGAGGTCGCCGGAGACGCCCCGGTGCCGCCGTTGTGGCCCGAGATCAGGATGATGTCGGCCTTGGCCTTCGCCACGCCCGCCGCGATGGTGCCGACGCCCGAGGACGCCACCAGCTTCACCGTCACCTTGCAGCGCGGGTTGATCTGCTTGAGGTCGTAGATCAGCTGCGCAAGGTCTTCGATCGAGTAGATGTCGTGGTGCGGCGGCGGCGAGATCAGCGTCACGCCCTTGGTCGAATGGCGCAGGCGGGCGATCAGGTCGGTGACCTTCATGCCGGGCAGCTGGCCGCCCTCGCCGGGCTTGGCGCCCTGCGCCACCTTGATCTCAAGCTCCTCGCAGTGGTTCAGGTACTCGGCGGTGACGCCGAACCGGCCCGAAGCCACCTGCTTGATCTTCGCCGACGGGTTGTCGCCGTTGGGTTCGGGCACGAAGTGTGCCGGGTCCTCGCCACCCTCGCCGCTGTCGGACTTGGCCCCGATGCGGTTCATCGCGACGTTCAGCGTCTTGTGCGCCTCGGGCGACAGCGCCCCCAGCGACATGCCCGGCGTCACGAACCGCTTGCGGATCGCGGTGATCGACTCGACCTCTTCCAGCGGGATCGGCTTGCCCAGCGGCTTGATGGCCAGAAGGTCGCGCAGGTGGATCGGCGGGTTGGCCTGCATCGCGTTGGAATACTGCTTCCACAGCTCGTAGGACGCCCGGTCGCAGGCCGCCTGCATCAGGTGCATGACCTGCGCGCCCCACGCGTGGGTCTCGCCGGACTTGCGCGCCTTGTAGATGCCGCCGATGGGCAGCACGTCGCGGCCCGACAGGAAGCCCAGCCTGTGCACCTCCTCGGCCTTCTTCTGGATGCCCTTCACGCCGATGCCGGAAATGCGCGACAGCATGCCGGGCAGGTACTCGGCGCACATCGCACGGCTGAGGCCCACGGCCTCGAAGTTCAGGCCGCCGCGGTAGGACGAGATGACCGAGATGCCCATCTTCGACATGATCTTCAGAAGGCCCTGGTCGATGGCCTCGCGATACCGCGCCACGGCCTCGGTCAGGGTCATGTCCAGCAGGCCGCGCTTGATCCGGTCCGCAAGGCTGTCCTCGGCGAGGTAGGGGTTCACGGTGGTCGCGCCCGCGCCGATCAGCACGGCAAAGTAATGCGGGTCGATGCATTCCGCCGACCGCACGTTGATCGAGGTGAAGGTCCTGAGCCCCTTGCGCGTCAGGTGGCTGTGCACCGCGCTGGTGGCGAGGATCATCGGCATCGCGACCTTGTCTTCCGAGGTCCGCTCGTCGGTCAGGATGAGGTGCCCCGCGCCGGAGCGCACGGCGTCCTCCGCCTCGGCCCGGATGCGCGCCAGACCGTCCCGCAGCGCGTCCGGCCCGGGTGTAAAGGTGCAGTCCAGCGTGACGCAGGGCGCGTTGAAGTGCTTCTGCAGCTCGGCGAACTGGGCGTTGCCGATGAACGGCGTGTCCAGCACGAGGATCTCGGTCTGGCTCGACGACTCGTCCAGCACGTTCTTCAGGTTGCCGAAGCGCGTCTTCAGGCTCATCACGCGGAATTCGCGCAGGGAGTCGATCGGCGGGTTCGTCACCTGGCTGAAGTTCTGGCGGAAGTAATGCGACAGCGGGCGGTACTTCTTCGACAGCACGGCCGACGGCGTGTCGTCGCCCATCGACGCGATCATCTCCTTGGCGTCTTCCGCCATCGGCGCCAGCACCTGCTCCAGTTCCTCGATGGAGTAGCCGGCCGCGATCTGCCGGCGGCGCAGCTCGGCGCCCTCGAAGATCGGCTTCTCGGTGATGGCGTTCAGCGCGGCGTCAAGCTCGGTGATCTTGCCGACCCACTCGCCGAACGGCTGGCTGGCCGCCAGGCGGTCCTTGATCTCCACGTCGTGGTAGAGCTTGCCGTCCTTCATGTCGACGGCGATCATCTGGCCCGGGCCAAGCGCGCCCTTCTCGCGAACCGTGGCCTCGTCGACCGGCACCATGCCCGCCTCCGACCCCGCGATCAGCATGCCGTCGCCGGTCACAACGTAGCGCATCGGCCGCAGACCGTTCCGGTCGAGCCCGCCGCACACCCAGCGCCCGTCGGTCATCGCCAGCGCCGCCGGACCGTCCCACGGCTCCATCACGGAGTTGCAGTAGGAATACATGTCGCGCCAGGATTCCGGCAGCTCGATGGCCTGCTTCGACCAGGATTCCGGCACCAGCATGGTCTTCGCCATCGGCGCGTTGCGCCCGGCGCGCACCAGCACCTCGAACACCGAATCCAGCGCCGCCGAGTCCGACGACCCGGTTGCGATGATCGGCTTGATGTCCTCCGCGAGGTCGCCGAACGCCGAAGACGCCATGCGGATCTCGTGGCTCTTCATCCAGTTGACGTTGCCCTTCAGCGTGTTGATCTCGCCGTTGTGCGCCAGCATGCGGAACGGCTGCGCCAGCCACCACTGCGGGAAGGTGTTGGTGGAATAGCGCTGGTGATAGATCGCGAACGCGCTCTCGAACCGCTCGTCCTGCAGGTCCGGGTAGAACTCGCTGACCTGTTCCGCCAGCATCATGCCCTTGTAGATGATCGACCGGCAGGACAGCGACGCGATGTACAGGCCACCCGACCCGGCGATCCCCGCCGCCGCCGCCGCCTTCTCGATCCGCCGCCGGATCACGTAAAGCTCGCGCTCGAACTGCTCCTCGTCCACGCCCTTCGCGTTCGAGATCAGGATCTGCTCGATCTCGGGCCGCGTCGCGTTGGCCTTCTCGCCGAGGCAGGCCACCGACACCGGCACGTGACGCCAGCCGTAGATGTAGTAGCCCATCCGCAGGACCTCGGTCTCCACGATGGTCCGGCAGGCCTCCTGCGCGCCGAAATCCGTGCGCGGCAGGAACACCTGGCCCACCGCCAGCAGCTCGTCCTTGCGCGGCGTGTGGCCGGTGCGCTCGACCTGGTCGTAGAAGAACGGCACCGGGATCTGCACGTGGATGCCCGCGCCGTCGCCGGTCTTGCCGTCCGCGTCCACCGCGCCGCGGTGCCAGATCGCCTTCAGCGCGCCGATGCCCGCCTCCACGACCTTGCGCGACGGCTTGCCGTCAAGGCTGACCGCAAGACCCACCCCGCACGAGGAATGCTCCTCGCTCTCGTGGTACATGCCGTTCTCCGACATCCACTTGCGCTTGGCTTCCTCGGCCCGGACCCACTCTGCATCGTACTTGGTCATGGCTCACGCCCTCCATTCGTGGCCCCGGAGGGCCGTCTCAGTCCCGCGGGCCGCGCGGCCCGGTTTCCAGATGAGCCTTCCGGCCCCGTTCCCGGAAAGCGCCGAAGCCCCTGCTTCTCTGCTTTCCAAATACTCAACTGTCCCCACGCCGCCACGGCGCGCGGACCTCAGTCCTCCGGGCCGCCGCCCTCCAGCACGCCGAAACGCTCCACGCACTCCTGCCGCGTCAGCAGGCGCCGCCCGTCCCCCGCATAGGCGAAACTGTCGGGCTTGTGGTCGATGTAGATCTCGTTCGTCATCTCGAAGCCGCCGGCGTCGTCGAAGATGCCGATGGGCAGCTCCGTGTTGCCGAACCACCGGCTTTCCTGCGTCACCCGGAAATAGAGCCCCGAGCCGCAGCGCCCGCAGAACCCCCGTTCCGCCCAGTCCGACGAGGCGATGACCGAGACCGGCCCCTCCCACGTCACCTTCTCCGTCGGCACCGTCACCCCGATCAGCGCCGAGCCGGTCCAGCGGCGGCACATCTCGCAGTGGCAGGCGCCCACGTTCACCGGCACCTCGGTGGCGGTAAAGCGCACCGCCCCGCACATGCAGCCGCCGGTCTGCGGCCCGGACCGCAGCGCGCTCATCGCACCCGCTCCGCCACAGGTTCCGCAACAGGCTCCAGCGCGCTCATCATCACGCCGCAATCGTAGATCGGCTCCAGCGCGCCAAAGCCCGGCTCGCCGGGATAGATGAACTCCTTCGGCGTCCGGTCGAACGAGGATTCCACGCCGTCGAACACCGCCTTGCCGCGCCCGGCAAAGAACCGGCGGTGCACGGGAGAGACATACTCCGACCCGGTGTAGGTGCCCATCACGCTGCCGTCGGCATTCAGGAAGTTGACCTCGAACACGGTGCGGTACAGCGGCTCGCCGTCGATCACCACGTTGCGGTCGACGATCCGGTCCTCGCCGGTGACCCGCTGCACGCTGCCGTCCGGAGTGCGCTGCTCGAAATCCATGCTGTCGATGCCGGTCTCCAGGAGCGTGTCCATCGACGCCGGGTCCTTCGCCGGCAGCAGCGTCACCGTGGGTGCACCGCCCGGCAGTTGCCGGCTGGTGATCCACTGCGCCTGCGCGTCGATCCGGCTCTGGTAGACCGGGCCCTCGTCGGTAAAGACCTCGCGGAAGCGGTCGGTGCCCGCGGCGGCGCAGGTGTAGTGATGCTCCACCCGGCAATCGCGGTGCTGAACGGTCAGGTAGGCGGTGCAGCCCTCGGGCGGTGCAAAGACCGCCGCCTGTGCGGCCAGCGCCACCGGCAGGCAGCACGACAGGAGGGCCGAAAGCCCCGCCGTCACCATGCGCTGCACCGATTTACGCATCCTCAACCCTTTTGCCGGTTCGGGTCAGCGCTGCGGACCCTTAACACTTGTGAATGTCGCACGCCGCCCCGCGCGGGCGCCGCTTCAGGAGGTTAACAACCGGCCGGTTCAGGGGGTCGAAACGGCCGGAAAGCGCATCCTAGGCGGGAATTGCACCGCAATCCCCGCAACTCAAAGGTTATTCAGCCGCCACGGCCGTCTTTGCGTCAAGATCCTTTAACAGCGCCTCGACACAGTCGCGCCCGTCGCGGATCGCCCAGACCACCAGCGAGGCACCGCGCACGATGTCGCCGATCGCGTAGACCCCCGGAAGCGCCGTGCGGCCGGTGGTGAACTCCGCCTTGACGGTGCCCCAGCGGGTCACGTCGAGGCCCGGCACACCCCAGAGCGTCGGCAGCTCTTCCGGCTCGAAGCCGAGCGCCTTGATCACGAGGTCCGCCGGCTCGTCGTAGTCCGATCCGTCGATCAGCTCCGGCCGCTGGCGGCCCGAGGCATCCGGCGCGCCAAGGCGCATCTTCTGCACGCTCACCGCGCTGACGACGTCGCCGCCCTTGAAGCCCGCCGGTGCGGTCAGCCATTCGAAGACCACGCCCTCTTCCTCGGCGTTCTGCACCTCGCGCTGCGACCCGGGCATGTTGGCGCGGTCGCGGCGGTAGAGACACTTCACGCTCTCGGCGCCCTGGCGGATCGCGGTGCGGACGCAGTCCATGGCGGTGTCGCCGCCGCCGATCACCACGACCTTCTTGCCCTTGGCGTTCAGCGTGCCGTCCTCGAACTCCGCCACCGTGTCGCCGAAGTTGGCCGACTTGTTGGAGGCGGTGAGGTAGTCGATCGCCTTCACGATGCCCTTGGCGCCCGCGCCCGGCCCGCCGAGGTCGCGCGACTTGTAGACGCCGGTGGCGATGATGACCGCATCATGTTGTGCGCGGATCTCGTCGAAGGACATGTCGTCGCCGACGTTGCAGTTCATGACGAAGCGCACGCCGCCGTCTTCCAGCTGCTTGACGCGGCGCATGACCACGTCCTTTTCCAGCTTGAAGCCGGGGATGCCGTAGGTCAGCAGCCCGCCCGCGCGGTCGTAGCGGTCATAGACCGTGACCTGCACACCGGCGCGGCGCAGCATGTCCGCCGCGGCAAGGCCGCCGGGGCCCGCACCGATGATGCCGACCGACTCCTCGCGCTCACGCGCGGGCGAGGCGGGCTTCACCCAGCCTTTTTCCCACGCGGTGTCGAGGATGTATTTCTCGACCGTGCCGATGGTAACGGTGCCGTGGCCCGACTTCTCGATCACGCAGTTGCCTTCGCACAGGCGGTCCTGCGGGCAGATGCGGCCGCAGATCTCCGGGAAGGTGTTGGTGGACTGCGCCAGTTCGTAGGCTTCCTCCATCCGCCCGGTCGCGGTCAGCCGCAGCCAGTCGGGGATGTTGTTGTGCAGCGGGCAATGGCTCTGGCAGTAAGGCACGCCGCACTGCGAACACCGCGCCGCCTGCTCCTTTGCACGGGCGTCGGCGAACTCCGCGTAGATCTCGTTGAAATCCTTGTTGCGGACGTTCGCGTCACGCTTGTCCGGCATCTGGCGCTCGGTGGTGACGAATTTCAGCATCGGCTGCTTGGCCATGTGTCGTGAAACCTCTTGCAGGGGTCAACCTCGTATCGCCGCCTCTGTACCGAAGCTTGATACGGAATAAAAGTCATAAGTGCTGACCTAAATGGCGATTTTCACACCCCCGGATACCGATATTTGGCCGTCCGGGCCGAAATATGGGTAGCAAACCGGACCTATTTTCACTCTTTTCTCTGAGAAACAGGGGGTTATACCGAAGCTGACCGATTTGCCGGAGCCGCTCGATGCCGCTGACCCAACTCCTGATTCTCGCACTGATCCAAGGTATTACCGAGTTTCTCCCGATTTCCTCCTCGGGTCACCTGATTCTTCTGCCCAACCTGACCGGAATGCAGGATCAGGGCCTCGCCATCGACGTTGCCGTCCACGTGGGCACCCTGGGGGCCGTGCTGCTGTATTTCCGGGCAGATGTGAAAGAGGCGGTCGCCGGCCTGCCCCGCCTGCTGACGGGACATATGGACACACCGGGCGCCCGGCTCGCCTTCCTGCTGATCGTCTCGACCATCCCGGTGATCGTCGCGGGCCTCGTGCTGAAGGTCCTCGGCATCGACGAGATGCTGCGCTCCACCGCCGTGATCGGCTGGACGATGCTGGTCTTCGGGCTGGTGCTCTGGTGGGCCGACCGCACCGGCAAGGAAGAGAAGACCGACACCGACTGGTCGCTGAAGGACGCGATCATCATGGGGCTCTGGCAGGCCGTCGCCCTGATCCCCGGCACCTCGCGTTCGGGCATCACGATCACCGCCGCGCGGATGCTGGGCTACACCCGCACCGATGGCGCAAAGCTCGCCATGCTGATGTCGATCCCGACGATCCTCGCCTCCGGCGCGCTGCTGAGCCTCGACGTGCTCACCGGCGACGACACGGTGGTGGTGAAGGACGCGCTGATCGGCGCCGCCTTTGCCTTCCTCGCGGCGCTTCTGGCACTGACCCTGATGATGCGCCTGCTGCGCAGCGTCAGTTTCACGCCCTACGTCATCTACCGGGTGATCCTCGGCGCGATCCTGCTCTGGATCGCCTACAGCTGACGGCGGCCGGGCCGAATCTCAGGCCCGGTGATACGGCGCCCCGGCCAGGATCGAGGCCGCCCGGTACAGCTGCTCCGCCAGCATCACCCGCACCAGCATGTGCGGCCAGACCATCGCACCGAAACTGAGCGAGAAATCCGCCTCGGCGCGCAGGCCGGGGTCGATGCCGTCCGCGCCACCGATGACGAAGGCCAGGTCGGAACAGCCGCCGTCGCGCAGGTCCGCCAGCTTTCCGGCGAACTCCGGCGAGGTCATCAGCGCGCCGCGCTCATCGAGGGTACAGAGCTTCGCGCCGCCGGGCAGCGCCTTGCGCAGCAGCACGGCCTCTGCCGCCATGCCGCCGCCCTTGCGGTCGTCGACCTCGACCACGCGCGCAGGGCCAAGGCCAAGCGACCGGCCGCTGCGGTCGAACCGCTTGAGATAATCGTCGATCAGGGCGCGTTCCGAACCGGCCTTCAGCCGGCCCACCACGCACAGGTGCACTTTCACGTCGCGTCCGGACCTTTCATCAGGCCGAAGCGGTCGCGGGCATCCACATCTTCTCGAGCTGGTAGAACTCGCGCACTTCGGGGCGGAACACGTGCACGACAACGTCGCCCGCGTCGATCAGCACCCAGTCCCCGATGTCCTTGCCTTCCATCTTGCACTGGACGCCCAGCTCCGACTTCAGGGTCTCGGCCAGCTTGTCCGAGAGCGCGGCGACCTGCCGGGTCGACCGGCCGGAGGCAATCACCATCCAGTCACAGACAGAGGACTTCCCGCGCAGGTCGATCTGCACGACGTCTTCGGCCTTGTTGTCGGAGAGGGTGGAGAGGACCGTGGCGAGGATCTCGCTGCTCGTCGGGTCCGGTCGGGTCGGCGCCGTCATCGGCTGACCCTGTTCAGCGGGTGTACCCGCATGTGCCATTGCAGACAGGACATTGTCCTCCTTCGCATAGCGCGCCTGTGACACGCCCCGGCGCCGGGCTGCCTATGAATATAGCAGCGTAAATGTGAATTCTCAATGTCGTGCCGACACGGACGGCAAAGCCGCGCCACACCCCCGGAAAGCTGCCCGTTTTCCGGGCGCGGATCGCATGGTCCGCTCCGGGCGTCGCGGCTCACCGGGCCGCATCCTTCAACGGCCCGAACCGCCAGCGCACCCACGGCCGCCCCGCAATCCGCCCCAACGCTCCGGCGCAGCCAACAACCCGCCATCGCCGCCCCGAAGAACGGCCTCCCGGTCTCACCCCGCACCCAGCGCAAGATACCCGACATAGACCAGCCACAGCGCCGCCAGCGCCCAGGCCACGTGCATCACCCGCGTCAGCCGCCGGTGCCGCGCCGTGTAGTCGCGGAAGGCCTCCTCGTCGGGCGCCTCGTACTCCGGCGCCTCGCCCAGCCGCCGCCTGAGCGCGGTGGGCAGATCGCGCGCCATCCGCCGGATGCGCGTCCGCCGCCAGTTCGACGCCGCCATGACGACGAACACGCAGACCATCGCCAGGGACCATACCGGATTGGCCTGCATCAGACGCCTCCCGCTTCTCTGCTTTGCATATACTCAAATCCCGGCGCGCGGGCCATACGCCACGCCGGACGCCGCGCGCACCCGGCGTAGGGTGGGGCTCCGCGCCACCCTGCCCCGACAGCCACACAGCCCGCCCAACCCATAGTCGCAGACCTCACCCCGGCCGCTGCGGCAGCACCGCCACCGCCTCCCGCAACCGCCCGTCAGGCACGGTGTTGTCCCGCACCTTCGTGCGTTTCAGAAGCTTCCAGCCGTTGGTGATGTTGCGGCAGTGCCAGAACCAGGCGTCCTTCGCGCGGAACCACGTCGGGAAAGGCAGCCGCTCCAGCCGGTGCTGGCGCCACTCGAACCCGCGCAACGGCCCCGAGGGCACCATGCACCACTTGTCGGGACAGGCCTGCGCCGGATCGTCGCGCCAGCCATGCGCCGCGTGGAACGGCACGCCCTCGAACCCCGGCTCCGGATGCACCCAGTAGCCCGGGAAGGCGAGGTAACCGAACCGGCTCGCCACCGCCCGGTCGAAGATCGACACCTCCGACATCACCAGCTCGTCCAGGTCGCAGTTCAGCACCGCGCGGGCCTCCCACAGGAACCTGTGCCGCACCGCGTTCAGCACGCAGAACTGCAGGAACAGCTCGGAGTTGGCATAGGGCTTCCTGCCGCGCGGCCCGTAGGGCACGGAGGTCGAGAGCACCCGCGCCACCGGCACGCCGCTCGCCTCCAGCGCCGCCTGCACCGCCGCGCGCCCGTACTCCTCCGAGCCGTTGTCGACGAACAGCACCGCGTCGGCGCCGTGGTGGATCATGTGGAAGCGCACCCAGTCCTCGATCCACGCCGGATCGTTGTCCTTCGACAGGGTGACCAGCACGTTGCGCCCGGCAAAGCCCGCCTCCGGCCCGTGCACGGCGCTCTCCCCGCGCCAGCCGCCCACCTCGACCGAGACGGCCGCGGGGCAGCGCGCCGAGGGCAGCGAGATCACAGTATGGCGGTCGTAGGTCCGGAACCGCGCCCGCACCGCCCGCCCGTCCAGCGCGAACCGCGCGCCGCGCAGGGCAGGCGCAAGGTTGTTCAGCCGGGGGCAGATCAGCCGCACCACCCCGTCGCGCCAGACCGCGTCCAGCCACAGCGTGCGCGCATCGAACCGTTCGAGGTAGTCGTCCTCCCAAAAGGACTCCTTCACCCGCGGCTGCCGTTCCAGCCCGCTGCCGTCCAGCGTCAGGGTCGCGAAATCGGTCAAGCGCCACTCCCTGTCCGGCCCTATCTCGTCCGGACCGGGCTTGGCATGGATCGTGCTGACCGTTCAAGCGGCAACAAACGTGCCATCCCCGTCTTTTCTTGCGACTAAGTCGCATCAACATTGACTTCTTGCGAATGACTCTCATATTCAACCGGGAAAGGACAGCTTACATGACATTTACACGCCGGACCTTCCTTGGCGCCGCGGCCGCCCTTCCCCTCCTGCCGCGCAGCGGTCACGCCGCGCCGCCGCTCAGGGTCACCGCCACCACGGGCATGATCGCCGACACCGCGCGCAACGTGGCGGGCGGGCTGGCCGAGGTGACCGCGCTGATGGGCCCGGGCGTCGATCCGCACGGCTACCGCCAGACCCGCTCCGACATCGTCACCCTGACCCGGGGCGACGTGGCCCTGCGCAACGGCCTCAACCTCGAAGCGCAGCTCGAGGACCTCTTCGAAACCCTGTCCAGCCGCGTCCCCGTGGTGCCGGTGGCCGAATCCGTCCCGGCAGAGGACATCCTGCACAACACGATCTACGAAGGCCGCCCGGACCCGCACGTCTGGATGGTGCCCCGCCACTGGCGGCACGCGGTCGGGGCGACCCGCGACGCGCTGACCGGCCTGCGTCCCGAGCAGGCAGAGACCTTCGCCGCCAACACCGACGCCTACCTCGCGGAGCTCGCCGGGCTCCAGTCCTACGCGGCAGAGGTGCTGGCCACCGTGCCGGAACCCGCCCGCGTCCTCGTCACCGCCCACGATGCCTTTGCCTACTTCGGGGCCGAATACGGTTTCGAGGTCCTGGGCATCCAGGGCATCTCCACCGAATCCGAGGCCGGCCTGCAGCGCATCGCCATGCTGGTCGACACGCTCGTGACGCGCGGCATCGGCGCGGTCTTCGTCGAAAGCTCGGTCTCCGACCGCAACGTGCGCGCGCTGATCGAAGGGGCCGCCTCGCGCGGCGCCGACGTTCGCATCGGCGGAGAGCTGTTCTCCGACGCCATGGGCCAGCCCGGCACCTACGAGGGCACGTGGATCGGCATGATCGACCACAACGTGACCACGATCTGCAACGCGCTCGGCGGCACCGCCCCGGACCGCGGCATGAACGGCAAGCTCAATGCAGGGATCTGAAATGCGCGGCCCCGACCTCGCCACATCCGCCGGACGCCCGGTCACCGAGGACCTCTCGGCGGCGCCGCTCGCCCTGCGCGGGCTGACCGTCTCCTATGGCGGCGAGCCGGTGATCTTCTCCATCGACATGACGCTGGCGCCCGGCACGATGACCGCGATCATCGGTCCCAACGGCGCGGGCAAGTCGACGCTGCTGAAGGCGGCGCTCGGGGTCATCAGGCCGCTCGCCGGCCGTGTCACCGCCTGGGGCGCCCCGCTCGAAGCGGCCCGCCACCGGATCGCCTACGTGCCGCAGCGCGCCTCCATCGACTGGGATTTCCCGACCACGGTCATGGACGTGGTGCTGATGGGCCTCTGGCGCGAACTGGGCCTGCTGAAGCGCACCCGCAAACACCACCGCGACGCGGCGCTGGCCTGCCTCTCCCGCGTGGGGATGGAGGGTTTCGCCGACCGCCAGATCGGCCAGCTGTCGGGGGGCCAGCAGCAGCGGGTCTTCCTCGCGCGGGCGCTGGCGCAGAAGGCAGACCTCTACATGCTGGACGAACCCTTTGCGGGGGTCGACGCCGCCACCGAAAGCGCGATCATCACCGTCCTGCACGCGCTGCGCGACGAAGGGCGCACCGTGCTGTCGGTGCACCACGACCTCGCCACCGTCCCGCGCTACTTCGACCGGGTCTTCCTGATCAACCGCCGCCGCATGGCCGAGGGACCCACAGTCACGACCTTCACCGAAAAGGCGCTGGCCTCCACCTACGGCGGGCGGCTGCCCGACCCGCGCCTGCATCAGGGCGGACCGGATCGGACCGGCCTGCCGAACACCGCCTGATCCGCACCCCGCTTCCCCGACACTGCCCAAAGGACACGACCCCGCACCATGCTTCTCGACGCGCTGACCCTGCAACTCGGCTACAACGCGACGCTGGTCGCGCTCGGCGCCGCCGCGCTGGGGCTGGCGGCGGGCACCGTGGGTGCCTTCCTCTTCCTGCGACAGCGGGCGCTGGTCTCGGATGCGATCAGCCACGCGACCCTGCCCGGCCTTGCCTGCGCCTTCCTTCTGATGGTCGCCTTCGGCGGTGAGGGCCGCAATCTCGCCGGGCTGATGGCGGGCAGCGCCGTGTCGGCCTGGATCGGCCTGTGGCTCACGGCCTGGCTGACCCGCCGCACCCGCCTGTCCGAGGACGCGGCCATCGGCGCCGTGCTCTCGGTCTTCTTCGGGCTGGGGGTGGTGCTGCTGACCGTGATCCAGACCATGTCCGCCGGACGGCAGGCCGGGCTCGAAAGCTTCCTGCTCGGCTCGACCGCGGGCATGCTGCAAAGCGACGCGCTGCTGATCGCCGCCGGGGGCGCGCTGACGCTGGCCGCCACGCTGCTCCTGCGCCGCCCGCTCCTGATGATCGCCTTTGACGAAGGCTATGCCGCGCAGCGGGGCCTGAACGTGCCGGCCTTCGACATGGCGCTGATGACGCTGGTGATGGCGGTGACCGTGACCGGGCTGAAGATCGTCGGGCTGATCCTGATCGTCGCCCTGCTCATCATCCCGCCCGTCGCCGCCCGCTTCTGGACCGACCGCGCGCCGCATGTGGCGATGCTGTCCGGGCTGATCGGCGGCGCGTCGGGCTATGCCGGGGCGGCGCTGTCGGCCACCGCGCATCAACTGCCCACCGGGCCGATCATCGTGCTGACCTCCTTCGCCCTCTTCACCCTGTCGCTGATCGCCGCACCGGGGCGCGGGGTGCTGGCCACCGTGGTGCGTCACCGCCGCCTGCAACGCCGGGTCCACCTGCGGCAGGGGCTTCTGGCGCTCGCCCACGGCCAGCCGGTCTACGAAGACCTCACCCGCCGCATGCTCCGCGCCAACGGCCTGCTGCGCGCCGACGGCGTCCCCACCGAGAGGGGCCGCGCCCGCGCCGCGCAGGAGGCTCTGGACGAGGCCCGATGGCAGGCGCTGCGCCGCGCGCCCCACCTGTCCGAACTCGCCGCACGCGACGACGGCCTGACCCGGATCGAGGACATCCTGACCCGCGACCAGATCGCCACGCTCGACACGCGCCTTGGCCCGAAGGGAACAGTGGCATGACCGGTCTGTCCGATCCGATCCGCATCGCGAAGCCCGCACACGCCCCACAACCGGCGCAGCACACCCGCGCATCCCGCCGGGCGCCGCCCGCCCCAATCCCGGGAAGACCGGCATGAATCCCGAGTTCCTCGCCCTCTCCCTGCCGCCGATGCTGATCGGCACGCTGGCCGCGATGGCCTGCGCCCTGCCCGGCAACTTCCTGCTGCTGCGGCGGCAGGCGCTGATCGGCGACGCGATCTCGCACACCGTGCTGCCGGGAATCGTGGTCGCCTTCCTCGTGACCGGCACGATCGCCGCCGTGCCGATGATGCTTGGCGCGGCCGGGGCAGCACTTGTCGCGGTGGTCCTGATCGAGGCCGTCCGGCGGCTTGGCCGGGTGGAGCCCGGCGCGGCCATGGGCGTCGTCTTCACCGCGATGTTCGCCGGCGGCGTGCTGCTGCTTGAACAGACCGACACCGCGTCGGTGCACCTCGACGTGGAGCACGCGCTCTACGGCAACCTCGAAAGCCTGATCTGGCTCGACGGCTTTTCATGGAGCGCGCTGATTGATCCCGCCGCGCTCGCCACGCTGCCGCCGGAACTGGGCCGCATGGCCGCGGCGCTGGCCGTGGTCTCGGCCTCGACATGGCTGTTCTGGCGGCCGCTGAAACTCGCCACCTTCGACGAAGCCTTCGCCCGCACCCTCGGCCTGCCGGTGACGCTGATCTCGCTGGGCATCGTGACAATGGCGGCACTCGCGGCCGTGGCCGCCTTCGACGCCGTAGGCTCGATCATCGTGATCGCGATGTTCATCTGCCCCCCCGCCTGCGCCCGCCTGATGACCAACCGGCTGGAACGCCAGGTGGCCTGGTCCCTGGGCTTCGCCACGCTCTCGGCCGTCCTGGGGTATGTCCTGGCCGGGTATGGCCCGCTCTGGCTGGGCAGCTCTGCGTCGGTCTCCGCCGCCGGGATGATTGCCACGGTGTCGGGCGTACTGCTGGGGCTGACCGCGCTCTTCGGCCCCCACCGCACGAACTGAGCGGTTTCGGATCGGCTGACGCCGATCCGACCGGCGGGGGGCCTTGCCCCCCGCACCCCCCAAGGTACTTGCGCCAAGATGAAGGGGAAAGCGTTCCATGTCCTTCATCTTGGTCCAAATACCTGCTTTCTGGCCCCGGAGACCGGGTCCGGCAGGCTGAATGACAGGGCAGCGGGTATCGACTCCAAAAGGAACAAAACATGAACTAATCTGGCCGGCATGTTCGCCGAGCTCTGCATCACGTCCAACTTCAGCTTTCTCACCGGTGCCTCGCATCCGGAGGAGTACGTGGAACGTGCCGCCTTTCTCGGCATCGAGGCGATTGCCATATGCGACGAGAACTCCGTCGCGGGGATCGTGCGGGCCCACAGCGAGGCGAAGGAGATCGCCTACCAGATCCGCGAGCGGGAGGAGATCGTCGCCCGCGACGGGCTGATCGGTCCGCCCGCGCCGCCGGGGGTCCCAGCGCCGCCCCGGGCGCCGGTCGACATGGTGCCGCGGGTGATTCCCGGCGCGCGGCTGGTGTTCCGCGAGGGGATCGAGATGACGGTGCTGGTCACTTCCCGGCAGGGCTGGGCGGATCTCTGCCGGGTGATCTCCGTCGGGCGGCAGCGGGCCGAAAAGGGCCGTTGCGACCTTTCCCTGGCCGACCTGCCCCAGGACATGGGCGGGTGGGAAGCCATTCTCCACCCGCCACGCGTCACCGCGGTGACGGGCGGCGCGGGCGGGTGGCTGTCACAAGCGGAACAGCTGTCGCGCCGCCTTGCCCGGGCTTCCTCCGCCCCCTCCGGCGGTATGGACGTGGGCGCCGCGCCGCATGGCCCGGTCGCCCCGCCGGACGGCGCAGCCCTGTCGCCCGGGCGCCTGCACCTTGCGCTGGCGCCCCGCTACGACGGGCAGGATGCCCGCCGGTTCGACGCGCTGGCCCGGCTGGCGGCGCGGCTGGGCATCGACACCGTCGCCACCGCGCAGCCGATGATGCACCATGGCCGCCGCCGCCGCCTGGCCGATGTGCTGACCGCCATCCGCACCCGCCAGCGGGTCGACCGGCTGGGCCGTCACGCCCTGGCCAACGCGGAGCAGCGCCTGCGCTCCGGCGACGAGATGCGCCGCCTGCTCGGCCCCCACGCCGATGCCGTCACCCGCGCGGCAGAGCTGGCGCGGCGCTGCACCTTCGACATCGCCTCCCTGCGCTACGAATACCCCTCCGAGATCACCGGGAGCGAGACCGCCAGCCAGCGGCTCTCCCGCCTCGCGCACGAGGGGCTGGCCTGGCGTTACCCGCAGGGCGCCCCCGACAAGGCCCGTGCCCAGCTCGACCATGAACTCGCCCTCATCGCGAAGCTGAAGTACGAGCCCTATTTCCTCACCGTCCGCGACATCGTGGCCTTCGCCCGAGAACGCGGCATCCTCTGCCAGGGGCGCGGTTCGGCGGCCAATTCGATCACCTGCTACTGCCTCGGCGTGACCTCCGTCAGCCCCGAGATCGGCACCATGGTCTTCGAGCGATTCGTGTCGGAGGCCCGGGACGAGCCGCCCGACATCGACGTCGACTTCGAGCACGAGCGCCGCGAGGAGGTGATCCAGCACATCTACGAACGCTACGGCCGCCACCGCGCGGGCCTCTGCGCCACGGTCATCCATTACCGTGGCAAGCGCGCCATCCGCGAGGTCGGGCGCGCCATGGGCCTCAGCGAGGACACGCTGGGCGCGCTCTCCTCCCAGCTCTGGGGGTTCTTCTCCACCTCCGGGATGGAGGAGAAGCGGATGCGCGAGATCGGCCTCGATCCGACCGACCGCCGCCTGCAGCTGACGATGGAGCTGATCCACGAGATCATCGGCTTCCCGCGGCACCTCTCCCAGCACGTCGGCGGCTTCATCGTGACGGAGGGGCGGCTGGACGAACTGGTGCCGATCGAGAACGCCACGATGGAGGGGCGCACGGTGATCTGCTGGGACAAGGACGACATCGACGCGCTCGGCATCCTGAAGATCGACGTGCTCAGCCTCGGGATGCTGACCTGCATCCGCAAGGCCTTCGACCTGCTCAAGGCGCACCACGGCACCACGCACACGCTGGCCACCCTGCCACCCGAGGACCCGGAGGTCTACGACATGCTCTGCAAGGCCGACAGCCTCGGCGTCTTCCAGGTGGAAAGCCGGGCGCAGATGAACTTCCTGCCCCGGATGCGGCCGCGCAACTTCTACGACCTCGTGATCGAGGTGGCGATCATCCGGCCCGGCCCGATCCAGGGCGACATGGTCCACCCCTACATCCGCCGCCGCAACGGCGAGGAGCGGGTGAGCTTCCCCTCCGACGCGCTGGGGGAGGTGCTGGGCAAGACGCTGGGGGTGCCGCTGTTCCAGGAACAGGCGATGCAGATCGCGATCACCGGCGCGAACTTCACCCCGACAGAGGCCGACCGCCTGCGCCGGTCCCTCGCCACCTTCAAGAAGCACGGCTCGGTCAGCGAATTCCGCACGCGGTTCCTGAAGGGGATGCGCGACAACGGCTACGACGAGGAATTCGCCGAGCGCTGCTTCTCGCAGATCGAGGGGTTCGGGTCGTACGGCTTCCCCGAAAGCCACGCCGCCAGCTTCGCTCTGCTGGTCTATGCCTCGGCGTGGCTGAAGTGCCACCACCCCGCGGTCTTCGCCTGCGCGCTGCTGAACTCGCAGCCGATGGGGTTCTACGCCCCCGCGCAGATCGTGCGCGACGCCCGCGAACACGGCGTCACCGTGCGGCCCATCGACATCAACGCCAGCTACTGGGACAACGCGCTGGAACCCGACGGGCGGGGCGGGCTGGCGCTGCGGCTGGGCTTCCGCCAGATCAAGGGGCTGGGCGATGACGACGCCCAGTGGATCGCCCGCGCCCGCGGCAACGGCTACCGCACCGTGCGCGACGTCTGGCGGCGGGCGGGGCTGTCGCCGAAGGTGCTGGGCCGCCTCGCGGAGGCCGACGCCTTTGCGAGCATCGGGCTCAACCGCCGCGAGGCGCTGTGGGAGGCCCAGGCGCTGCACCGCGGCCCCGACCTGCCGCTCTTCGCCCGCGACATGGAGGGCGAGGCGATCCGCGAGGTCATGGCCGACCTGCCCCGCATGACCGAGGGCGAGGAGGTGGTGGAGGATTACGTCGCCATGCGCCTGTCGCTGCGCGCCCATCCCGTGGCGCTGCTCAGGCACATCCTGACGCCGCCCGACGGACGCCCGCCCGGCCCGATCTCCGGCCCCCTTTCCGGCCCCATCACCGGCCCGGCCAGGCCCGCTCCCGAACACTCCCGCGACGCGCGGGAACAACTGGCGGCGGCGCGCGGACGGCACCCGCGGGACCTGCCCTCTCCGGTCACGCGCACCTGGGAAAGCCGCAAGGGCCGGACCGAGGACCGCTAGCCCCGTTGACGCCACGGCCCCGGCGCGCTTGGCTGGGCAGGCCCCCGGCAAAGGACGGACCCACGTGACAGATGCCCTGAAGACATTCCTGACCGACCTCGACCTCGACATCCGCGCGCAGGGCGACTGGGGGCAGGTGGCCGACTACATCCCGGAGCTCGGGCGCATCGACCCCGCGCAGTTCGGCATCGCCGTGGCGCTCCCCGGGGGCGGGATGGTCTCTGCCGGGCAGGCGCGCCAGCGGTTCTCCATCCAGTCGGTGTCGAAGGTCTTCTCGCTCGCCTGCGTGCTCGGGCGGATCGGCGAACAGATCTGGACGCGGGTCGGGCGCGAACCCTCCGGCCAGCGCTTCGACTCGATCCTCGCGCTCGAGCACGAGAACGGCCGCCCGCGCAATCCCTTCATCAACGCCGGTGCGCTGGTCACCACCGACGAGCTGCTGACCGGCCGCGCGCCGAAGGAGACGCTGGCCGAGATCCTGGGCTTCCTGCGCGCCGCCGCCGAGGACGACGACATCCACATCGACAAGGCCGTCGCCCGGTCCGAGGCCGCGACCGGCCACCGCAATGCCGCCCTCGCGCACTACCTGAAATCCTGCGACAACCTGCGCAACCCGCCCGAGATCACGCTGGGCACCTACGTCCACCAGTGCGCGATCGAGATGACCTGCGAACAGCTCGCCCGCGCGGGCCGCGTCATCGCGCAACTGCCCGGCGCGCCGCGGATGCTGACCCCGCTCAAGGCGCGGCGGATCAGCGCCCTGATGATGATGTGCGGCCACTACGACGGATCGGGCGACTTCGCCTTCCGCGTGGGCCTGCCCGCCAAGTCCGGCGTCGGCGGGGGCATTCTGCTGATCGCACCGGGCCAGGCCTCCATCGCGATCTGGTCGCCCGGCCTCGACGGCTACGGCAATTCGAGGATGGGCAGCCACGCCGCCGAACGGCTGGCGCACCACATGGGCTGGTCGGTCTTCGGCTAGGCCTCGAACCTCCGGGCGGCTGGCCTGTCTTCGGCAGGGCCGCCCCCCCCTGCCGTTTAGCACAGCCCCGCAAGTTCACCTTGCGCGCAGAGCGAACCTTCCTGACACTGGGCGCGACATCGCACGGGACAGACCAATGATCGCCATCATCTTCGAAGTGACCCCCGCCGAGGGCAAGAAGGACGCCTACCTCGACATCGCCGCCTCCATGCGGCCGCTCGTCGAACAGGTCGAAGGCTTCATCTCGGTCGAACGCTTCCAGTCGCTGACCAACCCCGAAAAGCTCCTGTCGATCAGCTTCTTCGAGGACGAGGCCGCGGTCGAACGCTGGCGCCAGCTGGAAAAGCACCGCGCCGCGCAATCCGCCGGGCGCAAGGGCATCTTTGCCGACTACCGCCTGCGCGTGGCGCATGTGCTGCGCGACTACGGCATGACCGAACGCGCCGAGGCGCCCGTGGACAGCAAGGCCGCGCACGACCACACGGCTGCGTGATCGCGCATGAAATGTGTGGCGGGCGGCAGGGAGCCGTGTGAACTGGAGATGCATTTTCGCATTTCAAAGGACTTTTCACATGACCACGTTTGACCGCCGTGCCGTGCTCCGCATCGGGGCCGGCCTCACCCTTCTGCCCGTCTCCGCGCTGACTGCGAGCGCCGCCAGCCACAGCGGCGCCGCCGTCACCATGTCGGGCATGGCCTTCGCGCCCGCCGCCCTGACGGTCAAGGCCGGGACCACCGTCACCTTCATGAACGAGGACGGCGCCCCGCACACCGCCACCGGCGACGGCTGGGACACCGGCCGCCTGAACCGGGGCGACAGCAAGGACGTCACCTTCGACACCGCCGGCACCTTCGCCTACGTCTGCGCGATCCATCCCTCGATGAAGGGCACGATCACCGTCGAATGACGGGCCGGGCCCTGCGCCGAAAACGACACGGGGGGCGCGGCATATGCCGGCCCCCCGCTTTCGTTCGCCAATGAAGGCCCGTCAGACCCCGGCGGCCACCATCGCCTCGGCGAGGACCGGCACGGTCCTGGCGTTCAGGCCCGCCACGTTGATCCGCGAATCGCCGACCATGTAGACACCGTGCGACTGGCGCATCGCCTCCACCTGCTCCGGCGTGGCGCCGAGGCGCGAGAACATGCCGCGGTGCTGCGCGATGAAGCCGAAGCGGTCCGACCCGGTCAGCCGCTGCAGTTCGGCGGCCAGCTGTTCGCGCAGGCCCAGGACGCCCTCGCGGATCTCGCGCACTTCCTCTTCCCAGTCGGCCCGCAGCGCCGGATCGTCCAGCACCATCGTCACCAGCCGCGCCCCGTGGTCCGGCGGGAACGAGAAGTTCTGCCGGTTGAGGTGGTTCAGCATCCCCTGGTTGGCCTTCTGCCGCACCGGGTCCTGCGCCACGGCCATCAACAGGCCGGTGCGTTCGCGGTAGACCCCGAAGTTCTTGGAGCACGAGGCCGCCACCAGCACCTCGGGCATCTGCGACACGACCATGCGCAGGCCGGCCGCGTCCTCGTCCAGACCGTCACCGAAACCCTGGTAGGCGATGTCGATCATCGGGGTCGCGCCGTTCTTCAGCAGCAGGTCGATGACCTCCTGCCACTGGGTCGCGTTCAGGTTCGCGCCGGTCGGGTTGTGGCAGCAGCCGTGCAGCAGCACCACGTCGCCCACCCGCGCATCGGCGAGGTCTTCCATCATGCCGGCGAAATCCACCGCCCGGGTCTCGGAATCGAAATACCGGTAGGGCTGCATGTGCATCTCGAGATGCTTCAGCATGGTGATGTGGTTCGGCCAGGACGGATCGCTGACGAAGACCCGCGCCTCGCGGTCCGCCATCCGGATCATGTCGAAGCCCTGACGCACCGCACCCGTGCCGCCCGGCGTCGCCGCCGCCGCCACGCAGTTGCGCGGCACCGCGTCGCCCATCAGCAGGCCGAACATCGCGTCGGCAAAGCCCACGTCACCGGCCAGCCCGGTGTAGGACTTCGTGGTCTCGGTCTCCCAAAGCTGCTTCTCGGCGGTCTTGATCGCGCGCATGATCGGCGTGCGCCCCTCGGCGTCCTTGTAGACGCCGACGCCCAGGTCGATCTTCTGCTCGCGCGGGTCCTCGCGGAACGCCTGCATCAGCATCAGGATCTTGTCTGCGGGTTGCTCTTTCAGCAGTTCGAACATCACTTCTCTCCGGTCGCGACGGGCAGCGTCGGAAAGGCACCCCATTCCGCCCACGACCCGTCATAAAGCGCATGGTCGCTCTTCCCGAGCACCTCCAGCGCAAGGTTCACAATCGCCGCCGTCACGCCTGATCCGCAGGAGGTGATGACCGGCTTCGACAGGTCGACGCCTGCCGCCTCGAACACCGCGCGCAGCGCGTCGGGGTCCTTCATCGTGCCGTCGGACGTCAGCAGGGTGGCATAATGCACGTTCTTCGAGCCCGGAATATGGCCGGACCGCAGACCGGCGCGCGGCTCTGCCGCCTCGCCGCGGAAACGGGCCGGGCCGCGGGCATCGACGATCTCGTGGTCCTTCAGCTTTGCCGCCGCGCTGACCTGCGTCACGTCGCGCACCAGATGGGCCTGGCGGCGCACCGTCATGTGGCGGTCGCGGATCACCGGCGGCAGGTCCTCGACCTCGCGGCCCTCGGCCTGCCACTTCGGGAAACCGCCGTCCAGCACCGCGATGTCGTCCTTGCCCATCAGCTTGAACAGCCACCAGACCCGCGCCGCGGAAAACAGCCCGGCGCCGTCGTAGACCACCACCTGGTGCCCGTCGCCAACGCCCATGGCCCGCATCCGCGACATGAACTTCTCCGGCTCCGGCGCCATGTGCGGCAGCTCCGAACGCGCATCCGAAACCTCGTCGATGTCGAAGTAGCGCGCGCCGGGGATATGCGCGGCGGCGTATTCGGCCTTACCGTCGCGGCCCATGTCCGGCAGATACCAGCTGGCGTCGAGGACCCTCAGGTCGGGATCGTTCAGATGCCGGGCCAGCCATTCCGTCGACACCAGCACTTTCGGATCGTCCATGGCTTGCGCGCCTCCTCGCCCCGCCGTTTTCGTCCACACGTGCTTAGGCAAGCCCGCGACGTCATGCAAGCGGCTGGGCGCCGCGGCGCGCATTACTTCTGGTTTTCCTTCTTCGCGGCATTGCGCACCGCCCCCGCAACGGCCACCAGCACCGCGCCCCCTGCCAATCCGCCAGAGCTCTGGCCCAGCACCATCGCAAGATCCACGCCGCCGCTGTCCTCCGGCGCGCCGATGCGGTTCAGGACAGAGCTGCCCAGCGCACCGCCGAGCAATCCGAACCATCCGTCCGGCCATCGCCCGAAACTGAGATGCCCGGCCCTGAGCCCAAGCAGAATCCCACCCAGAACCCCCGCAAACAAACCGATCAAGAGCGCCATACGATCCATCCTGACACGTTATGTTCAGGTTTACGTAAAGCGATCCAATGTCAGTTTAAGGAAAAAGCACAAAAGTTGACGTTTGGTCATCCGGCGTCAGGTCAGCCCTGCTTCAGCAGCCGCTGCTTCTGGCGGTTCCAGTCGCGTTTCGCCTCGGTCTCGCGCTTGTCGACGGTCTTCTTGCCCTTGGCGATGCCGATCTTGATCTTCGCGATACCCTTGTGGTTGAAATACAGGACCAGCGGCACAAGCGTCATGCCCTTGCGCTGGGTCTCGTTCCACAGGCGCGCCAGTTCCCGCTTCGACGCCAAGAGCTTGCGCCGCCGCCGCTCCTCGTGCCCGAACATCGCGCGTTCGTAGGGCGCGATGTAGGAGTTCACCAGCCACAGTTCGCCCTCCTCCACCGCGGCATAGCTCTCCGCGATGTTGGAGGTGTTCTCGCGCAGCGACTTCACCTCCGAGCCGGTCAGCATGATGCCGCACTCGAGGTCGTCCTCGATGGCATAATCGTACCGCGCCCGCCGGTTCTCGGCGATCACCTTGTAGTTCGGACTCTGGTCGGGTTTCTTGGCCATGGGCGTTGTAGATAGGCGTCCGAGCGGCCGCTGTCCAGTTGCGTGATGCGCGCCTCGCCATGGCCTCTCCACCCCGGACTGGCCGGTGCGCCCATGCGCCGGGGTATGGTCTTTGTCCCGGCGTTCCGCGCCAGACCATCGGACAGGAAAATCCGCGTCGTTAACCACACATCGCCGTGATCCGGGGCAAAAGGTTACCAACCGGCCGGTTCGGCACCCCGAAACGGCCGGTTGGTCGGTAACGGAACTTCATCTTTGTGAAGATCGGGTGAAATCCTTGCGGAACGCCCGCGCCGGGGTCCCAGATGTGGGGAGCGCGCGCTCCGTCAACCCGCGCGCGCGCTGCATGAACCTTAACGGATCTTCACACCCGACTCGGGGCCCTCAGCTCCCCCGGTAGGTCGAGAAGGCGAAGGGCGAGATCAGCAGCGGGACGTGGTAATGCGTGTCCTCCGACATGCCGAAACGGATCGGCACCTCGTCCAGAAACAGCGGTTCCGCCCCTGCCTGCCCGGTGGCGCGCAGATAGGCACCGGCTTCGAAAACCAGTTCGTAGGTGCCGGTGCGGAAATCCTCCTTGGGCAGGATGTGACTGTCGGTGCGTCCGTCGTCATTGGTCACGACACGGCAGATCTCGTGGCGCTCCTTGCCCTCGATACGATATAGGGTGATCGCGACGCCCTTGGCGGGCAGCCCGCGCGCCGTGTCCAGAACGTGGGTTGTCAGGAACCCTTCGGCCATATCTCGGACCCTCCTCTTGCAAATCTCGCCGGTTTGGCGCTTCTGAGGGGGACTGCAAGACATTCCGAAGGTCCCGTCAAGATGACCCGCTACACCCGAGACATGATCGGCTACGGCCCCGACCGCCCCGACGCCCGCTGGCCGGGCGGTGCGAAGATCGCTGTGCAATTCGTCCTGAACTACGAAGAAGGCGGCGAAAACAACGTCTTGCATGGCGACGGAGGGTCCGAAGGCTTCCTCTCCGACATCCCCGGCGCACAGCCTTGGCCGGGCATGCGGCACTGGAACATGGAGACGATCTACGAATACGGATCGCGCGCCGGCTTCTGGCGGCTGCACAGGCTTTTTACCCAGCGAAATCTGCCGCTTACCATCTACGGCGTGGCCTCTGCCCTCGCCCGCTCGCCCGAGCAGGTGGAGGCGATGAAGGACGCCGGATGGGAGATCGCCTCGCACGGGCTGAAGTGGATCGAACACCGCGACATGCCCGCCGAGGAAGAGCGCGCCCAGATCGCCGAAGCCATCCGCCTGCACACCGAAGTCACCGGCGAGGCGCCGCAGGGCTGGTACACCGGGCGCTGCTCCATGAACACCGTCGACCTTGTCGCCGAGACCGGGCAATTCGCTTATATTTCAGACACCTACGATGACGATCTGCCCTACTGGAAACAGGTCCACGGGCGCGACCAGCTGATCATTCCCTACACGCTCGAAGCCAACGACATGCGGTTCGCGGGCGCGCCGGGCTGGGTCACCGGCCACGATTTCGAGGAATACCTGACCGACGCCTTCAACGTGCTGCGCGCCGAGGGCCACGCCGGCAAGCCCGCGATGATGAGCATCGGCCTGCACTGCCGCCTGATCGGGCGCCCGGGCAAGATCGCCGGTCTGATGCGCTTCCTCGACCACATCCAGCAGTTCGACGACGTTTGGGTCCCCCGCCGCATCGACATCGCGCGCCACTGGGCCGAGACCCATCCGCCGGTCCACCGTCCGCGCCCATCACAGATGGACCGCGAGACCTTCGTCGGCACCTTCGGTGGAATTTACGAACATTCCCCGTGGGTTGCCGAACGCGCCTTCGACATGGAGCTGGGGGCGGCCCACGACCGTCCGGCAGGTCTGGCGAACGCGCTGGCCCGGGCCTTCCGCCGTGCCACGCCCGAGGAACGCCTGCAGGTGCTGCGCGCCCACCCCGACCTCGCCGGCAAGCTGGCACAGGCCCGCCGCCTGACCGCCGAAAGCTCGGAGGAGCAGGCCTCGGCCGGGCTCGACGCGCTGACCGACGAAGAACGCAGCACCTTCGAGGCGCTGAACACCGCGTATACGGAAAAACAAGGGTTTCCGTTCATCATCGCGGTCAAGGACAACAGCAAGCAAAGCATTCTCGCCGCCTTCCAGCGCCGCATCGACAACACTCATGAACAGGAGTTTGACGAAGCGTGCCGCCAGGTCGAACGCATTGCCCGCCTCCGGCTGGAGAGCCTGATTTGACCACCTACGCCTTCCCTCCCGGCGGGTTGCCGGGGCAGAACATCAACCCGCAGGGCACCGCCGTCTTCACCGAAGCCTACGCGGTGATCCCCGCCGTCACGCAACGCGACATCACCACCAGCTTCCTGCCGGACTGGCTTCTGGCGAAGGTCTGGATCCTTGCCCGTCCGCTGACCGGCTTTGCCGAGACCTTCGCGCAGTATGCCGTGGAACTGGCACCGGGCGGCGGCTCTGCCGATCCCGAACCCGACAGGGAGGCGCAGGCCGCGATCTTTGTCGCCTTCGGCACGCTGCGCATCTCCATCGGCGGCGCGCGGGAGGACCTGCAACCGGGTCACTTCGCCTACATTCCCGCAGGCGCGCATTGGGAGATCTGGAACACCTCCGACGCACCGGCGGGGTTCCACTGGATCCGCAAGCGCCACCAGAACGTGCCGAGCCTCAACCCGCTGACCCCCTTCGTCGTCCACGAGACGGAGATCAGCAAGGCGGCGATGCCCGATGCCGTGGGCGTGTGGGAAACGCAGCGCTTCTTCGATCCCTTCGACCTGCGCTACGACTTCCACGTCAACATCGTGAACTTCTGTCCCGGCGGGCGCATCCCCTTTGCCGAGACCCACGTGATGGAACACGGGCTCTACGTCCTTCAGGGCACCGCCCGCTACCTCCTGAACCGCGACTGGGTTGAGGTCGGGCCGGGCGATTTCATGTGGCTGCGCGCCTTCTGCCCACAGGCCTGCGTCGCCACCGGCAAGGAACCGTTCCGCTACCTGCTCTACAAGGACGTGAACCGCCACGTCAGCCTCACCCTGCCCGGAGCACGGCCATGACCCTGGCGACCATCCACGCACAGCCGCTGACCTCCCAGGCCTTCGCCCCTTTCGGCGACGTACTGGAGGCGCAGGGCGCGCCGGACAAGGTCATCAACCAGGGCAACTGCGGCCGCTTCCACGACCGCGCCGCGCTGGACTTCGGCCCCGGGGGACGGGCCGGCGTCTCGGTCTTCGACGCCGAACCGCGCACTCTGCCCTACAAGCTGGAGATGGTGGAACGTCACCCGGAAGGTTCGCAGGCCTTCCTGCCGATGCACAGCCATCCCTGGCTGGTGATCGTGGCAGAGGCCGGGGATGTGCCGGGACAGATCCACGCCTTCCTCGCCTCTGCCGGGCAGGGCGTGAACTTTCACCGCGGCACGTGGCATGGCGTCCTCACGCCGCTGCACGCGCCCGGCCTCTTCGCCGTGGTGGACCGCATTGGCGAGACGCCGAACCTTCAGGAACACTGGCTGGACCAGCCCGTCCTGATTGCCCCCGCCCCCATGTGACACCACGCGAAAAAGGGCCCCGCGAAGGGCCCTTTTCCAGGGGGTGCGACCTGCGCACCCCGTGCCCCCCGGGACAGGATGGGGGGACTGCCCGACAACGGAGCCTCGCGGTCGAGAGGGGATCGCGCCCCGCGCGAAGCTCCGGCCATTCAGGATCAGTGACGGTGGTGGCGGCGGTCCCAGTACTGGCGACCACCGTTGCGATGCTGGTAATAACGGTGATGGCGGCTCGGCCCGCGGTCGTAGCGGCCATCGCGATGACCGCGATCGTAACGTGGCGAGCGGTCGGTCTGGATGTAGGCGCGCGGCTTGTGGCCCTTGTTGTTCTGCTTGGCCAACTCGTTGAGGAGGAGCAGCGTCGCCGCCGTTCCGAACAGCACTTTGGCACCGTCGTTGTTGCGCGCGGCAGCGGGGGTGGCGGTGGAGAGGGCGGCGATCAGCGCACCGACGGCGACGATGGAGGTCACGAATTTCAGACGCATTGGAAAATTCCTTTCTTCGCATGGCAAGGTGGGTGTGGCGCCCCCGGGGCGGGGAAACCTCGTACAGCCACGCTGCCCGCCCCCTGCCGGGCCGCGCAATAACGCCGCGCCGCTATCGGATAACCGCCCGCCCAGACCCTTGTGGTTATTGAATTTCCCCGGGACCGGGCGCAGGGTGACAGGCATGAAACGCATCCTCGCCCCGGCCCTTGCGGCCATAGCCCTCCTCACGCCCGCTCTGGCCTCTGCCGCCTGTTCGGTGGAATACAAGGCAAAGCAGGACGACCCCCTGCGGCTTGACCATGGTACGATCGTCATTGACGCCTGCGAGTCTGACGCGCAGGTCGAACGCGAGGTCCGCACCCGGCTTGCCGCACAGGGGTGGATCCTGCTCAAGATCCTTGGAACCACCTCCGGATAAAGCCACGATGCCGCCTCTTGCCGTCTCCGTTTCCGAAAGCCTGCGTTCCGGCAGCCGCCTCGTCTCTCTGGGCATCGCGGCCATCGTCGCGATCCTGGCCGTGACGGGCGCGCTGCTGATCCTCACCCTGCCCGACGCCAACGCCTTCAACGCGCGGGTGGAGCGGATCTTCGTCGAGAACGACTCACTGACCAGCGAGGGCGAGATCAAGCTGCTGGAGATCCTGGCACAGTCGGGCACGGCCTTTTCCGACGTGCTGGCCAGCTACCGCACGATCATCTTCGTCCTCTTGATCTTCGCCACGGCGCTCCTGGTCGCGGCGCTCGTGTTCCTCGTGATGCTGGTCACGCTCAACCGCCGCATGGCGCAGATCGAACGGTCGGGGATCGAGGTCTCGTCGCTCATCATCTCGCGCGAGGAGCGGACGGTCTACCTCAACACCATGGGCTTCAAGCTGACCGACGCGATGATGGAGACGCTCTCCGTCCTTGCGGAGGCGCGGCTCGACGACGAGATGCTCACCGGCGCGCAGATCGAGGCGGTGATCTCCGGCAAGTCGGAGGCCGACTGCGAGGAAGCCGCCGGCGCCACCCGCATCAAGCGGCTGCGCGACGGGCTGGGCAACCAGATCGTGTCGGAACTGCTGGTCAAGAACATCGCACGCCGCGGTTACGTCCTCGCCATCGACAAGGGCGTGATCGAGATGGTCTGACCGGGCGCAACCCGATGTAGGGCGGGGCTTTGCGCCGCCCCCTTCGGGACAGTCAGAACAGCACGGCCTCGTCGGCCACCACCCCCAGCGTCTGCCGCGTCACCGCGCCGTCCTTCGCCTCTCCGCGCAGCACCCGCAGCGCGCGGCGGTGATCGGCCTTCACCTTCACGACCGCCATGTTCCGCGCCGCACTGTCGCGCAGGAACCCTTTCCAGCGTTTCTCGGACAGGGCGAAGGAACGGTTCAAGCGCGTCGCGCCCCAGCCGTTCTCGTAGACCCGCTTGCCCAGAAGCACCGCCTGGAAGGTGTTGTGATCGAAGAGGTTCGCCCGGCCGATGTCCATTTCCACCGGCAGCTGCCGCTGCCAGAGGTCCAGCCAGCCCTCCAGCCGGTCCGAGATCTTCAGCCCGCGCGCATCGCACCAGTAGTCCGTGTCCGTCCGGTTGCCGAGCCGGTAGTGCAGGCAGATGAAATCGCGCACCTCGTTGTACATCTCGTCGGCGCAGCGGTTGTAGGCGGCGCGCGTCGATTCCTCGTAATCCTGGCTGGGGAAGTACTGCAGCAGCCAGCGGATCCCCATGTCGATCATGTGGATCGCGGTCGATTCCAACGGCTCGATAAAGCCACCCGAAAGCCCCAGTGCGATGCAGTTCTTCACCCAGGCCCGCCGCATCCGCCCGATGCGCATCGGGATCACCCGCGGCTCTGCCCCCTTCGGCGCGCGGTCGCCAAGATGCGCCAGGAACTCGTCCCGGGCGGCGTCATCCGTCCGGTGCGCGCTGGAATAGACATAGCCCGTCCCGATCCGGTGGTAGAGCGGCACGGCCCAGCTCCAACCGGCGCCAAGCGCGGTGGAGGACGTGGCTGCAGGCAGCTTTTCCGGGTCCGGATGCGGGATCGGCAGCGCCATGGCCCGGTCGTTGGCGAGGTAGTCGGAGTAGTTCTCGAACGGCTCCCCCAGCGCCTCGCGGATCACCAGCCCCTTGAAGCCGGTGCAGTCGATGACAAGCTGCACGGGCCGCCGCCCCGTCTGCCGCAGCTTCAGCGCCGCGACATGGCCCGTGTCATCCAGTTCGACCCCGTCCACGTCGTCCAGCACATGCTCTACCCCGCGCGCCACGCCGACCTCCGCCAGCATCTTCGCAAAGGCGCCCGCGTCGAGGTGATAGGCGTAGCCCGCGCGCGGCATCGGGTCGTTCGCCGCGTTGAACGACAGCGGGCCCTTGCCCGCGTCGAGCAGGTCCATCAGCGGCGAAAACGACTGGATGTAATCCCGCTTGCCCGCGCCGAACGCCTGGAAGTAATGACCGACCTCGACCCCGTCGATCTTCGGCGGCGGCGCAAAGGGGTTCATGTAGTCGAAGGGCCGCCCCTTGTGATCGACGTTCCAGCCGCGGAACATCACGCCCATCTTGAAGGACGTGTTGCAGCGCCGGAAGAACTCCTTGTCGTCGATGCCCATTTCGCGCAGCGTCACCGGCATGTGCGGGACAGTCGCCTCGCCCACGCCGACGGTCGGCACGTTGGGCGATTCGATCAGTGTGATCGCGATCTTCGGCGCGCACTTGCTGCGCAGGTAGGTTGCTGCCAGCCAACCGGCCGTGCCGCCCCCGACAACAGTGATCGATGTGACCGGCTCCGCCATGCTGTGCATCCCGCAGATGTTATGTGGAGCGACAGAATACAGCCGCTGGGGCCCCGCGCCAGCACGAGTGGGCACATCCGCAGCGCGCGTATCCCAAAGGCCACAAGCCGTGACGCCGGGACCGGCGCCGCGCCCGTTGCCAATCACCCGTGTCGAAGGCCGTCCGGCAGCGGCAGCGTATGGGGTGCGGGGATGCCCGCCAGCTTCAGCATGTGCCACGCCAGCAACTGGTTCGAGGCGAGCACCGGCAGACCCAGTTCCGCCGTCAGCGGTCCCAGCAGGTCCGCCGTACGCAGATTCGTGCAGGACAGGAAAAGCCCGTCGATGCCGCCGCCCCGCGCCACCTCGCGCGCCGCCGCCGTGATCGAGGCAGGCGCAATCCGCGCCACCCGCGCCTCCTCCTCTTCGCCGAAGGACAAGGTCCGCGACACCGCTACGCCGCCCGCGTCGAAGGCGGCGCAGAGCGGCTCCGACACGTCCGCCACGTAGGGTGAGACCACGCCGATCCGCTGCAGCCCCAGCGCATGCATGGCCGCCAGCCCCGCCGTCAGCGGGTCGGTCACCGCGGCGGTCGTGGCGCCCGCCGCGACCTGTCCGTGCACCTCCTCCGCCCCCAGCAGCGCCGTGCCGGAGGTGCAGGCATAGGCGATCACGTCGAAGTGCGCCGCGGGGGGCAGAAGCTGCGCCGCGGCGGTCAGCCCCACCTTCATGCCCGCGATGCTGCCCGGTGTCAGCGTGTCGCCGGACCGCAGCCGCGTGACGTGCAGCTTGGCCCCCGTCGCGGGCAGGTAGCGGCGCAGATCGGCCTCCACCGTCTCATCCACGTGCAGCGAGATCAGGCCAAGCACACCGCGCGGCGGCTCGTCCAGATCGTAGGGAAAGCCCCTCATGTCAGCACCGGCAGCTCTGCGGGCGCGCGGGGCGACAGCAGCTCCGGCCCTTCCGCGCGCAGCACGATGTTCTCCTCGTGCACCAACATCCGGCCCGGCGCGACCCATGCGCCCGGTTCCAGCGTCAGGACCATTCCTTCGCGCAATGCAGTGTTGTCCAGCGGCGTGAACGACGGCCACTCAGTCAGCGTCACGCCCAGTCCGTGACCCAGACGCCCGCCGCCCGGCGCCACCCCGCGCACCGTCAGCCCGTCCGACAGGATCCGGTGCGCGTCGCTTGCCAGCATCCCGGGCCGCAGCCGGTCCAGCGCATCCTCCGTCGCCTGCCACAGCGCCTCATGCACCCGCCGCACTGCATCGGAGGGCGCGCCCACCGCATAATTCCTGTCGAAATCGCAGAAATAGCCGTCGCGCACCGCGCCCGTGTCCAGCATCAGCACATCGCCCGGCACCATCGGTTCGGGTCCGGCAGGCGAGATCACGTCGGCATACCCGTCCGGACCCGCCGCGCCCGCGACATAGCTCACCCAGTCGGCGCCCTCCTCCAGCAGCAGCCGCTGGAAGTCGCGGAACACCGCATCGAGCGGCCGCCCGGGTCCGGCAATCTCCGGCACCCGGTCGAAGGCGCGCCCGGCAATGGCACAACTGGCCCGGATCTTCTCGACCTCCGCCGCGCTCTTGACCTCCCGCACCCGCTGCACGACCTCCGTCCCGTCGACGAAGCGGCGCGGAGCGATGGCCTCCGACACCCGCGCGTAATCCGCGAGCGGCATCCGCAGGTGCGTCTCCAGCCCCATGGGCACGCCGATCCGTCCGGTTTCCGGCACGAGGTCACACAGGGTCGCCGCCAACAGCGAAACCCCGTCGTCTCCGGGACAGGGCGCATCCCACGTCCGGATGTCCTCCATCCACGTGCGCGCCATCAGCTCCGCCCCGATGGAGGGGATCACCGCCACCGGATCGCCGTCCGCGGGCACCACGACGAACCATGGCCGCGCCAGGCTCTCCCAGAAGCGGGTCAGAAAACCGGTGACATAGAACACGTCCGCCGCAGCGGTCAGCAGCAGCGCGTCGATCCCCTGCGCGGCCATCGCCGTCTGAAGGCGCGCAACGCGGCCCCGGTACTCCACCGCGTCGAAGACCAGCGACCTGTCAGCCATCCTCCGGCCCTTCGCTGAGGATGGTCAGCACGCGCGCATCGGGTCCCAGGTCCAGCCCCGCGATCAGCGCCGCCAGCCCCGCACCGCCCGACGGCGTCGTCGCCAGGCCGAGGTCCGCCAGCACCGTGACACCGGCATCCGCCTCCTCCTCGGTGATCGTCACGAAAGCGTCCGCATCGCGCGACAGCCCGGCCAGCGCAATCATCGACGGCGTCTTGCAGTCGAGCCGCCCCATGGCGGAGACAGGCCCGTTCGCGGTGACCAATTTGCCTGCCCGGATGCTCTCCGTCAGGGCCGGGGCACAGGCCGGCTCCACGACGATGATCTGCGGTCCGTCGCCCCAGGCGTTGCGCGCATGGGCCGCCACGGCCGCCGCCAGCCCTCCCACACCGGCCTGCAAGAGGATATGGGTCGGCGGTTCAGGCATCTGCGCCACGGCCTCCGCCGCAAGCTGGAGGTAACCTTCCATGACCCGCAGCGGCAGTTCGGTGTAGCTTTCCCACGAACTGTCCGACAGCAGCGTCCAGCCCTTTTCCGCCGCGCTCTGCTCTGCTGCCATCATGCTGGCCTCGTAATCGATCCCGGCGCGCAGGACCTCGGCGCCACGGTCACGCAGCCGTTCGGCAAAGGCCTCCGGCACGGTCTCGGCCAGAACGATCACCGCCCGCGCGCCGAACACCCTTGCCCCGGCGGCGACGGAAAGACCATGGTTCCCCGCGCTCGCCGCCACGTAGGTCCGGCCCATCAGCGCCTTCTGCAGATCGTCGGAGCCCGTGGCCACCGCCTCCCGCGCGATGGCATGGGCTGCCCCCAGCGCCTTGAAGCTGCCAAGCCCCATGCGCCCCCGCTCATCCTTGACCCAGACCCGCGACGCTCCGACACGGGCGGCCAAGTCCGTCACGTCATGCAAGGGCGTCTCCGCATGCCGGGGACAGGAGGTCAGAAGCTGCGCAACACCGGCGGCATCGGCCAGCGGCAGGACATCCGCCGGGCCGAACCCGCTGCCGCGCCACGGGTTTGTCAGAACTTCAGGCAAAGGCAGGTCCCTTCCACGGTGACTTGCCCCCGATCATGGGCGCCCCGCGCCAACAGCGCAACCGCAGCGATGGAGAATGGCGAGTTCCTGACTTCAGCAAATCCGGCAAACGGACCTTTCGGAGATACCGGGTTCCGCTGCGTTCCTACGCTGGCTCAGGCCTTCCTTCAGGAGCTCATGTGCGGGCCCTGAGAAACATCGGGCGGCAGGCTGACGACCCTTGCATCGTCCGGCAGACCTGGCCGTCCGAATGCCCTCACGCTGCCTCTCAAGCATCATCTCCCGTTCGAACTGGGCCACCGACCCGAGGACATTCAGCATGAGCTTCCCGGTGGCTGTGGTGGTGTCCAGTCCAAGGCTCAGTATCCGGACCCCATCGCGCCTTACCCGAAGCCCAACAGCCCAAGCCTACCGCATCGCCGCTCAGAAGATCCGCATTTGACGTGACAATCGCTTCCAGTCGCCCATGCGGCGGGCCAGATCGGCGCCCGACCCGCTGGCGGTGGCGTGGATCAGAAGGCTTGTCGCTGCGGTTATGCCAAGGGTCGATTCAAGAAACAGCCCGGTCTTCGACGGCGTGTTGATCACCGCGTCAGTCACATCATGCGCCCAGTGGCAATACTCGTCCGTCACCACCACCACGTCGCGGCCCTGATCGCGGGCAATGCGTGCCAGCGTCTCGCATTCGGAAGCATAGGGAATCACATCGATGATCAACAAACAGCTTCCCCCCTCAGGCAGCGGATCGAGCCATTCCGAAAGCATGCTGTCATGCCCCGACAGGAATCGCACGCGCGGCCGCGCCAGCGCCAAGCGGCGGGCAACGTCCTCGGCCAGCCCGCGCACGGTCTGAAAGCCCGTCACGTGCACCTCGGCCGACTGGCGCAGATACCGCTCCGCCGCCGCGAAACCGGGGCTGTCGATCTTTCCGTAAACCGTGCTGACGGCCAGCAGTTCGGCATCCCTCTGGGCCTGCCAGTCGCTTGACAGTTCTGTGTCCCGAGGCAGGCTCTCGCCAATGATAGAGTAGCGGTGCCGCAGCATCGCCTTGAACTCCTTGAGCCCCGCGCAGCCGAAGCGGCGCAGCATCCGGCCCACGGTGATCTCGGCCACTCCGGCCTTCTGCGCGATGCCCTTGCCCGACTCGAAAGAGATGGACGCACGGTTAAGCAGAAAATACTGCGCCACCTTCGCCTCTTGCTTGGGCAGATCAGACAGGCCGGCCTCCATCTTGCTCATTAGTTCATCAATTGAAGCCTCGGCATACGAGGAAAAGCCGTTGGGCATGAGCATTCTCCACATGACAGAAAAATGACATTTGACGGAAATGACAGTAGCCAACCATTTTTCGACTGCAACAAGAATACTGCGAAAACTGCACAGGGAGCCTGAACATGAAACCGATCCACCTTGCCACGACTGCGCTGATACTGTCCCCGATGGCGGCGATGGCACAGGAGACTCTGTCGCTTTACAATTGGGGCGACTACATCAACCCGGCCGTGCTCGAAGCATTTACCGAGGAGACCGGCATCGAGGTGACGCTCGACACCTACGGCTCCAACGAGGAAATGCTGGCCAAGATCCAAGCCGGTGCGACGGGCTACGACATCGTCTTTCCGTCGGTGCATATGCACGACATCATGTTCCAGCTCGGGCTGCTGGCGAAGACCGACATCGGCGAAGCCCCCGGTTTCGAGAACATCGACCCACAGTTTGTCCGCGCCGAAACCGATCCCAACGCGGAATACTGCCTGCCCTACGCCTGGGGCAACGTCGGCATCGTCTACAACAAGGAATTGGCCGGCGACATCAACGGCTGGGAGGACTTTTTCGCCCTCGGTGCCGAAGGCAAGAAAATCACCCTGCTTGACGATCTGCGCGAAACCATCGGCATCGGCCTCATCATGACAGGCAACTCGGTCAACGCGACCGAACCGGACAAGATTGCCGGCGCCGCCGACTACATCATCGACAACATCGAGGGCGTTACCGCGTTCACTTATGACAGCGTGCCGCAGGTCATCTCCGGCGATGTAGCGGCGGCGCATTGGTATGTCGGCGCCAACATCTTTGTCGCCGAGAACCCCGATACCATCGACTACATCATCCCCGAGGAAGGCGCGACGCTCTATCAGGAAGACATGTGTCTGCTCGCCTCGGCACCGAACCCCGAGAACGCGAAAAAATTCATGGAGTTTTACCTGCGTCCGGAGATCGCCGCAATGAACGTGGAGCAGCAGATGAACGGCACGCCGAACATGCCCGCGCAAAAGCTGATCCCCGCCGAGATCGGTGCGAACGAGACGATCTATCCCCCGCAGGACGTGTTGGAAAAGCTGGAGATCTTCAAGGATCTCGGTCGCGATCTGCAACTCTACAATGCCGAGTGGACGCGGATCAAAACCTCCCAGTGACCCCTTGTCCGGCGGGCAACGCCCGCCGGCGAACCTGATTGGACGACCATGCCCTCTGCCCTAGACATCATCGACGCCCGCAAGGTGTTCCGTACCCCGGAAGGCAGCACGCTGACCGCTCTCGACGGAATTTCACTTCGGCTTGCAAGCTCCGAGTTCGTCACGCTGCTCGGCCCCTCGGGCTGCGGCAAGACCACGCTGCTGCGCACCATCAATGGCTTCGAGAGCCTCGACTCCGGCGATGTCGTGATTGACGGACAGGCGGTCACGCAGAAACCTGCGCACCGCCGACCCGTGAACACCGTGTTTCAGCGCTACGCGCTCTTCGGCCACATGAGCGTCGGGCGCAACGTCGGCTACGCGCTCGAAATCGCCGGGAAGGACAAGCGCGAGATCCGGACCCGCGTCGGCGAGATGCTCGACCTCGTGGGTCTGTCGGGACTGGAAAGGCGGAGCATCTCGCAGCTGTCCGGCGGCCAGCAACAACGCGTCGCGCTGGCCCGGGCGCTGGCGGCAAAGCCGAAGCTGCTGCTGCTGGACGAGCCGCTTTCGGCGCTCGACAAGAACCTGCGCCAGAAGATGCAGCAGGAGCTGAAGGCGCTGCAGCGTGAACTGGGCATCGGCTTCATCTTCGTGACCCATGATCAGGAGGAAGCACTGACCATGTCCGACCGCATTGCGGTTCTGGCGCATGGCAGCATTCAGCAGATCGGCGCACCGACAGAGCTGTACCAGCGCCCGGCGAACCTTTTCACCGCCGATTTCGTCGGCGAAAGCAATCTTTTGCCTGTACGATGCGACGGGCGGACCGCGCAACTTGTCGACGGCCAGACCTTCGCCGCGCCCCGCGCCCCCGGTTCGGCCACATTGCTGCTGCGCCCGGAGGCGCTGTCGCTGACCGCCCCCGCCGGGCCATCGCTTAGCCTGACCGGCACCCTGCGCGAGACCTTCTACACCGGCACCGACCATCAGGTAGTGCTGCACGCCCCCGCCTTCGGCGAGATCCGCGCCCTGCTGCGTACCGGCCAGAGTCTGCCCGCACCTGGCGCGCAGATGACGCTTTACGCCGCCGCCGAGGGTCTGCACATCATCGACGAGGTCGCACCATGACCCTCGCGCGCCGCAAGTTGATGCAGCTCATTGGCCTGCTGGGTCTGCCGACGCTGTT
The DNA here is from genome assembly GCF_030126985.1 of Sagittula sp. MA-2. Lineage (GTDB taxonomy): Bacteria > Pseudomonadota > Alphaproteobacteria > Rhodobacterales > Rhodobacteraceae > Sagittula. Next base: position 379,261 of record NZ_CP126145.1, on the reverse strand, counting down.
CCTGCTCGTCTTCTTCATGTGTCCGCTGCTGATCATGCTGATTTACAGTTTCCTGACCCCCGGTCTTTACGGTGGGGTCGACTGGACCTTCAACCATCTCAATTTCGGACGCATTCTCGGCTGGGCCGACACCCGCTACGACCGCTTCGATCCGGTGTATATCGCGATCTTCCTGCGCTCTCTGAAACTCGCGGCGCTGACCGTGCTGGCGAGCCTTGTCATCAGTTATCCCGCCGCCTTCTGGATCAGCCGGATGCGCCCGGGGCTGCGCGATTTCGCGATCTTCCTCGTCACCCTGCCCTTCTTCGTCAGCCTCATCGTGCGGCTCTTTGCATGGGTGCTGATCCTGAGACCCACCGGATTCCTGAACCAGGGGTTGATGGGTGCAGGGCTGACGTCCGAGCCGGTCGAGTTTCTCTACACGGATTTCGCGGTGATCCTCGGCATGACCTACGTCTTTATCCCCTTCATGTTCCTCCCGCTCTACGGCTCCATCGAAAAGCTCGACATGGCGCAGATCGAGGCGTCGGCGGATCTTGGGGCCACGCGGTTGCAGACCTTCTTCAAGGTGGTCTTGCCCGCGACCCTGCCCGGCATCGTGGGCGGATCGATCATCACCTTCATCCCGGCGCTCGGCAATTTCATCGTGCCTTCCGTGCTGGGCGGAGCCAAGGTGCTGATGATCGGCAACCTGATCGAGCAGCAGTTCCTGTCGGCCCGCAACTGGCCCTTCGGCTCGGCACTGGCGATGATGGTGATGGCGGCGGTGCTGTGCCTGCTGGTCGTCCAGCTGCGCCTGGCCCGCAACGGGGAGGCCGCACAATGACCCTGCGCGGAATGCTGACCCTCTACGGAATGTTGTTCTTTGCCTTCGTCTACGCACCGATCCTGCTGGTGGTGGTCTACTCGTTCAATGCCAACACCGTGAACATGCTGATCTGGGACGGCTTCACCCTCGACTGGTATCGCCAGATCTTCGGGATGGAGACCACTGTCACCGATAGCGCCAGCTACATCGACAGCACCGTACAGCTCTACGCCTCGGTGAAGACCAGCCTCATCGTCGCGCTCTCGACCTCGGCGCTTTCGACGGTGTTCGGCACGGCGCTTGCCCTCGGCGTGGCGCGCTATCGCTTTCGGCTGGCGCGGTTCTACCGCACGCTGATGATGGTGCCGATGATCATGCCGGACATCGTGCTGGGCATTGCGCTGCTGATCTTCTTCATCACCATCGGCATGAACCTGTCGATGATGACGATCATCATCGGGCAGTCGACCTTCCTCATCTCCTATGTCTTCGTCACCGTCTCGGCCCGGCTCGCGGCATTCGACACCTCGGTCGAGGAAGCCTCTGCGGACCTCGGCGCCACCCCGGCGCAGACCTTCCGCAAGGTGACGCTGCCGGGCATCGCTCCGGGCATCCTCGGGGGGTGGCTGCTGGCCTTCATCATCTCGATGGATGATCTGGTGATCACCTATTTCATCGCCGGCACCGGCAACACCACGCTGCCGATCCACATCTGGGGGATGCTCCGCCGCGGCATCAAGCCAGAGATCAACGCCATTGCCACGCTGATGCTGCTGTTCACGCTCGTGATCGCGGCGGCGGGCCTCTACTTCCGATCGAGACGCCAGAAATGACCTGCAGGACCAAACCCCGCGCCCGCGCGCTGGGAGTGCCGCTGCCCGGAACCCCCGGGCCGCTCAACGCCATCACCGACGTGCCGGGGATCGAAGTCGGCGCGGCAGAGCTGCTCTCGTCGCGCGATCCAAGCTTGGCGACCCGCGGCATCCAGGTGCAGACCGGCGTCACCGCGATCCTGCCGCGCGGGCGCGATGCCGAGCCCAAACCCGTCTGGGCCGGGCAGTTCAGCCTCAACGGCAACGGCGAGATGACCGGGGCGCACTGGGTGCGTGACGGCGGCTGGCTGGCCGGGCCGATCTTGATCTCGAATTCCCATGCCATCGGGCCATGCCACACGGCGGCAGTCCGCTGGATGATCGAGACTTATGGCGCAACCTGGGAAGCGAACCACCTCTGGGCAATGCCCGTCGTGGCCGAGACCTACGACGGCGTGCTGAACGACATCAACGGGCTGCACGTCACCGAAGCTTTGGCGCGGCAGGCCATAGACGCCGCCGCCACCGGCCCCGTGCGCGAGGGCAACTCGGGCGGGGGCGCGGGCATGATCTGCTACGAGTTCAAGGGCGGCACCGGCACGTCCTCGCGCCGGCTCGACATCGACGGCGCGGGTTTCACGGTCGGCGCGCTGGTCCAGGCAAACCACGGGATGCGCCCGTGGCTGACCGTTGCCGGCCATCGGATCGGTCCCGAGATGCCCGAAGACCGCATTCCCGACATGATCACCGAACGCGGGTCGATCATCGTCGTGCTGGCGACGGACCTGCCGCTGTCTCCAGGGCAGCTGGAGCGCCTGTCGCGCCGGGCCGCCATCGGGATCGGGCGCGCTGGCACACCTGGGGGCAACAACTCGGGCGACATATTTCTCGCCTTCTCGACGGCCAACGAGATGCCCTTGCCGCAGCTTTCCGGCGCGTGGCGGCAGATGACCACGCTCAACGACGAGCGGCTCGACCCGGTCTACATGGCAGCGGTCGAGGCAGTGGACGAAGCCGTCCTCAATGCGCTCTGCGCCGCGGAAGACGTTCCCCTCGCCCGCCCTGCGAAGGGCATTTGCCGCGCCATCGATACCGCGCGGATGATGAAACTGATGCGCCAGCCCGCCTGACCCCGGGCCCGGCGCGCCGGTGGGTCAGATCATCTCTATCCCAAGGGGGGCGGTGTCCCTGGCCCTAAGGAATGAACTCGGAACATTTACGGCGATGGTCGCCGCGATATCCCATGCGCTTTTCTCAGGGGCTTCCCGGCGTGCAGCTCTGTCGCGCAAATCGAGCCGAGGAGTCATGTCGTGAAATCAGCATGGTAGCCGGGACTGCATGAGCGGACCAAGACCGCCGAGCTACAAGACCGGGAACTGGCCGGCCTGCAACGATGCGCTGAAGCAGCGTGGCTTCCTGACGATCTGGTTCGGCCCGGGCATGGTCTGGAAGCCGCCACCGACCGGCAAGCGGGGTCGGCAATCGTGCTGCAGCGACGCTGCGATCCAGACCTGCCTGACGGTGACCTTCCCTGCGAACCGCAGGCTGCGCGGACACTCAGCGCAGGCCGACAAGGATCAGGGTCGCTCCCGCGCCGATCATCACCCACGCGATCAGGCGGTCGAGGGCGGGTCGGGGCGATGCCAGCTTTTCGAAGAGGACAAATCCCGCCAGTGCGGCGATCCAGGCGATGTTCATGACGCCACCCCAGAACAGCAGGAGCATGATCGCCCAGCAACAGCCCACGCAGTAGAGACCGTGGCGAAGTCCCATTTGCCATGCGCCGCCGGGGCCGGGGCGCCAGCCTTGAGTCAGGACTTGCGCAGGGGACCGGCATTTTTTCAAACAGACCGACTTGGCGGGCGTCAGTTGATACACTCCGGCCATCAGAAGAAGCCCGCCGGAGAGCGATACCGAGGTGCTGCGCATCCCTTCAAGCAGACCCTGCCGGACGAGGATCCACTGGGCCAAAACCGCCATCAGGCTGAACCCGCACCAGACAAGCACATAGCCCGAGGCCAGCAAGAGCGTCGACCCGTGCCCGCCGGACCGGCGCGCAAGCGCGGCGTAGAGCAGGATCACCGGGGCCGCGCTCGGCAGCATCATCGCCGCCATCATGACGCACCACATCAGGAACATGGTCGCCGCGAGGCCCGGCGTCCATGTCGCGGGTGACACGGGCATGGCCATGTCGGACATCGACGCCGGCATCTCCATGCCGGCGCCGATCCAAAGGTAGCCCCAGCTCGCGAGAATGACGGCTGTCAGTGCGGCGCTCACGACCAGCTTGTCGCGCGCAACCAGCCGCTCAACCGGAGTCAGGGCCTCGGTCATGTCAGGCCGCCGCCCTGATGTAACCGTGGTTGTTGAAGTGCAACTCGTTGAACTGCGCGTAGCTGTCGGTGTTGTTGGGCAGGTCGATCAGCCCGTGGGTCCGCGTCGTCGCGCTGCCCATCTCGGCGATCTCGTACCCGAACCCTCCGACCATATCGATGCGGACCCGGTGCGGCTGACCTGTGACGGGATTGATGATCGGGCCGGCGTCCAGATCGAGGACACCGTCGATCCGCACCGCGCCGGTCCGGGCCTCGACATCGCAGGAATAGTCGAACTTCCTGAAGAGGGTCTCTTCCTTGTGGGGCGACATCATCGAGTAGACCCACCACATCGTTGCCATCTCGTCGGTGTCCTCACCCCGCATGATCCGTTCCAGGGCCTTGCGCTGGTCCGGGGATGCCGCCTCGTCGATGACGATCTGCATGCGGCCCTCGCCGAGGTGGATCGCCCCCGGCCATTTGACGACGGCCGCGAAGTTCAGCCCGTCCAGGGACACCTCTCCGTGGTGGCCCTTGTCGACACGGAAGCAGATCGCCGCCTCGCAGGTGCCGTGGGTGGGCAGCGCGTTGAACTGGCAGGGGCAGCCGTAGGCGCAGTTGCAGTTGGTGAGTTCGGTTCCGTGGATTTCCCATGGGGTCATCGGTTTTCTCCGGTCAGGGGTGAGAGGCGTGCAGCAGGATCCTTCGCTTGTGAAATTCCGGGGTCTAAAGAAGGTCGGACAGCATGTTTGCGGCCCGGCGGGCACCGTCGGCTTCGACCGGGCGCATGACCCGCGGAGCGGCCAGTTCCTCGACCATCGCCTGCGCGATCCGCTCCGGGTCGCTCTGGTCGTAGATCATCCGCCGCCCAGCGTTGTAACGATCAAGCCGCTGGGCGACATGGAAGTTCTGTTCGAAATGGTTCTTCAGCGGAAAGTAGAGAAAGGGCGTTCCCGCCGCCGTCAGCTCCATCGTGGTGGTCAGCCCGCCCTGCACCAGCGCCAAATCGCAGGCGGCCAGATGCCGGTCGAGGTCGGGGACGAAGGCGCGCGCCTCGACCCCTTTCGGAAGCTTGAAGGCCGCCGGGTTCAGGCGGGGTCCGGTGACCACGATCATCCGAAGCTCCGGAATGCGCGCCCGGGCGATCGGATAGGCATTCAGGATCCGGCGGATCAGGCTGGCCCCGACACCCGAGCCGCCAACCGTCACGATGCAGACCTTCTCGCCCTCGCGATACCCGAACCTCTCGCGCAGCTCTGCGCGACTGCCGAAGGACGCGGGATGCTGGCCGATGATGTATCCGGAAAAGTCGTAATGCGCAGGCACCCAGTCGCGCATCTGCGGGAGGTCCGGACCGAAGCTCATCGGGATGATATCCTCGGGTCCTCCGACGAAAATGGCGCGGTCGCGGACACCGGGCTTGGCTTCGACATGGCCGATCATCTCGGCGTTGTAGTCGGCGGTCAGGAAGGCCTCGCGCGCACCATTCTCCGGGATAGGCACCCAGCCGACGAAGTCGGTGAACCACGCGACCGGGGCGCGCTTCAGATCGGGATGTTCGTGCCAGTAGTGATCGACGTCCCAGGCCTCGTCGGCGATGACGAGGTCGTAGTCGCCGTCCTCGACCGCCTCCTGAAAGACCATGAAGTTCTTGATCAGGATCTCGTCCATGTTGCGGATCGCCTGAAAGGCATTCAGGTCGTGTTCGCCCGCTTCCGCCTCGATATGGGCGGATTCGTTGGCCAGTCGCGCGCTGGCCGGATGCAGGACCTCGTCATTGGCGGACAGGAAGCGGGTCACCGGATCCTGCGCCAGCCAGTGCACCTCGAGTTCGGGATGCAGGATGCGCAGCTCTCGGGTGACGGCAAGGTCGCGGCGGGCGTGGCCCAGTCCGATCGGCGACGACAGGTAGAGCGCCCGCTTCGGGCGCTGGCTGCGCGTCCGCTTCACCGGCGGCGGCGTCCCCGTATGGCGGTCGAGGAAGGCGCGTACCAGCGTCTTGAACCGCGCCGGATACCGCGCGTTGGCGCCATGCCCGACACCGGCCCAGAGCTGGAATTCACCCCCCGTGACGCGCGCCGCGGCCTCGGACATCTGCCACGGGGTGACCTCATCCCTCTCGCCATGAACCCAGAGCGAGGGGCAGCGGATCCTGCCATAGGCCTCTTCGGGCGCGGGATAAGGGCCCCGGTCTTCGGCCAGCGACATGCGGGCCAGAACCTCGCCGCTGCCGTCGGCCGCCCAGCTCAGCGCGTCCTCGATCTGCTTGGTGGAATGCGGCTCGCAGAACATCCGGCTGAAGAAGAACGCGCAGAAGTCGGCGTAGTCGGTCTGCCAGTAGCGGGCATTGAACTTGTCCCAACCCTCCGGGGCCTCAGGCGTCGCGCGAACGACGTCGACGCTCTTGTGGGGGTGCGGGGGCACGAAGGGCACGACAGCCCCGCAGCCGACCAGCGCCGTGACCCGTTCGGGTGCATGGGCCGCGATCAGCGCCGCGTAGAGACCGCCAAGTGACAGCCCGATCAGGCTCGCTTTCGCGGTGTCGGTCGCATCGAGGATCGCCAAGGCATCGGCCACGTTCTGCGAGGGCGCATAGGCGTCGGGATCCTCGGGCCGGTCCGACAGGCCGTTGCCGCGCGGATCGAACGAGATCACCCGGAAGTGGTCGGCGAAGTAGGGGATCTGCGCTTTGTAGACGCGCGAATGGACAATCGGCCATGCGGGCAGGAACATCAGTGTCCGTGGACCGTCGCCATGGATGGCATAGTGCACCGTCACCCCGTCCCGAACGATCATGCCTTCGCTGGTCGGGGTGGCGGCGCGCATGACCTATTCCTTCGCTGTATCTGGGGGTTCGTGCTGCGCGATCAGGTCACCGACCCGCCGCAAGGCCCGGCGCAGGGGAAGGGCATCGCTTTCCAGCCCCAGCAAGAGGTACGCCTCGGCACCGATGAACGCGCTGCCCACGAGCGCCGCTACATCCTCGGGGTCAAAAGGACCAAGCCCGCCGATCCGGTCGGCCAGGTCCTTCGCAAGGGCGACATGCATATCCCGCAACTGGCCGAAGGAGGTGCGCACCGCGTCACCGACCATAGAATTCGACCATCCGACCGCGATCAGCTCCTGCAGCACCCTGACGTAGCCGCTGTCGAGATCCTGATCGAGGAAGTCGCAGGACAGGGCCCATTTGCGTGACAGCGGGATCTCCGGATCATTGAAGACCGTGCTTTGCCGGGAGATCAGGCGTTCCGTCATGTCGTCGAAAAGGGCGAGGATCAATCCATCCTTCGACCCGAAGTGATAGCGGATCTGGCTCATCTGCGTGTTTGCGGCCACTGCGACCGCCCGCGTCGAAAGGCCGGAATAGCCGTCGCTCATCAACACATTGCGTGCCGCGTCGATGATCGATTGTCGTGTGCTCGAGGTTTCGCGTGCTGAGAGGGTCATTCAACATCATTAGTTCGTTCGAACGAATTAGTCAATGGTTGGCTGGTGCGGACAGGGCCGGCATGACCGTGGTGCGATAACCGGCCGAGTCCCAGCGCGCGAACGGGGGCGACCTAAAATAGACGGTCGGGAGCGGCAGATTGAGATACAGGGCTATTCTGCCGCAAGACCATCGTTCAGCGCCCGAAGGCTCAACGGAAACCAGCGCTTGAACGCGCGAACATGCTCTTGCTCGTCGCCAATCGGGGTCTGGCTGAGCAGACCGGGCAAGACCGGTGCATCACCACTGTGGCCCCCGGTGATCTCCCCTCTCGGCAGATTTGCTACCTAAGGCCGGAATTGCGTATTTCGTGCGTGCAGCAGTTTCATGCGGACTTGCCAAAGGTTTTTCCAATCCTCATACAGCCCAGATCCTTGTCGAAGCGAGCTGTGAACAGAAAACGTACCGACGCCATGCAGCCGCGAGTCAGTCTCCGATCTTACGTGCCCAACGAGCCGGACCACAGGCACGAGTTTCATCAGATTGTCCTGCCGTTCAGCGGCAAGATAGAGTTGCGCGCCTCCCGAAGGGGGCATGTTCACGACTCATCGGCCGCCTTCGTGCGGGCGGGCGAGGTCCATTCCTTCTCTGCTGCGACGAAAAGCAGGTTCATCGTGCTGGACCTTCCACCCGATGAGCAAAGGCTCCATCCGGACAACATCCCGCCGTTTTTCCACATCGACCCGGTTCTGCGCAGCCTGCTGGACTATCTTCGCGCCATCGGCGACTACGGCGCAGACCGAGCATCCGCCTGGATGACGCTTCTGCTCGATCAGATGACCCGCGTGACTGCCCCGGTGGATATGCGGGACATGATCCTCGACCGGGCCTGCAGCTACATGCGTCAGCGCCTTGCGGACCCGATCACCGTCGCAGACGTCGCCCGGGAGGCAGGGACCAGTGTCAGCGGTCTCAAGCGGCTTCTGCGCGCGAAGCTGGACACGACTCCGGCAGCGTATCTCTCGACGCTGAGGATCGATGAAGCAGAACGTTTGCTGGCGGAAGGAAGACTGCCGATTGCCGAAATCGCGATGGTCACAGGCTACTCCGACCAGAGCGCGCTCAACCGTGCGGTTCGGCGCGAACGTGGCACGACGCCGGCCAGAATCCGCAAGACGCCGATCGCCAAAGACTGATCGCCTCGGTCAATTCGCTGACCGCCTTGGCCAAGAATATCCCCCTGAAACCGTGTCTCTGAGGGCAAAAACCCCGGAGGTCCCATGGCGCACCATTCTCAAACAGCGGCGACACTTGTCGGCCTTGTCGCCATAGGGTTTTCTGCGTCGCTGGCCTTGCTCTCGACACGGGCCGCCGGCATTCCGCCGTTCCAGTTGCTTGCGACGAACGCGGCCATAGCCTTTGTTGCCGGTCTCCTTTTCCTGGTAGCGCGGGGAAAAGGCGCGTGGCGCGTCCTGAAACAACCGTTCCGCCCCTGGATCATGGCTGTGCTGGCGATCTTCACCTATCATGCCGCCTATTTCTACGCCGTGTCGAGCATACCACCCGCGCGCGCCAGCCTGATCGCCTACCTCTGGCCGCTGCTGATCGTGGTCTTTGCCTCTCTTGCCTCGGGCGGCGGCGGGGTGCGGTGGGGCCACGGTCTCGGTGCGTTGCTGGGCCTTGCGGGTGTCGTCGTCATGTTCGCAGATAAATCCGCGACGGTGGAGGCCGTCGGCCCAGCCTCTGGATACGTGGCGGCGTTCGCCTGCGCCCTGATCTGGTCCGGCTACTCGGTGCTCAATCGCAGATATTCGGGGGTGCCCAGCGAGATGCTGATCGGCGTTTGCGGGGCCGTTGCGGTACTGTCCGCCCTGTCTCACCTGGTTTTCGAAACCAGCGTCAGCCCAACTCCCGGGCAATGGTGGGCAATTGTTCTCCTCGGTATTGGCCCCATCGGCTTGACCTTCCTGTCATGGGACCACGCGACCAAACATGGAAACATCGCCCTGCTCGGCGTGATTTCCTTCTCGACCCCAATTCTTTCGACCGCCCTTCTGGTCCTGGCGGGAGAAGCATCTGCCACCATTTACCTGGGTCTTGCCGCCATGCTTGTCGTCACCGGTGCGATGGCCGCGAGCCGAGCGGGAAGAGACCGGCATTCACAAGGAAGGGCCAATTCTCGATATTCTTGATGCATGAGGTCTCGGCCGCTCCTAAAACCTCGCTTTTGCACTGTGAAGTTCGGAAAGCTTCAGGCCTCAGCTGCTGGCCTGCAACATGATCATCTCAACTTCGCTGATGGAAAGTTCGGCCGCGTATTCCGCTTCGCCACCGAAGGATGGCAAGCGGCGGGATAAGGGGAAGTCTTTCCAGCCCCTCATCTCTTCGCACGCAGTTGCGAGGGCTGCAACGTTCGGCACGAAAGGGCTCGAGGGCGCGGAGCGCCGCTATCAATCCAAGCGGCAGCGTTCGGCTGCATGAGCCGAGTGGAGATAGGTTCGGTCACTGCGTTTAACCTATGTGAAAACCGCCCAGCGCAAGAAGCTGTCGGCGGGTGGCATGGCAAATATCCGCACTGCGAAAGTGTCCGACCTTTCCGACTGGCTGGATGAAATCCCTGCGCAAGAGGTTGTAAATAAAAGGAAATAACGGAGCTTTGGCGATCCCGGCAGGATAGCCACATTCGTTGATTTCTTTAGGTTTTCTCTAGAATTTGGGTTACGCACCTACCGCCAAATATCAGCAGGTTAGGCGGTGGTTGGATACCAGATCACTGATCCATTTCCGGCCGCCGCTCTGGCTCAACCGGCAGTTTCTCCGGCGCCTCGACGCCGTGCCGGATCAGCCACTCCCGGATCGCGCCTCACCACAGCCATGCCCCGGCCACGAAGCCAGCAGCGAAAACGATGCACAGCGCGGCAACGACGTACGGTGTAGCCGGGCCTATCACCATGACGCCAAGGCGGATCAGGTTTAGGGCGCGCAAGGCGGAGCCGTTACTGGATACCTATGGTCAGAGGCGACCACCACACCACAAGTGCGATCCACCCAACCGCAATGACCGCGCCAAAGGCGAACCCTCGCGGGACGGCCTCAAGCCCCCCTCGGCCTAAGCCGGTTCCGATAAAAATGCCAAGTGCGCCGAGAAGGTAAGCGCCGCCGAGCGCGAGGGCGATCCATCCGATGGTCTCTATCAATGTCGTGCTCCTATGTGGATTTCCGTTTCTTGCCACGTGGGGCAGTCACGCGTAGTTGCTGCCCTTTTGCCCAGGCTCGTTTGATCCGGTGCACTCATGGTCGTGGTGCTTCGCTCTCGGGCAACGCTTGTTCCCGCAGTCAGGGCAAACGCGAAAGTACGGATAATCCGGCCAGCATGATGAACAGGTGCAGCGCATTACTTCGCCCTCTCTGCAGCCCGGTGAAGGTCAACGTCGTGGATAATTTTCAAGCTCTCATCTACCAGCGCTTTCAGCAGGCGATCTCTGGCTGCACCTCTTGGGGCAATGAAGAAGGCAATTTTGATGAGAATATTTGCGGTGTGCCATCTTGCGAAGTAGAACATCACCCCTCCCCCTCTGTCGGTGGGGCGGGGAGAGCGAACACCAGCCATGGTCCGACATGCAAGCCGATCCTGTAGCCGTAGTAGGCCGCGCCGGTCACGGACAAACCCCAAGATGGGACGCGAACCGCGTGAAGCAGGTCACTCATCCCCCTGCCCCTCCTTTGTGGCAACCGTCAGGTGCGGGCGGCCCTCGATGTACGCGGCGGCGCGGTGCGCTCTGACCTCGGCTGCGCTCTTGTCGCCAAGATAACCAACGGGGCCGTCAAGCATTCCGTCCGGGATTTGCTGGGGAGAGTTGCGGTAGATGCGATCCGCCGGGACACGCTCATCAACGGAATAGACCTCCGCTCCAGTGTCCGCGTAGATCGTCGGCCAGCCGTCCTTGTCGTAGTAGATCACTACTAGCTTTGGGTCATCCATTGCCCCGCTCCTTCGCCCTGCGCATCCGTTTGATAACGCGATCTTTCAGCTTCTTCGTCACGACGCGCAGGTTCTCAGCAGCCACGTCCCTCATACGCTCCGCGCGCTCCAATTCTTTGCGCTCGTGGTCCTTCATCTGGGACCGCCATTCTGCCGGGTCTCGTGCCATGTCTTCCATTTACAGAGCATGCCATATCGGGGCAAGGCTGTCCACCATTAAATGGTTGACATGCGACATCGCGGGGCATACGCTGCAGTCAACACAGGAGCCGAATATGACGGAATGGAAAGACGCAACGAGCTACAGGCGCGGAGAAGAACGGAACCCCCGCACGTGGGCGGTGAAATCTGGCGTTGTCCGCTTGGTCGTCATGAAAGACAACGTGAACAATCCGGGGTTCTGGACGATGCACGCATACGGGCTTGGCATTGAGGACTATGACATCAAGCTCCCGTCAGACCAGCCCGCGGAACTTGCCCAGAGGATGGCCGTCAACATCGCGGCGAACAAGGCGCGGGAACTGGCGAAGGCAATTTCCAAGATCGAATAACCAACCCGGGCGGGTGGCCGAGCGGTCGAAGGCGGCGGACTGTAAATCCGCAGGTGCAAACCCACGCAGGTTCAAATCCTGCCCCGCCCACCAGATGAAAGGATGAGATGATGGCTATCAGCCGCGCAAACTTCTCTCGGCAAGCCGCTTACGTGGCCAGCAGATCGGCAAGCTGGGCGGGTGACTGCCTGCTTATTCCCGATAGGGCGAACGATGCGTTATCCAGTGATGCCGTGCGCCGCTACACCAACATGCTGCGCGAAACGGCTGACACAATCGACCAGATGGATTCTGAAGCAGCCACCCCGGAGTCCCCATGAGCCGCACCCGCACCGCCGCGCTGATCGCCGCCATCCTCCTGGGCCTCGTCATCCAGACGAACGGTGGCACGCATGGCGCGCATGAAGCCGCCCTGAGAGTGGAGCAATAGAATGGCAGAGACAACGCAGCGCGGATTCCGCATCGACCGCTTTGAGGACGCTAACGGTGAGGTATGCAGCCTTCAACGTAGTAGCGCCGTGGCGGAAGAGGGCATGATATGGCTTGGATGCTCCGAGATAGGCCTAAAGCGGTTCACTCCGTTCAAGGGGTGGGAAGACGTGGAACTTGAGCAAAACATGCACAAAGGCGGCGTCGGACATGTGGCGAACAATCGGATGCACCTGTCGCAATCTCAGGTGCGCGACCTTCTCCCGGCACTGCAGCACTTTGCCGAGACTGGAGAACTTCCGGACACCTGAAACAAAAAAACCCGCACGGGGCGGGGCTGAGAAAGGATAAGACGATGGCAAAATTCAAGACCCATGGTGTGCTGAGTGCGACCACCGGCATACTGATGGGAGAGATAGACTCGCTCTACGAGGTGGCGTCATTCCTTCTTGATCGCCCGGCTTATACACATGAGTTAGGGCACTATTCCGGCGCCATGAAGAGCGCGCTGACCATCGCGCTGCCCGGCTTTCCGACAGAAGCGAACAGCGAAAACTGGAACGATGTCAGGCTTGATGCTATCTCCAAATATGGAGATGAGATCGACCTTCCGGATGCCCTAAAGGGTGTGCTTGCTGACGGCAAAAACCCCATCACCACACTACGGGAAATGGGTTTTTCGGGTGAAGTTGTCACCATTGGCAGGGGTCAGGCCTAACCCCCGCATCCTGCCCTGATCTTCCCCAGCAGGTTCGCCCCGGTGATCCGAGACTTCGGTCCGCCGTCATCTACAAGCGCAGAGGCGTGCTCAGTGCGAGCCTCGCGAGTTCCGTCACAGAGGGCAGTCAGATCGCCCGGCTTCACGGCACAGGCTCCTAACAGCATCATCGACGCTATCAACGGTAGGCGCATTGTCGATCCTTTCGCGTGTGTCTCTGTAGGCCATGCATGTGTCGAGTTCGTCAGCCAGTCCGTTTGCCCTGACGTACTGCCATGCGCCGAAAGCGACGGCTGCAGCGAGCAAGGTGGCGAGGATCGCGGGCAGGTTCATCGGACGCCCACCATGCACAGGTCGTATTCCTCACCTCGGCGCAGCGTCAGGCCGCGAAGGACTTTGCCCCCGGCCTTGTCCCACCACGTGATAGCATCGCAGCCGCCGGGCACGTCTCCGGCGTTGAGGCGCTTCACCGCTGTCGACTTAGACACCGCGCCGATACCGATGTTGTACCCGAGCGAAGAATAGGCCACGTCGCGCGTTACCGGCAGGCGCCGGGCCAGCGTCTCGGCAGTCAGGGCGCGATGCACTCCGCCACGATAGGCCAGCAGCTCACGGGCGAACATGGCGTCACATTCCGCCTTGGTGTACTTGTCGCCCAGCTTGACACCCTTGGTCTCGCCATAGCAGACCGTGGGGATGCCAACCGGATCGAGGTACGCCTCTAGGCGCAGCCCCTCCCAACGGCCCACGAACGGGATGGCCAGTTCAAGGAATGCCGCGTCGGGGTCTTCGGCCTGCACCACTGGCGGCGGTACGGGCTTCGGTGCGGGGGCGGTCTCGACGCTGTAGGTGGTCAGCCAGATCGCAGCGCCGAGGGCAATGAGGATCGGGAGAACGCGCTTCATCACTCGCCTCCCAAGCTGCCCTGTTTGACGATGCGGCCCACCGTACCGAAGATCCACGCCCCGACAGCAGCCAGCCACCAGAGGTTCGGGTCCGTTTCGTGTCCGAAGCCGTAGTAGAGGACCGCCGGTGCCAGCAGACAGAAGCCGGTGAGGTGGTATCCGATCATGGAGTAGGACAGGAAAAAGACCTTCGTCGCGTTGTCGACGGTGCGCATGGCGCTTCCTTTCAGTTGCTCGTGGGGGTGGTGCGTGGTAGGGTGCGCGGGCGCGTGTTTTAGGGTTCGAGTCCCTGCTGGCCTTAGTCGCGACTGATGCGGGGTCGCCCCCTGCTGAATGGCCACCCAGGATGGGGCGCGCCCAAACCGCCTTCCGGCGGGTGCATTTGTGGGAGCCGAAAGGCGTTAAACTCAAGACCGGTGGCCCAATCCGGCGTCGGGGTTCATGGCCCGATAGTGCACCTACCCGAGCGCGGCGGGGGTCAGATGGGTAAGTGGCACACCACTCCCGAGCAGCCTGTCGGTAGGAGGTCCTGGTGTGATGCGGGCCACAATGCGGACAATACCACCGCGCTCACTTCCAACACCTCTCGAAGCTTCTCCGGCAATGGTCCCTCTCGTAGAGCCAGAACACCCGGTCGAAGATCCAGACCCATGGCTTGAATTGCATCATCCAAGCGGTGGCGCAGAGGCTCGCCTGACACTGCCCGAAACTGCCGAGGTGCATCAAGGTCATGCTGACCGCTTCGATCACCGAGGTGGCGAGGCGAGGGAGTAGCCGGGCCGACATGACAAACACCCCGCGAAGATGACAGAGATCACCGCCCCTGCTGGCGCTCTATCAGGAGATACGGCAACGCATCCGTGCGGTCCTGCACGACCGCCGTTCCATCCGGCGACGGGCAGGAGTAGGTCAGGGTCAGGTAGACGGAGACACGGCCTGGCCGCAGTTCGTCTGGCGGGACCATCTCGATCCGCAGTGTCTGAAGGTCGCGGTCGATCTGGCGGGCAATCGCCCCAGCTCTGGCGCGGCGTCCGGGAGTCGGGATGTTCTGCTCGTCTGTGAATATCGGCACCCAGTCGGTCAGGCGGCACGACGCCCCCAGCTTGGTTCTGGACGCCACGAGGATCATGACCACCGGATCGCCTTGCCGCACAGGCTCGCGGATGTAGCTCAGGCCCGCAGGCTGACGGATCACCCGGTCGTCTCCGTTGGCCCGGGCCACGTCCTCCTGCAGCTGGGCAACGTCATCGACCAACTGGTCCAGCCGGTCGAAGAACTCGGCGACGGGCCCGAAAGTCCAGGCCCAGACCCCGCCGCCAGCGCTCAGGATGATGGATACAGCGCCCACAATCTTGGCAAGCTCGATGATCCGCCCGCGGATCGTGTGCGGGAATTCGTCGGTGGTCATTCGGCCCCCGTGTTGCTTGTTCGTGGATAGGCTCAGGTGCCGGGGTTGCCGATCAAACGACTTCTCGAAGTTCGCAGACCGCGACTTCAATTGTTCCGGCAGCGGCGGAAAGCTGGAAGATGAAGTCCCCGACCTCACCTGCTGGCACGCGGTGCAGATACCGCGTCCGATGCCACATGGTCGGGCTGCCTGCGCGCAGAAGGTGACCGCCTTCCGACGGGAATGCCGCCCCATTGGCTATCTCGATGACCAGCGTGCGGAAATCCCATGTGTCGGATGTAATGGGCGCGTCGTCAGGGTACGTGCTGACAGTGCGGTCGATATACCGCGACACGTCCCATCCCCTGCCAGTCGGATCGACGTAAGCGAGCGGATTGTAGCGGTGATAAATATCCAACGCGAAGACGCGATCAACAGCAACAGCAGGGATGCTTACCGCCTGCGCAACTTTGTTCGCTTCCGTGATCTCGACCACGCGCGCGACAGGAGTGCCTATATTTTCAGGCCCCCAGATCGCCGTAGCTTGATCGACAGGCGCATAGGACGCCGGGGTTCCTGTTGTGGACCATCCGGTCAGGCTCGCATCAAACTCTGTCGCAGCGAGCAGTTGCGTCGGTGACAAGCGACAGTTCGGCTGCGGAACCCGCTCGGGATACTCGATCAATCGCCCGATCACCGTAAAGCTGGGCGCGGTCATCGTGAACACCCCTGCTTTCTTGATGATTATCGTCAGCTTCCGGTCGTGGACGTAGCCCTTGATCTTTGAGAGCGGGTATTCCACTCCATCCGAGATGTCGCTGGTGATGTCGGCCAATCTGCCGACTGGACTGTCCCAAACTGCCAGATATGTGGCGTCTGGAGTGGTGATGTTCGGCTTCCCTTCAAGCCCTTCGTCATAGTCCCAATCGCGCAGAAGCACCGTGGCACCGGATGGTACGTTCAGGTTCATTCGCACGTCGTCCAGATCATAAGCAGTCCCGGGGAGTGTCACCTCGATCAGCGCATAATCCTCGAACTCAAGCGCACCGCCCTGCCGCCATGTCTCATGTTCGTCGAGGATGTCGACGTAACCTGTTTGCAAGTCCGCGCCTTCATCGAGCGCATCGTAATATTCCAGCACGGCTGGCGGCAGGGTGCGGTGAGAGCAATACAATTCAACCCACCGCTCTGCCCTTTCGTGAAAGTTCGAAAACAACAGATCGAGATCGTTCGATACTGCGAACGTCGGTCGGTGCCGGAACGCTTTGATCCCCTGAACAGGCCGTGGCAGACTGTTGACGTATTCTGCGACAGGCTGGTGGTAGAGGCTGTTTGATCTCGCGGTCAGGTGCCCGAGTTGGTTCTGCCAGTCAGGCAGACCCCCGGCGCGACGGCGAATATCCCCGGTATCGAGATAGTCACAACCGAGATCCTCTGCGGCGCGGCGGATCAGATCTCGATACTGTGCTGTCGCACTCACTTGACTGATGAGTGTCGGTTCAATTCCAGCCGCCCGCGCGGCTTCACCGGCCCGCTTGAAGTTCGCCGTCAGATACTCGGCGCGAGCGCTGACCATGTGGCCGTCGTTTGCGCCAGAAATGATCAGGATGCGCTTGGCGTTAACCTCGTTCAGGTAGACGCCAAAGGCCCAGTACAACTCGCCATTGCGGATATCGTCCGCCATGCCCAGCACATCGCGCCCGGGCTGTGAACCGTTGACGATCCGGTAGTCAGTCAGCGCCCCAAGCGTGCATGGCCACGCCTTACCCGGAGGACTGTGAAAGCCCGCCGCGATACTGTCGGAACTGATGAGAAGCGATTCCCCGTTTGCGACCGTAATTTCACGCCTTTGTGCGCCGAAGCGCACCGGCATGAGGTGCACACCATCGAACCTTATTTGCAGTTCCGTGTTCGTGCCGGTCGTCGTCAATGTGCCCGGATTGGCTGTGTCACCCGCTCCAGTGCGCTGGTATGGCGTTCCATCGGCGGTTATCGTCGCGATATTGTTTTTGGGCCTCAGACCGATGTACCCGCCGGGCGGTATGACCAAAGGCGCGTCGAATACATAGTCCTGAGAGGCACCGGCCACGGTGTCGATGAATCGCCGCGTTCCTGTATCGACTGTCACCTGATCGCCGACCACCGACGCCGCGTAGATGGCCACATCCCCCGGAGAGGCGCTGCCAACGGCGGTTACCCCTGACATCTTGAAACCGAACGGAAACGGGCCAAAAACGTAAGTTTGCGTCAGGGTGAGGCCCGCGCCTGTCGTCGGCGTGGATGGGCCAAATGACAGAGATACCTCGGTCGACCCGGAAAGAGCGTCCAAGCTTGCCGCGTGGTCGTCCGACGCGGTCTCCAAAGCCAGAACGCGATCCGAGTCCGCCGGTATCTGCTCGACGGTATAGCCGATTTCCAGCCGGTTGAAGTCGACCAGCTGGGCCGTGCCGGTCGCGGTGGTTCCGGGATCTGCCACACCGCTTTGATACCAAGGCGCGCCAGTGTACACGTTTGCGGTGGAACGGATCTTCGCTTGGGCGATACCAAGGATTTCACCGTCTTCCAGAATGATCCCAGCAGGATCAATCTCTGCGGCCAGCGTCGTGTGGGTTGCGGCCAGCGGCGTAAATGAACCTAGCATTTCCGTCAGGGCGTATTGGTTCGTATCCCGGTCAAGCGTGGCTCTGTAGACATTTCCAGCTTCTGAGGTGTGGTAGGTCCCGACGATGCTGACAAGTCGGCGACGGCCCTTTGTACTGCCGCCGAAGGGGAAAAACACCTGGTTGTAGCCATCTGTATCCCCTGCGGCGGGAGAGGCCTCCCCAAACTGCACAACGCCGCGGAGATCGTCCAGCTTGCTTTCGATTGCAGACACATCTGCAGCCAGGCCGCTCTGGTTCTGCGCCACGATAAACGTAATCGGGTCGGTGCCAAGAGCGGTGACGGCAGAATATGTGGAAAAGGTCTTGCCGCCATTCGTTGTTCCGCCAGTCACATAGACCGACGTCGCCTGCACCTCCCCGGCCGCATCCATGTCTGACCGGCGGACGTGAGCGCCAGCGGAATTGTAGACGTAGATACCGTTTTCCGGGCTGTTGGTCGCACCCGTGTCAGGGTCAGTGACCGTGGCGCCAGTCGCTTGCCTCCATGCCAGATATGCCTCGCCGTCCGTCATCGCCCGGCTGTCGACGGTGTATGCGCCAGTCAGCGCCACATCACCGGTCGTAGCGGCAACAACAGGCCCGCCAGCGGCAGACGGAGCCGACACGGCACCACCGAGCGCTTGCAGGTCGGAGAGGTCGGTTTCAACCGCATCTATACGCGTCCCCAGAGACGCCGCATCGGCAACGCCCTCTTCGATCTCCTCCATCCAGTCGGCAAGTTCTGTCTGATCGACCTGATGATCGGACGCAGGCGGATTGCCCTGCGCGATCGTTCGCCCAGGTAGAGCCATGGGTGGCACCTCTCGTGTGTGTGTTAGACGATGGTTTCGGTCTCGGGACCGGACTCGGTGCCAGCGACACCGGAGGCGTTCACTGGAACGGCCCAGAAGTAGTAGGTGCCCGGAGCGAGGCTTTCGTCGTCGTAAGACGCCGTGCTGTTCGGCCCGGAATAGTCGGTGTGGATCAGGGTCGCCCCACCGAAGTCGGTGGTCGTGCCCCGGTAGAGACGGGTCGCGAAGTGCGCGCCATCGTTTGCCGTGGTGAAGTCGAGCGTCACGTCAGATCCCGCCAACGTGGTCGAGAACGCCGTCAGGGCCGAGGGCGGCACGCTGCTGCCGACGGTGGTGACTTCCGCCGCAGGCTCAGGCGTCCAGTCGCTCGGGTTGCTAAGAAGACCTGCGTATGCGTTCCGGCCCTGCACCTGATAGGTGGTGCCATCCAGAAGCCCGGTGATGATGAGCTCGGTAGCCCCATCTGTGATGGTCTGGCTCTGCCACTGTGTCGCAGCCGCAGCCTTCCACCTGACCTGCTGCCAGAGGTAATCCTCTTGCGCGTCCCACTCGGTGACAATGCTGCCACCGTCCCCTGCCGTCGCGGCAAATCCGGTCAGCTGCTCACTTTCAAAAGCGCTGTCGATAGCCTCGAACTCGGGGCGATCAGGCTCCTCCGTAGAGGCGTCAAAATCGAAGTCCGCCGGCCCCACCGAAACTGCCGTTAACTCGAAGATACCCGAACTGGCGCGAACAAGGGTTCCGACCTCGAAAAACTGAGTGATGCCCATCCCGGCGTGCGTCAGGGTGAAGAACCGCTGCCCAATCAACTCGTATCCCATCAGGCCGATGGTTCCGGAAAGCTGGTATTTTGGGCGCCGCGCCTTGGCGATCCTCTTTGCAAGCCGTGATGCCTGGTTGTGATTGCTGACGAGGTAAAGCTCCGGTTCGTCCTTCACCGCGTTCACGCTGGCGTCTTCAACCCACGTCCCCGATGGGCTTTCACGCCATGCGCTATCCGGCTCGATATACTTGACCGAAACCTCGGTAGGCGCATCAGCGCCCCATTGACCCTCTGTCACCTCCAGATCAAGGAAATCAGACGCACTCAGGGTGACGGTTGGCGCGATCCACCGGCCAACCTTGAAGCCCACCTTTCCGTCCGTACGCTCGTAGACGAAGGCGTCACATGCCCCGGCCATCTGCGCGCGCTGCGTCTCATAGGTCTGATCGTCGGAGAGCGTCCCGTTGATTGTCCAGCGGGCCAGCGGTTCGCCTTCAGCGTTGAGCACGGTTTCGTCGCAGACATCCGCCTCCGCCGCCACATCATCCCAATCGACACCGACACCGAGGATTTCGGTCAGCCAGAAGGCCATGACCAAAGCTGCATTTGACGTGAACTTGTAGGTTTCGTCTCGCGGGTCGTAGATGCGGTTGTGGCCGTCGATGACCGGAGTGTATGCCCACTGCCTGCCTCGCGGATAGACCGCCGAGAAGTCCCCGGGTGCCACCTTGCGCGCCCAAACCACGGCCCCTGCAAGGCCCGCAAAATCGAAGTCGCTCGTAATCTCCGTGAACGTGCTGACCAGCCCCGCATTAGCGGCCTGCCCCGAAGCCCCGGTGAACACCTCGATGCGGCCATTGCCTGACAGCGCAGCCGGCGCGGTATACTCCGCCCCCGTGAGAAGGTTGGCGTCTGTGAAGGTGGTGGAGGTGTCCAGGCCGACGGTGTATTCGTCGAGCCAATGCTGAACGACGCCTTCGATCTCGTGGGCGGCGAGAATGACCACGTAATACCGGCGACTGTCTTTGGCCTGAGTGAAACCCAGAGGCCCACCCTTGCGCGTTCTGCCGAACACCCACTGCGCATAACTCACAGGCTGCGCGAAGTTTCCCATCTGCGCCGAAGGCTCGGGAATGCGGTAATCCGGAAGACCGGGTCGCGAGAATGCGCCAGAGATAGCGGAGAGGCCAACCCCCAAAAGCGCGCGACCGAGAACGGAGCCACCAAGAAATGAGCCAATGGCGAATCCCGTGCTGTAGCCAACGGCCCCCAGAGAACCAAGGATGCCAGCGACAGGGAACAGCGCGCCGCCGGTCAGGCCGGAAATCAGCGCCAGGGCTGGCGGCATGGCATGAGCCTTGACGGGCGTCAGGACCGTGGACGCCAGAAGCGCAGCGGCAAAGACCCTACCCTTCATAGCCGATACCCCACACCGCCAAGGAGCGGGTTGCTTGCGCGTTGATTGTGGTGGCGCCGGTCGGACCCTTGCAGCCCCAGCAATCGCCAAGCCAGATCGCCCCGGCCGGAAGCGGTCGATCATCATCCTTCGACCTGATCAGGATGACACCCACGTCACCCATAGCCGGAACGTCAATCAGCGGGCGCCCTCCGACCGTTTCAAGGCAGTTCTCGATCACGGTGACTGGATCGGAAAACCAGCCGCATAGCCTCTGGCATGACAGGGCGTCGAAGTATTGGCCGCGCAGGTGCGCCGCCGGATCTTTCCCGTGCACATGATTGTACCAATCCGCCAGACCGAGGCAGCAATCAGACTCGCCCCAGACGAAGGGTGTTGCCGCCCACCGATGCATCATCACGTAAAGCGGCTTCATCCGAACAGCTTCTCCGTCTCGAAATCGACCGTGGGCATGTACTTGAGAGAGGGGTTGGCGGAACCGGTCAGTTGCTTGTGACCCTCCGTGTTCAGCACGATCCGTCGCGCCGCCTGGCGCCGCTCCGACCATGCTTCGAAGGATAGCGCTATGCGCCGATCCTGCGCCCCGCTGAACTTGTAGCTGACCTGCCGAGAGACCCGGGTACACCACTTGATCGGCGTTCGGCTCTGGTTCGTCATGTCCGCGACCGAGCGTAGCGGGAGGATGTAGAAGCGGATTTCCCGGCCCGCAACGTAATCGAGGCCAAGGTCTTTGATCTGCTGGATAACGTCTCCGGTGTCCGGATCCTGAAAGAAGCTCAAGGAGAGGGTGCCAGAAGGCGCCACTCCGTCGATCGCACTCTCCATGGAGGAGACGGAGCCGAGCGCGGAACCGACCCACTCATCCCCGTTGGCGTCGATCAATTTGCCATCTTCGCCAATGAGGAAGCGAACCGTGCCATCTGCGGTGTCGATCTCGCACAGGTCAAGGATCCCGCGGATCTCGGCTCGCGGATCGAAGTCAGAAGGGAAGAAACTCATCGCCTTGAGACCTCGATAAAGCTGAGGCTGGCTGTCGTGAGCATTCCGGCGCCGTAGCCGATGCTACCCATTCCGCTTTCCGTGGCCTGGAAGCGGCCGACGCCTCGCAATTGGATTACATCACCGTCAGCGATGGCCGCCCGCAGCGGCATTTGCACGCCCAACTCCCAGACATTCGAACCGCGATCTCGGGTCCAGGTCACGACGAAAGGCCAATCATCGTGGGACATGATCTGCCCGACATGCGGGGCGATCCCGTTTGCGCCGGTCGTGTCGATCCGAATTGTCTCGTCGCCTGCCGCATAAGCCCCGGAGGCTATCGCTATCGGCGCGTATTCAGTGCCGAAGCCGTTGGAAAACGTGTTGCCATCTGCTGTTTTCTGCCCCGTGCAAACCGTCTCAGATGTAGCACCTGTCGCGGTGCGTACGAAGCTTGCCGGGTCCGCCATCCGGACACGGTAGATACCATAACGACCCTGAGCTGTGGCCTTGATCGCCCGCCATTGGCCGATGGTCTCGCGGTCAAGGTGGATGCTTGGGGCGCCGACCCATCTTGGAAAGCCGCCGAACATGGTGTTGGTCACACCATCGTTGAAGTCGCCCAACGATTGCTCTCGCCAGTCGATCTCCCAATTGTAGCTGAGCTGGCGGAGGAAGTTCGCGGGGATGGTGACGATCTGGCGCGTCATTTGCTTGTCCCGCGCGCCTCGGTCGCCTGGATTTGACCGGCGAAGCTCTGGCGCTGCGCCTGCATGGCACTGCCCGTAACCTGGACGGACACTTGGCCGGACACGCGGCGGATCAGCGGCACAATATTGCCCTGCCCATCCACGCCGACCGTGATGCCCACGGAGCCGCCGGAGGCTTGCGCCTTGGTATGGTCGAGAACGGTTTCGTTCGGATGGAGAATTGCCGGGAATCCGCCTTTGCCATCTACGCCGCCGGAGCGCGCGCCGACCCCGGTAAACCCGCCACCGTCGAAGGAAAGCAGGCCGCCAAAGACCTTGCCGAGGAAACCGCCGCTCCTCTTCGATCCGAAGCCGAAAGTCGACATGAGCAATTCGCGGATGCCCGATGCGATCAGGTCGCGCGCGATCTGCTGGAACACGTTGCGCAGCGCTGCCCCCATGTCCTCACCATCGACGATGGCTTGCGCCATCGCGTCCGAAACATCCTCGATCGCCCGGATGAAGGTTTCGTTCTGGCTGCGCTTGAACTCTTCGTTGACCATCGCCACGGCCCGCGCGTAAGCCTCGGCCTGACCGGTCTGCTCGAAGAACGGCTGGAGCGCGGCCAGTTCCTCCAGCTCGGCGTGATATTCCTCGACTGCCGTGCGCGTCTTGTCGACGTAGCGCTCGACCTCGCGCAGGGCCTTGGCCTCCTCTTTCTCCGCCTCTGAAAGGCCACGTCTCTTGCGCCCGCCGCCGCTGCGCTTCTTCCGGTTCGCGCGCTCAAGGATATTGCGGAAGTTATCGAGCGCCTCGCGCTGGTTCGCGCGGTCCCCAGCGTCTGGGATGACGTTCTGCGACATGACAGCATCTTCGTCGGCCAGATCGGCGTTAAGCCCGATCCTCTGCGAAAGAAAGAGCGCACGCGCCAGCCGCTCGGCCTCGTCTGCTGCGCCACTTGCAGCGTCGGCGATGTCATCGAAGACCAGAGCGCCGGAAGCGGCGGTGGTCAGTACGTCCTTGAGGTGCTGAACGATCAGCGCAACTTCCGGCGGGATGTTCTGTGTGCTGGCGAACATGCCGTCGATCAACTCAATGGCATCGGAAGCCGCGTCGGCCACCTCTCTCATACCCTGCGCCTTGTCGAATTTGCGCAACGCAGCCTCTAGCTCCACAACTTGACGTGTTGTCAGGCCGAGGTCTCCGGCCGCAATATCAGCGGTCTGTCGCAGTTGATCCAAGGCGCGCTCGGCAGCTACCAAGTCATCGTTCGTAGCAAGCCCCATCGCGATATTCTCGCGGATAATCGCCATTTTTTCAGACGCCGCCGCCGCATCTGCCATGCTGCGCACCACATCCTGCAGGCTGCCACGCAGGCCCTTGGAGATCGTTCCAATTTCCTGCATGGCAAGGGATAGGGCCGCTCGCGCCGTGACCTGCGCCGCGCGCTGAACCTCGTCAGCGAACTCGCCGAACTCCTCGCGCAGCTCACCAATCGGCGTCTTCGCGATCCCGGCCATTTCCTTGGCTTGGGACGCGGCGGCGGTGAACCGTTTCAGGCTGTCCTCTGCCGCGTCAGCGTCGTCTCCGGCTCCCAAAAACTCCAGCGCCATCGGACCAAGAACGGAGATCAGCGCGCCAACCGCGATGCCAGCCGTACCGAATGCGAGACCGATATCCGCGGCCTGCACAGAAAGAGCTCGGAGGTAGTCGCCAGTTACCGCGCCCTGCTGCGCGACCTGCGACAACTGCATGCCCATCTGGCGCAGCCCACCACTCGCGAAGGCATTGGCCGAGCGGTCTGCTTGCTGCGCACCTCGAACGAAGTTGCGGTTGGTGCGTCGCCATTCAGTCTCGGCCTTTTTCGCGGCGGAGACGGACTGTTTCTCCATCCGCGCAAGCGCGGCTAGGTATTGCTTTTCCGTCAGGCCGATCCGGACGAGCAGGTCTGCGTCTTCTGCCATCACATCCCCTCAATACCAAGATCGCGCATCCGCTCTGCGCTCATGCCTTCACCGCGCGGCGCCGACTTGCTGCCGTGCGCCTTGGCGTAGCCGCGCATCGCCGCCGTGAAGTCCCACAGGTCCATTTCGTCCACCTGAGCGGGCGTCCAACCGATTACGGCTGCAGCTCCGTAGAACTCGGAGAAGCGCCATTTCCCGGGGGCGTCTCCGTCACCCCCTCCTCCTCCCCCAGCGGGTCATCCTCGATGGCGAGAAGGGTCTTCGCGAGGATCGCCGTGGCAGTCATGCGGAACTCGGAAAGCGGGTGCAGATCGAAAAGCGGCGTCACAAAGGTTGCCGCTTTCGATGCGTCCATTTCCCCACCGCCCACGAGACCCCAACGGATGATCTGGATGAGGTCGTCAACACGCCAGTTGGCGAGGCGGATGCGGTTGAAAAGCTCCTCAGGCCCGCTGTCAGTGGCGCCCTGCAAGGCCCGAAGTTCCCCTATGCGCAGCCGGAAGGTGTGCTCACCACCCGGCCATGTGAGCCTCACGGTCCTCATGCGGGGATATCCGTGACCGTTGCGGCACCGTTCTGCTGCAGCTCGATCTCAGCGGTGACGACCTGGCCCTTGGTCCGGGCGTTGTTCAGCGCCGTGAGGATCATGGGAATGGTTTCCACCTCGGGATCGCCCGCCGTGCCACTCGCGGTCACGGCGGCGTTTGTCACGCGCACGTTGAGGGTGCTGCCAGCGCCCCACCAGTCGCGCATGTCCGCATGGTTCGCCAGCGCCCAGACGCCCGTGGCGGAAATGCTGATATCCTGCGAGGTGACCGCCCGCTTGATGTAGTAGGGCAGGCTTTCATCTGCGCAGTCCGGCACCATGGAAGACCCGGTGTCATTCGTGCGGGAAACAGAAAAGTCGGTGAGGCCGCAAACCTTGGCAAAGGTGCCGCTGCCAGCGGTGAACTCGACTTCGAGGACGTATTCATCGAAGTCTGCCGTTTGTGCAATCGCCATGTCCTGAACTCCTTAGCTGGCGTTGATCTTCTTCACCGCCCGCCGCAGCGCCGCGCGAAGACTGCTCTGAACCCGCTGCCGATTGGAGCGGTAGACCGGGAAGAAAAACGGGGTGGCGGTGATGCGCCCAGTGGCCTTCCCGGACTCGTGGAAGCGGGGAGCGGTCCCGAACTCGAACCATCCCGCCGATATCCCACTGCCAGACTTGGCGCGGGCGTAGATCGTCACCGTGAGAGCGGTGGTTTCAGCGCCGTTGAATGACGCCTTGCCGATGGTGAATGACCCCTTTGGGGCATCACCCCAAGTCCAGTCGATATCTACCTGAGCGGCCACTGCTGGCCGCTGGATTGCCAGCATCGCCCGCATCTCCGCGCAGACCTTTTCGGCGTTGGCCTCTACAGACCTGACCAGCGCTTCATGGACTTCCGTCCTCATCGCGGCCATCTTCTTACGGAACTTGGCAGTTTCCACCATGAGGGCACCATGAGACTGATATTCGCCGCGCTGCTGGTTGCAACCGGCGCTAGCGCGCAGACACCGGACGAAATCACAGACGCGAAGTCATCGATTGCTGGCATCGCAGAGTGTCAGATGAAGCTTCTCGACTGGAACTCCGGAAATCGCCGCCCGTTGATGCGGAAGTACGGGAAATTTGCCGATGAAGTGGTTGGAGCCTGCGGTATCGTAATACGGGCCAACCGCCAGCTTCTCGATGACTTCAATGCAAAGTACCCTGACGCCATGGCCCCCGTCAGCCGAGACCCCAAGCCTTAGACCTGCGTCTGCACCTCCGCCTCGAACTGAAGAACCCCGTGTTTCGTGATTCCGTCAGGGTCATCCATCACGCGGGCCAGCCTCAATTCGCAGCGGCCCATGGCGTATGGGTCATCCAGTGAGAGCCTTGCCTGATCCAGCAGCGCCACCACCGCATTGCAAATGGCCTTGCACGGCGCCCGGTCCATGTCGTCATCTGCCCAAACGTCGATCTGAAACGTCTCCGTTCGACGCTTAAAGCAGTCCTGACGCTCCGGGTAGAAGTCGGTCGGGCCGAAGCTGATGTAGGGGTACGCGGCACCGGATAGCGGCACGTCATAGACCCGATCCGCCACCAGCGCGGTGAGGGCCGCGTCACCTTGCAGCGCCTCGTAAACCGCCTTTTGCAAGGCCTCTGACGCGCTCACACCGCCACCCCGCTCTCCACCAGAAGCCAGACCCATTGCCGATCTGTGACAGGATCGGCTTCTCTGACGTTGTAGGTCTTGTCGCGCCGTGTGTCCCGCATCCGGTATTCGCTCGTGATCGCCCGCGTGGCCTCGCTGCTGCGCACCTTGACCTTGAACACCGATTGACCCGCAAGCCGCGCCGAAACGACCGCCTCGCCGCCCCCGGCATAGACGAACTGCGCCCGCGTGGTGAACTGCTCCTCCCACGTCTGCGTGAAGCCGCCGGTGCTCGTCCGGGTCTGCGTGTAGGCGTCGAACGCGACACGCTCCACCAGCGCACCGCCATGCGTCTTGCGGTCGGTGATGGCCATCAGATTTGCGACCACCTGTATGGCGCAATCAGCGCCTCGACACCCATCGGCAGACGCTTCCCGGCCTCTGCGCCGCGCGTCTCGTACCATGCCGCAGCGAGCGCCTTCACGGCGAGCTTGAGATTGGCCGGCACATCCGCTGCGCCTCCGAAACCGCAGGTGAAGGAAACTGTGATCGGGGCGATGTTGCCGCTTTCCAGCGTCGGCTGTGAGAAGTCTTTGGCCAGATGCACAAGAGTCCCGCTTGCGTTCGCGTGCAGGCTAACATTGCCACCGGCCACGGTCTGCACCGATCCGTCAGCATCCGCATAGGTGACGGTCACCGAGGACACATCCGGCACCGGCAGGATCATGCTACGGCACCATGATCCGTAAGAAACCTCCCAGGTCTGTGTGACTATGGCCCGCCCCAGAACACCCCGGAACCCGTCTAGATGCGCCACAGCCGCATCCAAGAGAGAGCCCAGAAGCATGTCATCGTCGGAGAAGTCAACGACGGCGTGCTCCTTGACCTCCGCCAGCGTGACGGGCGCCTCTGCCGGGGGCGTGATCAGGACGGGGCGGAACATCATTGCGTCACCTTCATGATCTTTGAATGGGGGCCGAAGATCCCCGGCCCCACACCAAAGCTCATGCCACAGGGGCGTCGTAGGGGTGACCCTTGACCACGACGATACCGGCGGCAATCGAGGTGCCCCCGTTCTTCGTGGTCACGGTGCGGATGTACCGCTTGTTGCCGCGATACCCAACCTTGACGATACTGGACGCCTCCAGAGAGGCCGGGAAGCTGCCGATCAGGTCAGCCGCCGCAACATCGGTGAAGTCGCCGCCCGTGGTCGTGTCGCTTTCCTGCAGCTTGGTCGTAAAGTCACCGGCGCTGACGATCGCTCCGGTGGTTACCACTACAAGCGCGGAGTTGTAGCCCTGCAGATCGATGGCGGAACCAGTCGCGGTAGCGGACTGCACTGCCGGGATCATGTCTTGGACAACGCCAAGATCAGAGTAAATGTCCTTCATCGGACTATCCTTTCAGAGGAGTAGGAGGATGGCGGCCTTCACCGCCAGCCAGATCAGGTGGAGACCTTCAGGAGCTTGATCGCCTCGAAGTTCTGTACGCCCCCGCCAACGCGCTTGGTGGTGTAGAAGTGAACGTAGGGCTTGTTCGTGAACGGATCGCGCAGGACGCGGGTGCCGAAGCGGTCCACGATCAGATAGGCGCGCGAGAAGTTCCCGAAGGCGATGGGGAAGGCGTTCGCCGCCACCGCATCCATGTTGTCATCGGTGCGAACCGGCTTGCCGAGGAAGGTGGGCACCTCAGCGCCAGCCGTTGCCGGAGACCACAGGTAGGTGCCGTCGCCGTCCTTGAACTTGCGCGCCACGGCCATGGTCGCATCGGTCATCAGCCAGGACGCACCGTTCCGGTACTGCTGTTTGAGCGAGTAGTACAGATCGATCATGGCATCAGAGCCATTGTTCGATCCGTCAGTGAGTGCTGCGGCCACGCCGGAGGCGGTGAAGCCGATCTTACCCCATGTGTAGGAGCCGTTCGCCACCGTGTCATAGGCCAGAATGCCCCGCGGCTTGTTCACCCCGTTGCCGGAGATAAAGGCGGCGCCCTCCTGCTCCGCGAACTCGATGGAAACCTCGTTCGCCAGCCATGCCGCGATATCGAGGCGAGAATCATCCAGCGCGCGCTGCGTGATCGCCGGGTTGGCGTACAGCTCCTGAGCGTTGAAGGCCAGTTCACGGAGCGTCGGGGTGTCCGTCTCGGGGCGTCCTTCGCGTTCACCAACCCAGCCGGAACCGGCGCCGCCCATGCTCACCAGTTTCTTGTAGGTGTCCGTGCCGATCTGCATGACGGTCGCAAGATCGCGCATCACGGAAACGGTGCCCACCACGCGGTCGATGGTGTTCGACATTTCCTCGGGCACGAGGTAGCCGCCGTCATCGTCCTTGTCGGTGCTCAGCGCGGCCTTGACTTCGAGATCGCGAATGTCGGCGTCGATGGCGCGCTCGCCCTTGCGGAACCAGGCGCTGAACGCCTTGGCGTGCTCGGAGATAGCCGGGTCTTTGGCGTCACCGCCTGCCCCGCCTACCTTGAGCGCGGAAATGGCCTTGTTCGCCTCGTCCAGTTGCTTGCCGAGATCGGTGATTTCCGCGTTGATGCGATCCACCTTCTCGGCCTGCACGACATCGGCCATGCCAGCCTTGATGTCCGCGACTTCCTTGGAGTGTTCGGCCTTGAACGCCTCGAAAGCCTTGTTAACTTCACCGATCAGCGTAGCTGGGTCGGTTGAATCGGCACGAATGCCGGAGATCCCGCGAAAGCGGGTCGTGATTGCGTAGGTCATGGTGACCTCCTATGAACGCAGAGTTGCGATTAGCTGCTGGGCAGCCTCACGAAGGCCAGCGTCATGCTTGGCCGCTGGGGCAGCGTCATGCTTGCCCCCCGTCGCCTCCTTGAGCATCCGGCGCCGCTCGGAACGCGGCACGCCGGATTGCGCGAGAAGCGCATCCAGTTTGTTCTTTGCGGCGATGTCGCCGCGAACGCGGGCGGCGGGCTCTGCATCGGGCAGGCTGAAAACGCTGTCCGCGAACCCCTTCTCCACCGCTTCTTTCGCCGTCAGGAAAGTTTCGGCGTCCATCAGGGCCTCGATTTCCTTGCGGGCAGCGCCCGTGCGCGCCTCGAAGATGTCCATCTGCGCGCCGTCGATCTTCTCCAGAACCGTGATGCTCTCCGCCAGATCGTTGCGGTTGCCCACCACAAGGCCCCATGCGTTGTGCACCATGATGAAGGTGCCAAGACCCATCCTGATATCGTCGCCGGCCATGGCGATATAGGCGGCGGCGCTCGCCGCGATACCCATCACTTCGACAGTCACCTTCGCGGGGTGGTTAGCCAGTTCGTTGTAGATCGCGAAGCCCTCGAACACTGACCCGCCGGGGCTGTTGATCTTGACGGTCACGTCATTCTGGCCGATGGAGCGCAGGGCGCCAGCCATCCGCTTTGCCGTGAAGCCAGACCCGTCCCATGGGTCTTCCCCAATGGGATCGTAGATCGTGATCGTGTTCGGCTCGTCCTTGGCGGCGGAGACGGTATCTGACCAGCGCGCCAGCGCATCCGACGGCACGTCCCACGAATAGCCGGACGGCTCCTTGAGCGCTTTAATCTGGGGGAGTTTCTTTAGGCTCATCGGCCCTTCCTTCCTTGCCACCAGAGGTGTTCGGCGGGTCATAGAAGACGCCGCCCTTGCCATCGCTGCGCGGGTTCTCGTCTTCCAGCGCCAGCACCATGTCTGGGCTGTAGACGCCCCATTGCAGCGCCTTCACGTAGGCGTCCCACCGGGTCTTGATGTCGCCGCGAACCAACGCCTTTCGGTTGAACCTGACGAACACGTCATCGGCGGATACGAGGTCACGGTTTGCCGTTTCCTCCCATGTGGTCAGGTGGTCTTCCAGCGTGTAGGTAACAAAGCCGATGGATTGCTGTTCAATCCCGCTGCCCCAGCTCGTGCTTTTCTCGGTGTCACCAATCATGTGCGGCGGCACGCCAAAAAACATGGCGATATCAGTGCGCGAGAACTTCCGGCTTTCGATCCATTGCGCGTCCTCCGAGGTCATGGAGATAGGCGAAAGGTCCATCCCTTCCTCAAGGATCAGCGCTTGCCCTTCGCGGTCTCCGCCACTCCGGTATGCGTCGAGGCTGGCTCGCAGATTAGCGAGAGCCTCCGGCCCGATTTGGCCGGGGTGTTTCAGCACCGCACTCGGGCGGGCGCTGTTCTTGAAGGTAGTCGAACCGTGGCGCTCTTGAGCCATGCTCAGGCCGATAGTTTCCCGAGCGTAGGTAATAGCTGAAACGCCCGTGATTCCATCAAGCGTCAGGCCGACAAGGTGCATGACCTCATCGGCCGACATGACAACCCTGCGCCCGTCCCGGCGCTGATAGGTGTACTTCAATTCCAGCGCGTCGTTCTGCGAGACATCCATCCGATCAGGATTCAGCGGATTCAGCGCGACCACACGCCCACGCGAGCGCACGATCTGCGCATATGCGTTCCCGCGCAGAAGCACGTGCGCTTGCAGCATCCGCTTGAACTGCGAGGGGGTCTGCCAACCGTTTGGCTTCCTCCGCAAAACCGACCAGAGGTCACTTCCGGACATGTCTTCCCGCGTGTTCTCGTCAACCCGGCGCTTCACATCCATCGGCAGGTTAGCCACGGCGCCAGAAATCAGACGCACGCAGGCATAAACCGCCGCAACGCGCATGGCCGTGTCCGGCGTGACAGGCAGGCCAGCAGAGGTGCCGAGAGATGCGTGACGGATCGCCGTCGCCAATTCGTCAGAAGTGCTTATCTGCGCCCCGCCGCCTGCATCTTGGACAGCAGCCCTAGGGCCTCTCAGCCAACCCAAAATGCCCATCCGGCCCCCTTTACAGGATCAGCGCGCCGCGCGATGCGTACACGCTTGCCCTGCTTTCCATCGCCGCCGTCGCAGACCCTACGGCCATTGCCAGCGTAACAACGCCGTCGATCCGGCCCCGCGACCGCGCCTTGTCAAACATCCGGTTGCCGAAACCATCCTCGCGAATGATGGCGTTCTGCGCGCAAATGCTCGTCAGCTTGTTCTTGTCGATGACCACCGTGCCTTTCAGCATGTGGTCCTCCAACTGCGTGATGCTGGTGGGCATACACAGGTATTTTCCGTCGAAGCTGACATGGTGGCCCTGCTTGTGACGCACGATCCGAAGGCCACTCCCCGTCTCGTCGTCGCCTTCAATCCAGTATCCGAAACCGTCCCTCTGGAATGCCTCGCACAGCTTTTCGAGGTGTGCGCTGTCAACCGCCATCTGCACCACGTTGTGCCGCCCGCACATTTCGATGATCCGCGCGGCAATGAACGTGTAGTCGATTACGCGCCCCGGCGTGATTTCGATAAGGCCAGCCGCCTCCAGTTCGCGATAAGGGATAGCATCCGCCGTTGAGCGATCTTCGACCTCGTAGTCACGCGTCCAGTACCAAGTCTTGACCCCCAGCTTGTCGCCTTCCCACGCTGCTGTCAGCGCGGTCAGGTCGTTCTTCTCCGAGAGGTCCAGCGCCAGATGGCAGCGCCGCCCCTTCATCGCCTCCTCGTCAACCTCGCCCTGCGCCTCCTCCCACGCCTGCTGCGAGGTCCAGAAGCCGGCCGAGCCAACCGGAATGCCAAAATAAAGGCGCTTCGTCGTGAGCTGAGTGCTGATCTGCTGCTTGGCCGTGACCACCAGCTTGCGCACGTTGTCCACCGGATAGGTCAGCCCCAGAGCGGGCAGAGCCTTGATCCAGCAGCTTTCGTCATTGAGGGGATCGTCCTCCGCGTCAACTCGCGCGATGTAGCCGAACACGCTGTCATCGCTGAACTCGCCCGTGAGTACCTTCTGAACAAAGATGCTGTAGTCGGTACCCACGTGCTGATCGACAGATGGGGTGTTCGTGCCAAGCATCAGGATGCTGTCGCCGTGCTTCTTCGTCACGGCGGCGCGCCACATCTCAATGGCCTTGTTCGATTTCATCTCGTGGATTTCGTCGCCCGCCACGAGGATGGGCTTCGGCCCTGAAACGGCGTCGTTGTTGGCCAAGGGTTGCATTGAAGACCCAGACGCGGTGTGCTCGATCTTATAGGCCAGATCACCTGTGCCGCGGATGACGAAAGCCGCTTCCTCCAGCGTCATCCCTCCCTTGCCAGGGATCGGCGCCCGGAGCATCGCTACAGCATCACGAAACATGACACGCGCCGTGTCCTTGGTCTCACCGATGCAGTAGACCTCAGCCCGCTTACGTCCATAGAAGCCCGCCAGGTAGATCCCGACCGCTGCCATGAGCGGCGACTTCGCCTGCCCCTTGCCGGTCTCCAGCCAGACAAACCGGAACCGGATGAACCCTTCCGCGGTGCGCCAGCCGAAAATGCTGCCGACCGTGAACAGGTGCCACGGCAACAGGTGGAACGGCTCGCCTTCCTTCGCGCCCTCGGTGATCGACAGCATGGCAGGGAAGAACCGGATAGCCCTTTCCGCCTGCTCTACGCTCCATGTCAGACCGCGCGCCGCACCGGTCTCGAGGTCGTCAAGGTGGCGCTGGCATTGCGCCCGAACGAACTGCCCCGCGACGATCTTACCTGAAACCACATCCCGCGCGTATTGCGTGGTCTGATCAGTGGGCGCCGAGGAATTCATCAGCCGCCGTTGTCCCGCCCGGCTGGCGTGGCGCCTCTGCCTTCGCGCCGACACTCTCGGGCGTCAGGGTCAGTGCCTTTTCCAGCTTGGCGATCTGCTCGGCCATGTTCTTCACCTGCGACCAGAGCATGTTGACATACTGCCCGCCGTCGTCGCTCTCGCGCACCGGCCCCTGGGCAACCGCAATCGGGTGGTAGTGCAGGTATTCCGCCGTATGCCTCACGAGGCGATCCAGCGTCCGCGCCCGCGCTCGATTCCAAAGCCCGCGCTCTTCGAGGTCAGCCTTGTACTCCTCCCACAGGACTTTCGCCTGCTCAGCCATCGCGCCGCCGTCATCGTGGCCCGCGAAAATGTCACCGTACCGGGGGCGCTGAATCCGCGTCATCGTCGGTCCTCCAAATAGGTCAGCACTACACCCCTACTTCGGGGAGAAGATATTGCGCACGCAGGGGCGCGACGGGTTTCCGGGTCAAGGGCTCTAGACTTTCTACCCTCCCCCCCCCCGATTACAGCGACGTACAGGCCGATTTTAGGCCCGTCAGGCGCCCACCTCGACGCGGGCCGCTACCCCCACCGCTCTCCAGCCCTCGCCTTCGCAGCGGCGATCATATCGGCATCAGGCCAGTGCGCTGCCTCGATGCTCTCACAGGTGGCGTGGCACGCTCGGCAGATCAGTTGAAGGTTGGTCAGGTCGTGGGCGAGGTCGGGGCGCAGCCGCCACGGGCGGAGGTGATCGACTACCGGGGCGCGCCTGCCTGTCTTGCCCCTGAGGGCTGCGGGTAGTGGAGCGCGACACATCGCGCATAAGCCATGCTGCTGGGAATAGAGGGCGGTTGCATATCGGTCCCGGCTCGCGCTCCCCGCCCTACCTGAGAACGGGTGAGCCATGGTCTCGCCCCTGTGTGTGGAGTGTCGTTGTCTTTGGAATGGCGTAGCCAGTTGGCGTGGCCCTGTTTCAGCCACGCCCTATGCCGTGAACCGCTCGGCCCTTGGGCGGCAGGATCACATGCTGCTCCGCCTATATGGCGGCTCTGGCGAGAGAATGGCACAAGACGGGTCTTGACACAAGCCTTAGCCCGTCCGCTTCACATCCAGCGGATCGACGGGCACCTCCACGTCCTTCCCCATGATCTGGACCTGCATGCGAAGCTTGGGAAAGAGCGCTTCCTCTGTCTCTTGGACACCGCAGAACTTGGCGAGCCGGTCGCGGAATGGTCCCTCGCGGATCAGGAGGCTCTCCCCGATCTCGTACTGGTCAGCGATCTCCCCGGCCTCGATCATGCGCTCCGTCATCGAAACGGCGTTGGCGCAGCGTTCGACCCATGGCTCGATCTGCTTCTCCCAGACCATTGCCGAGATGTAGAGGTGGCCGCGAAGCACGTCCTTGATGTCCCAGCATCGGTAGTAGGATCGCGCCGGGCCGCGGGCGACGATCAGCTTCGGCCATACCTGGTCATACCATCGGCGCGGCCGGCGGTCGTTGTTGCGGCGCTCGTAGAACAGCACCTGCGGGGCGTGGGCCACGGCGCCGAGATCGCGCATCGCCTCGCATACGTCCTGCTCTGCCCCGCGGCGCGACTTGAACGCCCAGCTGATTTTGTTGCCTGTCATTCCTCGCCTGCCATTTCTGCCTGATAGCCCTTCACCATTCTCGCGGCGATCTCGCCCACGTTCCCCGGGAAGAGCGTGATGAAGAGAACGACGAGAAGGATTGCAGAGGCCGTGCTTTTGTCCCTCATTTTCCCGCATCCCGTTCCCTTGTCCGCGCATGGCTGGCCTTGATACCTGCAATTTGGCGTTTGTACCAAAGCTCATCCGCGCCAAGGTTTTTCGCCCATTTCGCGCACACCTCCCAGCCAACACGCGCTCGCGCGGCCTCATCCCGCAGGCAAGTGTTCTCCGCCAAGATGGATCGAATTGTGTCGCGATAATCCGCCAGATCTACCGGCTGCCCATCTGCGCACTGCCTGTCGGTCAGGGATGCTGCCCAATTTACGTGGGACCAATCAACAGCTTCTACTTCGCTCTTCGGTGCTTCGCTCATTCTGCGATCCTCCAGTCCGGTGTGTCCGTCAGGGCGATCCACTCCGACGAATGGTCCCGCCCGTAGTGCGTCCCGCTCATGGGGTCGTATTCGAGGTACGTGTAGGTGCGGCCGTAGCGGTGGACGATGCCAGTGCCTCGGGTCAGTCCGCGATGGCTGAGGGTGTGCAGGGTGTCGTAGGTCATTTGTCAGCCCTTAATCTGCGCGATCACGTCGCCACGCGTCATACCGCAGTACATGGCGATTACCCCGGCGGGATGGCCTGCTTCGTGCATCCGCCACATTTTCGCGGAGCGATCAGAACGCTTAGAAGGGACCGCAACAACGACTTCCGGGATGCTGTTGTTTGCGACGACTGGAGCCGTCTCTGGTTCGTGCCGCGGATTCCGGAATTTGACGCCTAATCTGGAGGCCATAGCATAAACCGCGCCGATACTTTTCCCTCGCTTCTTGGCGCACTCCGCTGCCGTCAGCCCGCTCTCTGCGTCAGCCTTAATCTGCGCACGAATTGCCTTCTTGGAGTTCTTGAATGTGATATCGTGGACCTGTGCCATGTAGTAGACGGTCCCATGGTTGACGCCGAGATCCTTTGCGCATTCGGACAGGGTCATGTGCTCTCGTGCACGGTAGTCATCTACGGTGTAGCCTTTTCTTCCAAACTTCATCCGAGCCTCCCGACCTTGCGCATCCACTCGATATGGCTCAGCTGTCCACCGTTGGATTTTTGCTTAGAGACGGGTCGCGGCCTGAGGTCGTCGTCCCAACGCTCGCCGTTGAGCCATGTGGCGGGGTGAGCGACATATCGCGGCTCAGTCCCGGCGCTCACTCTGGCAAACCGCTTCATGCCCTCGATGATCTGACCGGCGCTCGCCTTTTTCAGCGCTCGCTTGAACGCAGGCCTTGCGTTGCCCTTCCCCACCTTCCGCGGACACTCCCTCCAAAATTCCTCGAAGAGGTCAGCATCAATGTCGGATGACGATTTCGACATGTTTGAGGGTTCTTGGGGGTTCATTGAGGGTTCGGGCGCAGCTCCTGCGGGGGGTGGGGTGCAGCTCCTGCGGGGGTGGGGTGCAGCTCCTGCGGGGTGCAGCTCCTGCTGGGGTGCATCTGCTGCGGGGGTCTTTACCTTGTAGGTGTTCGTCCCGTGGGGGCCTTCCTGCCGTCCGATAGCAAGATACCCTAGAGCTTCAAGCCTCTTGATCGCGCCTTGCACGGATCGGACACTCAGCCCTGTTCTGGACTGCAGGCGCGAGACAGATGGATAGCTTTTCTCGTTCCTTCCGACGTGATCCGCGATAGCCAGAAGGACCAACCTGTCTGTTGCAGGGAGTTCGCTTTCCCATGCGATGCTCATTGCCTCGATGCTCATTGCCTCACTCCCAAATCCTGTTGATTGCCGGGTTGAAGTGCACATGCGCCGTTCCGATCTCGCCCTGCCTCTGCTTGGCTACGATCAGTTCAAGGCGGTTGTGCGCGTGCCGCATGGCGTCTTCCCAAGCGGCTAGGTCATCTGCGTCCGAGCCGTCAGGCTTGGCGCGCTCGATGTAGTAGCTGTCGCGGTAGCAGAAGATGACGCCGTCCGCGTCTTGCTCCAGTTGACCGCTCTCCCGTAGGTCGCTCATGATCGGGCGCTTGTCCTCGCGGCTTTCCACCGCTCTGGACAGCTGCGAAAGCGCGACGACTGGAGCCTCAAAGCGCATCGCCAGCCCCTTCAAAGCAAGCGATACCTCGGTAATTTGCTCGTACCTGGACTTGGCGTCAGACCGCATCAGCTGGGCATAGTCCACCAGAACCAATGGCCGCTTTTCGCTGCCCTTGTGCTTGCGAAGAATCTGGCGGGCACCTGACTGCAGTAGGTTGGCGTCGGCAAACTCCTTGGGGAGAAACGAGATAGGAAGGTCTGACAGCATAGCCGCAGCCCGCTTCATGTCCTCGCCCTGCTTGGCGCTGTACTCTCCGTTGCGGAGGTTGGCATAGGACACTGCGCAGTTGTTCTGCGCCATCTGCTCAGACAGGGCTCGAACGGCCATTGCACGCGGTATCATTTCGAGCGATGCAATGATGACCGGATGCCCGGCCCTCGCAGCGTTCAAGCCGATGTTGAGCATCACGCCGGTCTTGCCCATCGACGGGCGCCCACCGAGAAGCCACATATCGCCCGGATAGAAGCCTCCGACGAACCGATCCAAGGCTGGTATGCCGGACGATACACGCCCTGACGTGTCACCCTGGAACGCCGCCACGCTATCCTTGACCGCATCCATGATAGCGGCGGTCATGCTCACGGATTTTAGCGAGCGCGTCTCCGTGACAGACAATGCCGCCTCGATCTTTGACGCCACATCACTGGCGCGGATCTCGCCGGAGTTCAGGTCGCTGATAGCGCGCGCCATGAGGTCCATGAGGTCGCGCTTGGCCTTGGCCTCACCCAGCACCTCGGCATAGCTTGCCGCCAATCTCGGCGAGACGGCATGGCCTGCGATCTTAGCCAAATAACCCTTGCCGCCCAGCTGAGCGAGAACGCCAAGGCTTTCTGTCGGGAACGAAGCTGCCACCGTTACCGGTGTCACGGGCTGGTCGTTGGCTGCCAGACCTGCGCACACCTTGAAGATGGTGGCGTGCACCGGGTCATAGAACAGACCCTTTCCACCGTGGGAGTGCACCACGTCCACACCGCAGAACCCGGTAAGAATGGCGCCCAAAAGCTGCTGCTCTGCCTCGATTGAGTGCGGCGGCATGTCCGGGTTGATCGTCTCCACCCTGCTCACTTTTGCACCGCCTTGACGATGCCAGCGGCCAGTGCGCCGATGCTTTTCCAGCTGTCACATTTTTTGTTCTGGGACGAATTGCTTGCCGACTCGGCAACGCCTATATTACCCGTGATTTCGGGCATACCCGGACCTCCTTTGCAGGTTCGCATGCCAAGGGCCGGGTTGGTGTTGGTAGCACCTTCTCGGCCCGTTCCTTTTGTATCATGTTCTCCATGTGTTCCGCAAGGGTCAAGCATTGCCAACCCCCTTGATTTCATGACGAATTTCACGCGCACGAGCGATCAACGCAGCGCGCTCACCCGGCAGTTCAGGCCGCGCCTGTATCTCGGTGATCTGCCACCACCAGCCGTCTATTTCCTGACCGGTCAGGGTGCGAATGCGGTCCAGCACCTCCGTCATAACAACGGGCCGCGAGGATCGGCGGGGCGAGCGATGCGAAAGACCACCTTGCCGGGCTTGCCAGAACCGGCCCAGACACGCGGGTAATCCACGGTGAACCCCTTGTCGTCGCAGCCCATGGCGTCTGCAATACCGTCGATGTAGGCCTTGAGGCTGGAGGGTACGTTGTGGATGTCGCCGCGCTTTGTGGGCGGGTAGTATTCAATGAAGATGGTGGCGTTCGGGATGCGCTCGATGCGCGGTGCCTCAAGGCAGGCCATGTGCGCCATTTGACGCGCGCAGGCTTTCTCCGTGTGCACCTTCGCCCAATGCGCACGGCTGTTGCTGTGCAGCACCCAATTCGGCCACGGGAGGGTGATTTCCTTGACGGTCATCAGGCGGCCCTCCGCGCGCATCCAGCAGTCATGCCAAGGCCTGAACTGCTGATCGCCTCAACGGCACGACCGCCGCAGGCCAGGAGCGCTGTGCCAGTGCCGGGGCTTTGGCCAAGCGTTCCATCTTGGCGCTCGAATTTGATCTTCGGCGACACGAAGCAAATGGCGTCTGCCAACGGCGCAAACTCTTGGAACCACGGGGCCGAAGTCCGGTCGGGAACCAAGGCAATGCCGTTTCCGTGGTCGAAGAAGCGTGCCAGCCACTCCCGCTTTTGTCGCTGGTGACCAAACGGCGGATTCATCCAGACGAACCCGTACCAACGTTTTTGCAGGCCGTTGTCGATCATGTGATACCAATTCCAGCATGGAACGTGGCGCGGCCCTTCGACAGGCGCCGCAACATCAAGGTCGAAGCGCTCGGCAAGGGCGTTGAATATGTATCCGGGCGTGTACCACTCGTCGGTCTCCCCAGCTTTTTCATACGCAGCCATGACCCGCCTCCACTTCCGCCCTGATGGCGTCCAGAAAAGCGCGCTGCACAGCCTTCTTCGCCTTGGATATGGCCTGTGTGCACTTGCGGCGCCTTGCCCTCTGCAGCTCTGCCACGGCGTCCAGATGCTTTGCTCTGGCGATGGTGGCGCGTATGCGGGCGTTGGTGTTCGGGTCGCGGGTCATGCTGCAAGCCCCTGCTCTTTGCGCCACTTCCGCAGCGTGACAGGGTGAACGCCGATGGCCTCCGCCGCTCGGTTGTAGAGCCGGAAATGGCGGATCGACTGCCGGTACATATCGGGCGTCAGCCAGTGCAGCTTGTTGCGCGGGTGAGCCGGAAGGTCATTGCGCTTACGCCAGTTGAACACGGCCAACTTGGTGACGCCGAGGCGATGCGCGATATACCTGTCTGGCGCTCCTCTCTCGTACAGATCCAGAGCCTTTTCGTGGTCGATGCGGGGCATGTCGGCTCCTACGTGTCCTTGCCTTTTGTGCATGTGCCGCCGATGAACAGCAGCTTTACGCCCGGTACTTCCGACGCACCGACGTACTCCTGGTACGCCTTGCCGATCTTCCGGCACTCAAGGGCGTCATTGAAAATCTGGGTGTGGCGCTGACACTCTGCCTCTTGGCCTTGGGCTAGGCAGATCGTGATGGTCAGGAGCCACATGGCCTCGCCTCACTGTGAAAAGGGGCGGGAGCCGAGACCCCCGCCAGTTGCCCGGCCCGGGCGGTGCCCCGAGCTGGGAGAATGGATTGCCACGTCTCGCCGTGGCCGCGCCGCGTTGCGCCGATTTGACGGCACTGTCATTCCCTCCCCGCCCAGACCATCGGCATCGGCGCCTTGTTTGGGCGCGGTGCGGTTGCCGCGCCAGAAAGACCCGGACGGGGAATTTGTGGCGGGCAGAGCCTTGGCCCCGCCCGCGTGCCGCCCGTGAGTGGTGGGAGCGGCGGCATTCGTGAATTTTCCGTGACGGCCTGAGGCGCCCTTGTAAGCGGTTAACGGGTCGTTAACTTTTGACGCACAGGCAAGAAACTCGTCGGGCTTCATTCCGCCGCCTCCGGAGAAGGGGTGGCCTGAGATCTGAGGAAGTCCCGAATGCGCGCTTCAGTCGTGAAATGCATGCCCCCACCCGCCCGCAGGCGCGGCACCAATTCACTGTTATTCACGGACTTCTTGCCGAAGTACGTGTCAGACATGCCGCTTTCCGAGAGGAAGGCGTCGATCTCGGCAAGGATGGGATGATGCTCTGTCATGATGGAGGTAGTATATCCGCTATCGCGGATGGGTCAACCGACTTCTATCAAAGACGTGCAATCGTTAACGCGGTGTCGGATACTTCCGCTATGAAAGATACCGCATGGCGCGAACGACTCTCTGCGGCAATCGCCCAAGACGGTCGTTCACTTAGGGAAATATCGCTGGCCTCTGACGTGTCGCACGGATACCTTCACGGGATTCTGCGCGACGGAAAAGAGCCTACGCTTGATAGATTCTTTCGGATCTGCAAAACGCTAAACGTTAGCTCCGCGCAAATCTTATTGGGTGTTGATCTCACCCAGGAGACAGAGCAGATCATCGTCCAGATTGAGCGGAATCCTTCGAAGCGGGCGGCCCTTCTAGCCCTGCTGTCCCCGTCAGGAGAGTAACCTGCCGGAGAATCTCCGACGCCTCCAGCTTGGAGAGCGCTAGTAAGGCTCCCGAAAACTCTGACGCTGTCATAGTCAACCCCACCCTTTTGGCTAGATTGGCACCGGTTTGACCTTCTGGTCAATCCTCAATGGTTCCCGTGTCGCACCAAAGGAATATCCGCAATCGCGGATTTTTCCGTTGACTATCCTCTATCGCGGACGCATACTCTCCCCATAGCCGCACGCTGCGGCGAACATGGAGAGAGACGATGAAGCCTGTACTGATCACCACCCAGCATCGCGGCGTCTTCGCGGGACTCGTCCCCGAAGATCAGGACATGACTGCCCGGTCCATGCCGCTCAAGAGCGCCCGCATGGCGATCTACTGGGGCACCACAAAGGGCGTCATGCAACTGGCCGAAACCGGCCCGACCGCCAAGAGCCGGATCAGCGCCACGGCGGACGTTCCGATGCTCAACGACATCACCGCAATCTTCGACATCACCGAGAAGGCGTGGGACGCATGGAAGAGCGCCTGATCACAGCCTACGACCTGATCGCCGGGGGCTGCTGCTTTGATGGCGTCATGAAGCGCGCCTCCCCGGAGTGGCCCGCCGCTTTCACGGTCCGCGCCGCGCTGGTCGAGGCGAAGGCAACCCGTCAGCACGATCTTGTCTCTAAGGCCCTGCAGATCGACGGCTACGGCGACGGCTACGGCTACGGCAACGGCGACGGCGACGGCTACGGCAACGGCGACGGCTACGGCAACGGCGACGGCAACGGCAACGGCGACGGCAACGGCTACGGCTACGGCTACGGCGACGGCTACGGCAACGGCGACGGCTACGGCAACGGCGACGGCAACGGCTACGGCAACGGCGACGGCGACGGCAACGGCTACGGCTACGGCTACGGCGACGGCTACGGCAACGGCGACGGCTACGGCAACGGCGACGGCAACGGCTACGGCGACGGCAACGGCTACGGCTACGGCTACGGCTACGGCAACGGCGACGGCAACGGCTACGGCGACGGCGACGGCTACGGCGACGGCAACGGCTACGGCTACGGCGACGGCGACGGCGGTTTCCTTGCAAGCGATGACTGACCAGCCGGGGCTTCGGCCCCGCGCAACCACCCGCACGCTGCGGCAAGAGGGAGAAACGAGATGACCGACACCATCGACATCGAGATTGACGACTTCCCCGGCGGCTCTGCCGTCTACGAATACGACGCCGAATGGCAGCCCGAGGAGCGCGACATTGGCGTGCACGCGGGCTGGAATATCACCGGCGAGATCATCTCAGCCAAGATCGGCGCGCTTCACCTGACTCGCGACCAGCTCGTGCAGGCGATGACCTTCGACAAGTGGGCCGGAGAGGCCGAGGTGGCGAAGCTGGAGGCCCTTGCCATGGAGCAGGCCAGAGCGGCTGCCGACGCCGCTGCTGAAGCCGCCGCGCTGGACTACGGCGACTATCTGCATGACCGCCGCAGGGATGCCTATCTGGAGGCCGCAGAATGACCAAGCACGACCTCACCTCCCTGCGCAAAGCAGCGAAGAGCATCAACGGCCTGACCATCGGCCAGATCACAACCCTCTGCGACCTCATCGCCTCTGGCGACCTGATCCACGTTGATGAGGTGCCGGGATACGTCGCGAAGACGAGGGGGGACGACGCAGAGTTCTGTTTTCAATTAGGGGATATGGTCAACAGGTTCCTAACGTGGCCACTGCCCGAGGATTTCCAACCTGACGGTGGCATTACCTTTGAACCGGTTGGAAACGCCGGAACAGCTCACGAGTACAAGCGCCAGCCATCAGGAACCAACCTGCTTAACTATGAGCAGGCCAAGGCGATGGTGCGGCATATCACTTCGGCCTTCATCGCAGACCACCCTGATACCGACCGCGAGACCATCCGCAAAGCGACAGGTGCGGAATGACCGACCTCATCAACAAATCCACAAGAACATGGACACCCGCGCGAACCCCCGCTGCGCGGGCCAGCGGCGGTGGCGACTCTCTCCCAGCCTCCGCCGCTTCATGGGGTAGCCAGGATATCGCCATGGAGCAGCGCAGACGCCGTGCCGCCGACCTCAAGGCTATCCGGATCATTGAGGATGTTTACGGCATGGAAGAACCCGAAGACCGCGACCGCATGCCCTCTGGCTGGTGGATCATCCCGTTCGCCCTGGCTGGCGCCCTGATCGGCGCCGGACTTGGCCTCCTGATCATCCGGTGGGTGATCTGATCGCCCCCTTCACACCAACAGAGGACTGACCATGGAATTCACAACAGGAACCGAATTGGCGCCCGGCGTTCACGCTGACATCCCAGACAGCCGCTACCACGCAGACACGCTTGCAGAGGCGCCGTCCCTGTCAAACTCCATCGCAAAGGAACTGCTGCGGTCCCCGCTGCACGCATGGACCAAACATCCCAGGCTGAACCCCGATTGGGAGCCGGACGACAGGAAGACCTTTGACATCGGGCGCGCCGCTCATTCCGCCGTTCTCGGGCGAGGGGCGGAGTATGTCGCGATCCCGGAGAAACTGCTTTCATCGAACGGGGCAGCATCGACCAAGGCGGCTAAGGAGTGGATCGAGGAGGCCCGGGACGCGGGGAAGACCCCGCTCAAGGCCGCCGAGGTCGATCAGGTCAACCGGATGGCCGAAAAGCTGCGCCTGCGACTGGCTGAATACGGCATCACTCTGGACCCGGCCCGCAGCGAAATGACGGCCATCGCAGAGATCGACGGCGTAACCTGTCGCTGCAGGGTGGACAACGCCCCGGTGAAGCCGATGCGAATTCCCGGCGTCCCAATGCCTCGTCTCGTGATGATCGACTTCAAGACATGCGAAGACGCCAGCCCGGAAGCGTTCCGTCGCGCCGTGGAAAACTACGGCTACGACTTCCAGAACGCCTTCTACCGCGAGGTCTGGGAGGAAGCATCCGGCGAGGCCAGGGACATGCTGTTCGTGTTCCAGGAAAAGGCAGCCCCGCAAGAGGTCTGCGTCGTGCATTTGCTCAATGAGCCCGGCCATTCCGGGGACTTCGGAGAGGATGCCCGCGCCAAGACCGCCGCCGCCCGCGCTCTTTGGGCCGAGTGCCTGAGCCGAAACGAATGGCCCGGCTACCCGAACGGCATCGTCACCCTGACGGCGCGCCCGTTCTTCCGCCAGGCATGGCAGGACAAAGCCACGATCCTGTCCGAAACCAGCAAACCCACGGCAGCCGCTTTGCGTGCCGCCTATCGCGGGCAGGCGCCCGCCGCAATCGCAGGAGAATAGACATGATCCGCTTCACCCCCGTCACCGAGATAAACGACCCCCTGACTCTATCCATCGGTCTGTCCGGCGGCAGCGGCACCGGCAAGACCTACACCGCGCTGCTCATGGCCCG
This sequence comes from Sagittula sp. MA-2, assembly GCF_030126985.1. Classification (GTDB taxonomy): domain Bacteria; phylum Pseudomonadota; class Alphaproteobacteria; order Rhodobacterales; family Rhodobacteraceae; genus Sagittula. The sequence goes on along the minus strand of NZ_CP126145.1, from coordinate 334,809 downwards.
CGGCATCGCAGAGGTGAAGACCGGGCGCAAGGGCGCCCCCATCGGCTACGTGGATACAGAGAACCGCCGGGCGCTGCACTACAAGGCGACCTTCCCGGAAATGATGCACTTCGATTTCACGGCGATTGATGGTGCCGGAAACCTCGTCGGGTTCGGCCCGGAGCGCTGGATCGAGGTCATAGACGCCGCAGAGGCTGCCAAGCTGCCGGTGGTGATCCTCGACTCCTTCTCGCACGCATGGGAGGGCGTCGGCGGAGTTCTCGACCTGCACGCCACCACTTTGGAGCGCTTGACCGGCGGCAATGATGCGCTCGCGGACAAGCGGTCGCAACTGGCCTGGGCCGAAGTCAAGCCGCGTTATCGCCGCCTGATCGATCGCATCGTGCGGGCGAAGTGCGACATCATCATCTGCACTCGGGCCAAGCCGGTGATGCAGAAGGGCTTCGGGGCAAATGCCGAGAACGCGCGCACAACGAAGACCCGCCGGAAGGACGTTCCTTGGGATCCGGCCAGCGACGGCGATCTGATGTTCGAGATGACCACTATGGTGATCCTCGACCCGTCCGCGCCAGGATGCCCGGTTCACCAGATCAAGGTGGCCGACCAGTTCAAGGGCCTCCTAGATCCCCGCAGCCCCATGGGCGTAAACACCGGCCGCGCTATGGCTGAGTGGGCCAATGGTCAGGGTGATGCGCAGAAACAGAAGGAAGTTCTGGATAGCGCCCGCGCCGCCGCCCGCAAGGGCAAGGCCGAGTTCCTGACGTTCTACAACAGCGACGAGGGAAAGGAGCATCGCGCTCTGATCCTGACCATCATCGAGGAGCTGAAACGCACCTCAGAAGAAGCGGACAGCCGCGCCGCCGCCGCTGATGATGACGACCCGTTCACCTCTGGCGAGACCTCGGACGACATGCCGTCGGATGAGGAAAGAGCAAAGGCGCAAGTTGAGGCCGAGGCCGATATTGCCAGACTTCGCCGTGAGCGCGAGGAAGCGGCTTGATGGATCTCGCGCACACGAAGCGGCACGACCTGCCCGGTGGAGGATCGACCATGGCGACCAACACCGAAACCAAGTGGTTCGTTGAGCAAAGGACGATCCTCGGGCGGTGGACGCCCGTCATCTACCACGGCGAGAAGCCGGTCGCGAAGACCACGGCAGGAACCCGCCGCGCCTTCCGGCGTGATCCGGTCAAGGTGCCGACTTGCTACCACAACCTGACCCTGAACCAGTTCGCCGAAATCTACGGCGTAGACGGTCGGTTCAAGAGCCAAGCGTAACAGAGCGCGGCCGCGCGGTGCGGCCCGCCCCCGGGGCTTAGCGCCAGTCCGGTGCGCCCCGGGGTGTAGATTGGAGAGACGGCATGACCATCGAAAGCCGCGAGAGGAGAGCATGACATGGTGCTACCTCCCCGAAACGGGCTGTCCCTCTGCGCTGGAGCCGGTGGCCTCGATATGGGCCTCATGCTCGCAGAACCCGACTTCCACACACGATGCTGGGTCGAATGGGAGCCAGAACCCCGCGAACGGATCATCGCCGCGCAGCGGGCCGGATACTTCGCCCCCGCGCCGATCTGGGACGACCTCACCGCCTTCGACGCCCGCCCCCTTGCCGGCTGCATCGACACCCTGCTTGCCGGATATCCGTGCCAGCCGTTCAGCCAGGCCGGGCAACGCCGGGGAGAAGACGACGAGCGCCACCTCTATCCCCACGTCAGCCGGGTCGCCGACGAACTCGGAGACGGGCTGGAGTGGATCTTCCTTGAGAACGTCGCCGGACATCTTAGCCTCGGCCTCGAAGCCGTGCTGCGTGACCTTTGGGGTTTGGGCTTCATCCCTGCGGCTGGCCTGTTCACAGCGGCTGAAACAGGCGCGACGCACGAGCGCAAAAGGCTCTTCATCGTGGCCCACCGCCCGAGCCTCAGAACAAGAGAACAGAACGACGAGGAGTGCCCCGTCGCACGGGACGACACATGGTCAGGTGCTTGCCGGAGTGGCGGGCGACTTCATGGCGAACTGGCCCACCGCGACGGGCAAGGATGCGGACGGAGCGAGGACGTTCAGTCTGGAGGTGAAACGGCTGCGCGCGAATGCGGGGCCGACATTGACAGACCTGACCGGGATATGGGCGACGCCGGTGGCGAACGACGACAACAAGACGCCGGAAGCTCACATGGCCATGAAGGCCAGAATGAAGGGAGGACCGCGCAATACGGTCACGAGCCTTCAAGTGCAGGCGATCATGTGGACGACACCGCAGGCGCACGATCAGAGGGCGCGCGGGGCTGGGCAGACGAGCGGTGCGACCGGGACAAATGCCGGGAACAGGTGTCTGGCGACGGACGCGATGAACTGGCCGACAGCGACCACGCGAGACCACAAAGGCAGCAGCGCCACCAGCTTGACGCGGAAGGACGGCAAAACGAGGCTCGACATGCTCGACTTCGCGGCGGAGCAGGGCTTTTCCCACCCGGACCCGGCGACCTCGACGCATGGGCGGCTGCACTCCGATCAGACCCGTCTTGCGCGCCTGCTCTATCGCGCCGCGATGCCAAAGCCGCCGCGCTCTATCTCGCGAGCGTGGTGCCGCCCGACGCGGCGGCCCGCATCGTGCAGCGCGCAGCAGGCCTACAGACTGCGGACCTCCTACGAGAGGTGGAGACAGAAGCGGCTCACCTGGTGGACGCGCAGGCGGCTGTCACCCGCTTTCGTAGAATGGCTGATGGGATGGCCCAGCGGTCACGCGCTCTGCGCATCCTCGGCAACGGAGTGGCACCACTGGCAGCGGCTTATGCGTGGCGCTCTCTCAGCGCTTCCCACTGCCTCGGCTGGCTGGATCTGGGATCCGCCTGCGAAGGAACCAGCAGAGACAGAACGACCGCCGGCGCAGCTCGACCTGTTCGGGGGGGTGTAGCGTGACCGGATTCAAGACATTTTCCGCCGCCCAGTGGGGCGCGTGGGCCACAGCAGAGGAGATGGCGGCATGACTGACGTGAGCAGAGAGGCGGTGGAGCGGCTGGAGAAGGAGATGTCAGCCCTTGCGACACGAGAAGCGGTGCACATGCCGAGCGGATGGGCCGATGCGCACGGCATTTACTCTGACACGGCAGACGCCCTGCGCGCCCTGCGGGACCACCTTGACCGCGCAGAGGCGGAGGTAGCTGAGGCGGTGAAGACGGAGCGGGAGCGGTGTGCACAGGTGGCGGATCGTTTCGCCGCTCGGGCTGAGAAACGGCAGTCAGGCTATCGCGGAGGGTCGGACCCGTGGGACCGATACCGCGCGCTAGCCGTCACGTACAGCAGAATCGCCGCAGCAATCCGGGAGGGCCGGGGCAATGACTGACGCACGCAAGCTTACCGAAGTCTCTCGCCTGCGGGCGAGTGCCGCAATCGGGCAAGATGCTTACGACTGCAAGCGCGTCTGGGAGTCATGGAACGTCGGGACAATGGGTCCTGATGACTTCGTGCCGATCATCAACGATGAAGACCGATTGATCGAGATAGCAGATGCGGTCTCAGAACCGCTGATCCGCCGTATCGCCGCCCTGGAGTCCGAGCTTGCCGCCGCCAGACGCTGCCCTCTCTGCGGGGGACGGACGCAGGAGATCGCGGTGAAGGTGAAGCCGCTGGTGTGGGAGGACGACAGCATCCCGACCAGAGAACGTGCTTTCGCATCAACTGAAATCGGTGGGTACTCTGTGGTTAAGAGCCACCTGACAGGGGTGGATTACTGGGTGACGGGGCCGGGTGGCCGCAAGCAAGTTGATGGCGACTTCGAAGCCGCCAAAGCCGCCGCTCAAGCCGACTACGAGCGCCGCGTCATTTCCGCCCTCGAATGCGCCCCCGTCCAATCGGTACAGGACCGCCCCAGCGTGGCAGAGGGGGCGGTCTCCGAACACTTCCACGATGAACAGGTCCGCATCTGGACCCAAGAAATCTTGGAGGCGCTGGCCCTGCATGACCAATACCGCCCCGAAACCTATGACGACAAGGTTGTCGCCCGCGAGGTTATCGCGCGCGAGTTGGTGGATATTGGCAAGGCCATCGACACGATGAGGATGACATCCCGCGCCGCCCTCCGCGCCGTCGCAGGGGAGGACGGCCAGCATGAATAGGGCGATGCAGTGGATCGCGAAGAAGGACCAAGCCGCTTTACTGGCGCGCGAGAGGAAACGGCGCAAGTCCGGCGATTGGGGAGAGTGGGAAACGCTCACCTTCATGCCGGGTCAGGTCGGCAGAGGATGGGCGGCCTTCGTCACGACTGCGCATCGCAACAAGGTCTTCAGCGTCCTAGACCGGCCGGCAGAGGCTGGCGTGAGACATCTCGCGGTCAGCAGCTTGTCAGGCCAGCGCCCCACATGGCCCGAGATGCAGCGGATCAAGGACGAATTGGCCGGCGTGGATGCGACCGCAATCGAGGTCTACCCGCCGCGCGACCAAGTGGTCGATGGGGCTGACATGTTCCACATCTGGGTGCTGCGCGGACGGCTGCCGTTCGGACTTCACCTCCACACCATCCCGCCCGCCGCAAGCGCGCTGCGCGCTCAACCCACCTAACCCCGAAAGGAAAAAACCATGCCAGTATCCATGGAAACAGCGCGAGCAATCGCTTTCGCGCACCGCGAAATTGAGACAGCGGAAAAGCTGCTCGCAGATGTCGAAGCGGCCATGGCCACTTCGTCTTTCGATCAGAAGGACATCCGGGACGCCTTCGGGCGTCGGTATGATGGCTTGCAGCTTGGCGTCCCCTCGGGGTCCGGTCACCGCATTTTCAATGTTCCGTTTTCGATGTGCCGGCCGATCATCGAAGCGCACATCGCAAACCAGCGGACCATCGTGCAGCTCTACAGCGAAAAGGCTGGTATCGAGGCGATGGGCGACAAAGGCGAGATAATGCCCACCGCTGAGCGGATCGAAACCGAGTCCGAATAACCCGCAGGAGGGGCAGATGACCGTCAGCGCAGAAACAGTCGAGGCCCTACACGCCGTCAAGGCGGCATGGGATCACTGCCAATCAGTGTGCGATTACCGGAACCCGAAACGCGATGATGAGGGCCAAGGCCGCATCTGCGAACACCACGACAACACCAGCGGCATGGAATGGTGCGACCCCTCGCACTGCCCTCTGCTGGCGCTGTCCTGAAAACCCGCAACCGCTCGAAAGGAGATACCCATGAGCAAAGACGAAGCGGCCATCGAGGCCGAAATCAAAGAGAAGGGCCTGACCGCAAAGCGCATCACGCCCGACATGCTCGATGCCGAGATCGTGGCCGAAGACTATCACGTCTTCCCCGGCTCGTGCCTGACTGTGTGCTGCCTGACGCTCAAGAACGGCTTCACCGTCACCGGCGAAAGCGCATGTGCCAGCCCGGAAAACTTCAACGCCGAGATCGGGCAGAAGATCGCCCGCAGCAACGCCCGCGAGAAGCTGTGGCCGCTTCTCGGCTTTCGCCTGCGCGACCAGTTGGCCGCCTAATCTTCTAGGTCGGGACATCCCGGCCTAGCCACTCAGGAGACCGCCATGACCGACACCATCTGCATTTACCACGCCAATTGCGCGGACGGTTTCACCGCCGCATGGGCTGTGCGCGAAGCCCTTGGCGATGCCGTCGAGTATATCCCCGCGAGCTACGGCAGCGAGCCGCCGAAGGTGGCCGGGGCTGACGTCATCATCGTGGATTTCAGCTACAAGAGGCCGGTTCTGGAGCGCATGGCGATGTCGGCCAGGTCGATCCTTATCCTCGACCACCACAAGACCGCCAAGGATGATCTGAAGGGCATCCCGGCTCCGGTCGGCGGCTGGGATCTGCACCGCAGTTGCGCCGGAAACCCCGTCGCCCTGTTCGACATGGAGCGCAGCGGCGCGCAGATGGCGTGGGATTACTTCTGCCGAGGCGAGCGCCCCTTCCTCGTTGACGTGGTAGCTGACCGCGACCTCTGGCGCTGGAAGATCGACCAGTCCCGGGAGATCAACGCCGTGATCGGTTCCCACGAAATGACTTGGGACACATGGCACGAACTGGCCGCGCGCCTCCAGGCTGATGCGGACATTGGTCGGGTCGCCGCCGAAGGCGAGGCCATCCTGCGGGCGCATGACAAGCTCGTGCGGCAGGTCATCGACGTGTCGAAGCGGCGAATGATGATCGGCGGCCATGATGTGCCGGTCGCAGCCGCACCCTACGCCTTGGCCTCGGACACCGCAGGGACCATGGCAGAAGGTGAACCCTTCGCCGCTACCTACGTCGACGGACCCAAGGGCCGCGCCTTCTCTCTCAGGTCCAGAGCCGACGGGCTGGACGTGTCGAGCATCGCGCAAGCCTATGGCGGCGGCGGGCACCGTGGCGCTGCTGGCTTCCTGATGCCGCTTGGCTGGGAAGGCGACCCTTCTCCCGTACAATCCTGAAGACCCGGAGGCACCCATGGCAGCCTATGTGAAACAGCAAGATCAAGTTGTCCTGATCCTATCCAAGGCTGAAGCCTCGGCCTTGAACGACAGATTGGACCGCACGCAAGAAAGTTGGGATGTAGTGGTCGAAATCTTCCCCTCGAATAATTCGACAGCGGCGGCGCTTGACCGGGCGCAGCGCGCGCTGGCCGTTGCCTGCGAACCATCCTCGCGCTCAGGCGCAGCGATCCTGTAACCCCGGAGACCGCCATGCAGCTACGCGAGACCATGAGAGCGCGCCACGCGCCTGACGTTTACGCCGGCCCCAACTGCGACCGGCACGAACCGCGCTGGATGGGATCGGCGGAGGGCGACATGGACGGAGACGGGCCAGTGGGCCGCGAAGGTACGCTCATGCTCTCAGCACGGACCTTCCCGCCGGGAACGGTGGTCGCGGTCTCGATTCCTGTGTGCCCCAACTGCCAGGAGACCCCGCACGACATGGGCGATTTTCCCGACGGCAAGGGCGGCTGGTTCACCAAGTGGTCGTGCGGCTGCGATTTCGACTGGCACGAGTGGGCCAGCGATGAATTCTCCTGAAACGACCTAACGCTGGAGACCGCCATGACCGTCTTCCTCCCTCCCAACTGCCCCGACTGCGGCCGCGCCCCCGGCCAGCAGCACCAGGACTGGTGCCCCGATCACGGGCCGGTCGAGGGGCCGAAGCGCGCCATGCCCGACAAGCCGATCCTGTTCAGCGCGGCCATGATCCGCGCGCTACTCGACGGACGGAAGACCCAGACGAGGCGGGCCATCACGAAGGCTGCTGCGATTGATGCGTTATCCGTCTTCGGCCCGGATTTCCTCACCCTGCCGGGAAACCGGGACCTACTGCCGATCAATGTTGTGCCGGGAGACCGCCTCTGGGTCCGCGAGGCATGGCGCACAGCTGATGCCTATGACGACCTCAAACCGTCAGAGCTGGGTGGCGAGGAGCCGATTTCCTTCGAGGCAGACGGCAGCGCGCAAACCTTCGGATGGCCATCGCCTCGTGCTTGGGGGCGCTATCGGCACGGGCGGTACATGCCCCGCTGGGCCTCCCGCCTGACCCTGACCGTGACGGACGTCCGGGTCCAGCGAGTGCAGGAGATCAGCGAGGCGGACGCGGTGGCGGAGGGCGTGGAGTCCGACAGCGACGGATGGCG